>NZ_CP089980.1:1835000-2152500 GCF_021389955.1 Fulvivirga maritima
CCGTCATAGAAAAGATTTCTGAAGAAGCTATGGGTAAAGAGGCTTTACAAGAGAGTGTGAAAGAAATACTACTTATTGGAGGTGATGAAAATGGAATTGACCTTGAAGCAGGTACTTTAAAAGTAAAGCTAGATATGAGAAAGGCGGCCAAAGACATTTGGTCAAATGATTATATGCAAGAAAAAATAGAAGAGAAACTATAAAACTATGATAGCAAAAAGATTAATACTATTAGGCGTGGCTTTAATAATGGGGCTCAGTCTAAGTTATGCCCAGGAAAATGGTCCCATTCCTGATATAAAAATCAGGATGAAAACCCCTGAAGAGAAGGAGTACCACGAATACCATTTACAGGCGGTGGACTACTATTATGTAAGAGAGGCCTATGACAGTAATGATAGCATTCCAAAACCTGAGGTGAGTATAACTATAGCCTTTCCTACAATAGCTGATGAGTATTTATTACGATGGATATCTCAAAGTATTACAGATATGGAAGGGGAGATCTTAATTAATAATAAAAACACCGGTGAGCTGTTGAGAAAGCTTTCCTTCGGCGGAGGTAGAGTCTATTCTTACAATGAATCTTTTAGTGACGGATATAGCTTTTCTACTTCACCACAGATGAGTATTAGTGTAAAGGAAATCCGCTTTAATGATATTTCTATGTATTAATGTTAGGTTTCTGTAAAATCCCTGGTCTTAATTTGAGGTAAATCCAGGGTTTTTTTTAAGCTTCTCTATCGAGTTGCATTTTCTTTCCTCATCAGTTTCCACATACCGTAAGGGTTTTCAAAAAGCTCATCTCCAAGGTTGGGTTGCTGCTCTTCTTCAGTAATTAAAAACACAGGAGCATCAGCGACGGTGCTAAACGTTTGTCCGATAGTAATTTCTGGCTTTTCCAGGAGCTGATAATAATTGAAAATAAAAATCAGCTGCGCAGCATCATGAAAAGTTTCGTTATAAACAATGCAATCTTTCAATCCTAAATTATGCATGCCACAAGTGTAGGTGATGTCTGGCCCATTAGTGATTGTAGGCAATACAAACATGTGATAGAGGGTAGTGGCCTCCAGGTTATTGATTGATTGTGACCACTGTTCTTTAGTAAAGGAAATACCTGTAGATTCTACTTTAACTCCTATACCGCCTGCTTTTAAAATGGCATTACCTGCAAGGGCCAGTCCCTTTGCTTTTTCAAGATCGCCAATTTCAGTAGAGAGATATATGGTCAGGTTATGCTCATCTATTTCGTTTAAAAATTCGTCTGATAAACCATTGATCATTCCTGTGTAGCGGAATGAATTCTTCATATAGCTATCCTTTTCATAAATTTCTACTTCAAAAGCTTCGTTGGTTTTTAAGTTTAAGAGCACGTTACCGGCAAAAATGAATTCATTCATATTGCTGGTGGTGATAGCTGAAAGAATTTCTTCTCGGCTCTGCCATTTACCGGGAATGCATAGCATGCTCCTGCTCTTATTTTCTGTAGTCATAGAAATAGATGAATTATAGAAGGTAAATCTATTCGGAAATGATGAATTCACCAATTATACCTTGACCTGAATATGAGTGAGTTAATGAAAGCACTTTTATGTACTCAATTTTTGAGCATAAAAAATGGGCTGTCTCAAAAGTAGTTACTTAATTAGTGAATGTCACATTGAGGTGCTTGCAAAGTCTTCCTATTCAAAATAGTCAAGTCTTCGACAGATCAATCTGACCTAAAAGTTACTCTTGAGACAGCCCAGCTGTCAATTGATAATAGATTTCGATCTTTTTTATAGAGCGTTTTCTAAATACTCTCTTATTTGGAGATCAGTAAAAAATCCGCTGTGATGGCCTCCGTAGCTGGCTCTTATAGTAAATACACCGCCGTCAAAAACCAGGCTTTTGTTAGCTTCAGCATTTTCTGGTTCTATATTATGAACTACTATAGTTTGTACGCTTTCCTGAATAGCCTCTTTACCTATAGCGTCAGAGCAAATTTCTTTAAAAGCATCTACCGTTCTTTGTAAGCAAACGCTAGGAATAAATTTAATAGCGTTTAGGTCTGTGTTAAAAGTATCCCACTGAATGTCAATAGGCAATTCTTTACCTACTACTTCATTAAGTTCTTTTTGGTAATCGTTAAAGTATTGATCTTTAATACCTTGAATAGCTTTTTTTTCTTGTAATCCCATAACAAATTTCTTTTTAAATAACTGAAGCAAAGCTATCATGCGGGTGGCTTTTATAAGTAACCACTAGCGGTGAAATGGTAAACTCACTGAATTCCGTGAGGGCTGTTTTTTGGCTATGATGAATTATAATAATCACGGAATTCAGTGAATGAAAGGGGTTTTGATTCATCTATCTTTAAACTGTCAAAAAAATTCAATACCAATGAAGATACTTATTTACATAGGTGTAGGACTTGTAATATTAATAGGAATAACTATGATACCTTTTCTAATACTGAAGCTCGGGATGGATATAATTTTGATTTTTTCTATATCAGAAAAGAAAGCAAAAGCGGAGCTTGAAAAAGTAATAAAAGAACAATACGATAATGCTTGGGTGATAACCGATGTAAGGCGGCACTTTAATGAGGGTAATATGAATCCGAATATGTTTTATTATCAACTAGAGTCTGTGGATAAACCTGAGATAGAGTTTATGTTTTTCTGGGATGCCAAGAAGAAAGTACCTAGGAAAACATACGATGGGCAAGAGTATACCCTGGCAAGTCAGTACCAAAAGGCTTTGGAGGCATATCAGCGAAAAGAAGATTTGAAGGCAGCTTTAGGCCCTAATGTTAAGATAGGAGAGATTAGTTACTGGACCATTAATTTGGAATTAGACCATGAGCCAGTGGCTGATGAGATCAGAGAAATGACTGTGAAAACGGCCACTGTTTTTAGACCACACTTGGGTGATTATACGGCTTCTATGACTCTTAATTTCATTACTCCCTTAGAGCCCAAAGGGATATATCAGACTCCTATCACTGCGGAGCTTAATAAGAATGTATACATTGATTTTAGAGGACTGGCGAAGGATGGGCGAGTGGCTGAAGTGAGAGAAAAGGCACTCGCACAGATGAAAGAGAAATTGGCCAAAAAGCATCCTAATTATAATATAAAGCCATATCTCCATTACCATTGGGTTAACCAAAATAATATTGAAAAAGTATATGGAGGATTTGAAGTGTCTGAGCCCACCATTGAGGGAGATGAGCGTCCGGCTACGCAAGAGCTCAAAGGACTTATGCTATGCATGCTAGACTTAAGTACTGGTAAAATGACCTATTGCGAGTTTTTTCCTAGTAATAAAGATAATTTTGATGCTATGCTAGATAGTATTAACAGCCAGATTCCTGAAGTATACAGGAAGGCAGATAATAAACATTAAGACTAGAATAAGCAGTTTTTAATCGAGTATGCCATTTTCTATGGCATACTTTACCGCTCCTGTAGTAGTTTTAGAGCCGGTTTTCAGCAATATATTTTTACGATGTGTTTCTACTGTATTTACCGAAATAAATAACTGCTCAGCTATTTCCTTAGAGGTAAGTTCATCTGCTAATAATTTCAAAATCTCAGTTTCTCTTGCCGAAAGCTCTACCGTAGGGTTTTTCTTTTTTTCAAAGACACTTTTCATGTAGCGTTCTTTTACGGTATCAGAGTAATGCTGCTCTCCGGCCAGTACATCTTTTACTGCAGCTTTAAGTTCTTCCTTATCTGCAAACTTTAAGAGATAACCATCGGCTTCTTTTTGAATCACCTTATTAATGGTGCGCACATCTTCCAGCATGCTTAGAATAAAGAACTTGATCTTAGGATCAAATTTTTTCACTTCAGTAAGTAGTGATAGGCCGTCCATTTTGGGCATATTGATATCACTAATCACTAGTTCTACATCATTAAACTGGTGTAAAAGTCTCATAACCTGCATACCGTCTGTAGCTAAGTGAATGGTGTCAATCTCTGGCAACTCAGACAAAATAGCGTGGAGGCCATCCAAAAACATCACATGATCATCGGCAATTATTATATTGAATTTTTTCTCCATGGCTATTCGTTTGTGGCGTCCAAAGATAAAGGAATGTTTATATTAATGGTAGTTCCGTTGGCAGAGCTGTCTATATCTATATGACCACCCAGATATTCCAGTCGTTCTTGAATATTTCTAAGCCCAATACCGCTTTGAGTTTTATTCGGCATGCCTTTTCCATTATCACTTACTACTATGTTTATATAGTCTTCGTGTTTGGTCACCTGAATTTCGCTGTTGCTGGCTTCAGCATGTTTTATGATATTGGTAATTAGTTCCTGAATTATACGATAGGCCTCAGCTAATATCCTGTCGGGCAAAGCATCTATTTCCTCTTCAGGGAAGCAAATGACTTTCATTTTTATATTGCCATCATTCATTTTATCAGCCACCAGCTGATTTAAGAAATCACAAAAGCCGTGATCAGAAAAAGCAGGAGGGTGTAGCTGATGAGAAATGCTACGCAGATCTTTATAAATACTTTGAATAGTGTACAGCATTTTTTGTAAGGCATTATTACCATGCTGCTGGCTCATGTAATGCTCAAAAGACATTTTAAGGCTGGCCAGGTCACTACCCAGTCCGTCATGTATTTCACGAGCGATGCGTTTTCTTTCCTGTTGCTGCCCTTCATTATACTTGTTAATAGAATCAAGCCGATAATCCTTTATCAGTTCATTGATTTTATGCCTGGCATTCTCTTCCTTTTGTGATGCCAGCTGCTTTTGTACTTTCATTCTTTGCACATAAAAATAGCGAAGTAGTACCAGCGTAATGAGTACTAGCACAAACCCAATGATAAAGGCATTTCTCAATTGTTTTTGTCTGGCTACTTCAGATTCTGATTGCAATAGCTTAGCATCTTGTAAGGACTTTTCTTTTTCCAGGATCTCTATTTGAGCCTCTTTGAGTTGAGTTTCATATTTCTGTTGTAGCTCAGCCAGGTGTTTGTCTTTTTCTATGTTGTTAAGGCTGTCTTTAAGCGTGTATGACCGGGAGAGTTGATCAAAGGCCTTTTTATAATTTTTTTGCTTCGCATATAAATCAGATAAGTTGATGTATACGGCGTCATTGATGCTCTCTGTCTCATCTATTTTTAGTGCCAGGTTAAAATAATCAATTGCCTCCTGAGTCATATCCAGGTTTTTGCAGGCTACACCAAGATCATTAAGCACCCGGGCCTGATCGCTGACGAAGCCCAGCTTTTTTAGCAGCTGGTAGGTTTGCTTGAGTACCGGCAATGCCTCCTTATACTTTTTCTCTGATAAAAGCAGCTGCCCCAGATTAATACGCGCATTGGCTTCTTGAATGAGGTTGTTTGACTTTTTACTATAGTCTATAATTTGCTCATAATAATTTCTGGCTTTTTCATTATTTCCCTGGTCTTTAAGGATGTTAGCCATAGTAAAGAGAGTTGCTACTATGCCATCAGGGTAGTTTGCCTCCAGATAGGCTTCATAGGCCCTTTGTAGATTATCTTTAGCACGTTCATATTGCTCTTGTTCTATATATAAGTTGGCAATATTACCGTAAGCATGGCCCGCTTCAATTTGATTATCTTCTTCATTGGCCAATTCCAGGCATTTGAGATAATGGTTCATGGCACTTACATTATCTCCTAGATTATGATAAGCTATAGCCAGTAAGTTGTAAATAGCCGATAACCCACGATCCATTTGGGCCTCTCTTATTTTTTGCTCAGCAAGCTTACCTTCCTTTATTGCTTCTTTGTTTTTGCCTTCAGCTTCAAAAATGTAACATAAAAAGTAATGCCCTCGTGCTTCATAGATCACACGATTATGCTTGCTGCTCAGCTCTATAAGTTTCTCTACACTAGCCTTAGCCTTTACCGGCTCGGTTTCAGAATAATTTCGGTATTCCTGCAAAAGGCTATCTAATTTGTACACTATGCTGTCAGGCTCAGGTGAGGCCGACTGACCAGGTAAAAACTGATAGCTCCCTACTGTTAAAAATAACCCCAGCAAGACTTTATAAAAAAATATCGGTACTCTTCTCATGCTTTTACAAAGGTAAGGTAGTAAAAGTTAACCCACTTGGCCTCTTTCTGTGAGATTGGAAAATCACGGATATCAGTGATCATTTTATGTTATGGCTTCCTTACTTTTGGTCTTTCATTTTATTGAATAAAACCACAATAATATGGCTTTCAAAGTTCCGGTTTCCAAGCAGGTTTCTATTCCTTCATTAATATTTCAGTTTTTACTGATTACCGGTATTTATTTTGTCTTGAAGCCTTTAATTATAGAATACGCCTTTTTAATAACCGCTATAGCCTATGCACTAATAGCCAGAATTTTGAGAAGCACCATAGCCAAATCACATAGAAAAGGGATCAGCTTGGTGAAAAAGCATCAGTATGAAGAGGCTATTCAGCACTTTAAAGAGAGCGTAAAATATTTTACTGAGCATAAGCTTATAGACAAATACAGGATCATCACTTTACTAAGCGCTTCTAAGATGAGTTATAGAGAAATGGGACTTTGTAATATTGCCTTTTGTTATTCGCAAATAGGAGAAGGAGCCGAAAGTAAAAAGTATTACGAAAGCGTGCTGAGTGAGTACCCAAATAATGGTATCGCAATAGCTGGTTTAAGAATGCTCAATTCAATGCATAACGCTGCTGAAGAATAAAAATGGGAGGTACTACTGATTTGGGGCTCATATATAGTAGCACTATAAGAATGTGGCTCAAAAGGTCATTTGAGCAGCTGGGAGATGATGAATTGGCAGATATTTATATTATAGCTTTTCAGTTTTCTAACGAACTCACCACTATTGCTGATCTTGACTTCACGGTGAGTTATAATACTAATAGTTATCTAAAAATGAGGTTGGAGGAGGAGGGGTTTACCCAACAAGAAATAGATCAGGAGCCTCAAACCTGGAAGGAGGTAGAATTTTTACAATCAGATTGTCAAAAACTTTTACGTCACTGGTATAATGACCTTCAGAATGAAATGAGTGATGACACTGAAGTGCTGGAATATATGAAAACAAGGATCAATCATACCATAGATCATCTCGCAGAAGCGCATTTCTTTAAGCAAATGATCAAGCAGACAGTTTCTATAAAAAGAATTAATTAGTATGTCAGCCATAGATACTTTTTATTTAACGCTAGTTTACTCTAACAAGCTTTTACTGATATAATACCACAGAATGAGGTCATTCGGAGGAGGCATTCAATACCTGAATATCACTGAATTAGGGGATGCATCTTTATGGGTTTTGTGGTTATCTTTGTTAATAAAGAAATAATTATGGAAGATAATTTGTCTCAAGGCGCATTTTTTGGTTCGCTGAAGCGCAATAATGATAAAATACTTGATGACAGAGCAAAGTCTATTGTAGAAGATGCTCAGCTCATGTATAAAAGAAAAGTAGAAGACCTTTCTCTGCTTTTGAAAAGGCTTAAGAGAGATCAGGATAACATGCTTGACATGAGCCCTACTGATGCTAACAGTTTGGTACTGGCTTCTGACTTTGATGCTCAGCAGTATGTAGATAAAGATCTGGAAATGGCAGTGAAAATCCGTAATCTGGAGATCAAGCTTAAAGTGGCTACTAAGCGCTATGAATATTTATTTGGAGAAGAATTAAACTTAATATAATTATGGGTGGAGGAAGATTTAGTTATGAGGCATATACCAGACTCAGTACGTCTAAAGGATATGCTAAAAAGTCTAGAAGCGAGATATTTACTTCTAGAAATATAGATAAAGAAATGGATCCATCGGATGTGGCATTCAGAGAATCTCGCGATTCTGAGGAGCATCCTGAGTCTCTTTCTATTATAGTAGGCCTGGATGTAACAGGCAGTATGGGCGGAGTACCAGAGATAATAGTAAAGGAAACTTTACCGGTACTTATCGGCTCACTTATGGAGGCTGGTATTGAGCATCCGCAAGTATTGTTTTTAGGAATTGGTGATTTTGTTTATGACTCAGCCCCTTTACAAGTAGGTCAGTTTGAATCATCAGCTGAGCTGTTAGACAGGTGGCTTACTAAAGTATACCTGGAAGGAGGAGGTGGAGGTAATAACCAGGAAGGCTATAACCTGGCTCACCTTTTCGCCGCAAGGCATACAGCTATAGATTGCTGGGAAAAAAGAAAGCAAAAGGGCTTTTTATTTACCATAGGCGATGAACCTGTATTCCCGGAAATACCGGCTGATATTATTAAAAGGTACACTTCTGAAAAGGAAGCGCACACTGTTACCACCAAAGAAATTATAGCTGAAGCACAGGAGAAGTATAATGTGTTTCACTTGCACTTGGAGCATAGTGAATATTCTAAGTCTGATGTGCGTAAAGGAAACTGGAAAGAGCTTTTGGGCGAGAACTTCATAGAGTTGCCAGATTTCAGAACAGTTGCAAAGAAAATCGCAGAAGTTGTAATTCAGCACCATAAGGGCTCTGGAGCTAGTAGCACCAACACTAACGGTACTGCTACAGACAGAAATCTTGACGATATTGAGATAGAAGATATGCTATAATGCCGCAGTGTAGTATAGTAATTGATTTGGGTTTTGGAGATTGTGGTAAAGGTTTAACTACTGATTACCTGGCATCCCAAAACCCATCTTCAAGTTTAGTAATCCGCTTTTCCGGAGGGCATCAGGTGGGGCACACCGTTACCACTGATGATATTAGTCATACCTTCAGTAATTTTGGTTCAGGTACTTTCAGGGGAGTGCCTACTTTTTACACGGAGCATACCACCATATTTCCACCAGCTATTTTACTGGAGGGTAAGTATCTGGAAAAGTACCAACCTCGCTTATTCTTTCATCCGCATGCTATGGTTACTACAGCTTATGACATTGCCTATAATAGAGCTATAGAAAAGCAGAACCAGCATGGCTCTTGTGGGTTGGGCTTTGGAGCAACTATAGAAAGAAATAGGGAAGAGGTCTACTTTTTTGCTCAGGACTTAGCTTTTGAATGGGTAGTAAAGGAGCGCTTAACCAGCATAAAGAACTATTACCAGAAGCTGGTAGATGCTTTGGGTGATCAGGTGCAGAAACTCTATAAGAATGAGCTGGAAACCTACCATGAAGATGATTATGTGCAATGCTGCCAAGTGATAGAAGAGTTTTATACTGTAAAGAGCTTTGAAGAACTTCAAAATTCATTTGATCATTTTATTTTTGAAGGAAGTCAGGGCATTATGTTAGATACCAGACATGGCTTTCACCCACATACCACCTGGAGTAACACTACCTCTAAAAATGCTATTGAGTTCATAAATCATTATTTTGGAAATACTCATAAGTTAGATTTGTATTATGTAACCCGATGCTACCAAACGCGCCATGGTAATGGCCCTATGAGTAATACGCAGGAGGTGCAATTGCAGAATCATGAACAAGAAGCAAATGTAACTAATGAATTTCAGGGAGAATTTAGAACCACAACGCTTGATCCGCAGCTATTAAATTATGCGCTTACTTGCGACAAGCATTATCATGGCCATTTATCTGTGAGTAAACACCTTATGATTACCTGCCTTGATCAGCTACCTGATTTTTCAATTAATGCGTTTTTGCCTACTATAAACGAAAGCTTTCAGTCAGTTTTGGGTAGTTATGGCCCTGGCGCAAAGACCATCCAAGTAATTCAGAATGATAAGTCCTGAGGTTTGGGGGTTTGAAAATTATGAGGAGATCTCTTTCAATTTTTGCTTACTGATTAAAGCATAAGAAGGTTGCTACTTAATAATTCTTTCTTATACTTCTATAAAACCTCTGCATAAAAGAAAATAAAAAAAGAGACAGTATATTGTTATAGATAAATAAATACATATAATTGTATTTTTTACATAATAATATTTTTTAAAATGAAAAAATTTGTACTTGCTTTAGGTGTTATGCTATTGTCGATACCTGGGTTCTCACAACTTGATGAGAAAATGGACTATGAGGACGTTACTCATGGAGTTGTTATTATTAAGGGTAAAAGAGTTGAAGGGTATATAAGGGAGAAAGGTACTACTTATTTTGATGATCAAATTTATGATGCACCATGGAGTTATCAATCTGCCATACGTTTTGTACCTAAGGATGTGTTTGAAGAAAAGGAAAAGATAAAGAACAAGGACTACGAGAAGTATGATGCCAAAGATATAGATGGCTATATCTATTATCCATATGAGGGAGACTCATTGGTTTTTGAAAGTGTTAAATATGCTGATTTAACTGGAGTAGGAACATCTATGATTCCGAAGAAGATGTTTATGAGAAAAATTACAGATGATAAAATATCTTTATTCTATCATTATTCAAGTCCTATGTCTATGGGAGAGGTTTCTGCCATGAGACAATCATATTTAGATAGTAAAGAGCCAAACTTGGTGTATCAGACAGAAGATAAAATTAGACTGGTTGAGAACCTTAACGTGGAGAAGGAGCTAAGTGATTGTCCTGCAGTGGTAGAGAAATATAAGAATAATGAATACAAGGCTATTGGTGACGAGAATAGTAATTCAGGATTTAATAAATTTATAAACAAGACAGCATTTAGAGATAAAGTACGTCTTCTGGTAATTGAAGACTATAATAAAACTTGTGGAGAATAAACAATTTGAAGATGCTGACTTTTCATTAAATCAGCATCTTCAATATATCATCAAATGATCTATTAGCTCATTTTTACTTCATTAATAGTCACTCCTTTTAAATTAACCGCAAAGTACCCCTCTTGCCCAAAAGCGCTGCCTTCTGCAAAAGACTGACTATAACTATTAATAGTCGATTTATTAAAACTTAAGCTTACTTGAGGGTTTTCCTGGTTTTCATAGTAAACCTTTACTTCACCAAACCATTCTCCTGCGCTATTGGCTACCCAATTTAGAAATAGGTTATCCGGCATGGCATTGGTAGATCCTGACATGTGAGCATCAATCAGGGGGTTAGATTCTTCATCCATCGCATAACCCATGGAAAAGCTTATATCACACTGTCGGAGCACATAAGTTTTTTGGGTATTCTGATCTTTATGAAGGGTTAATTCTATTCGTTCTATTACGTTATTTTCAGACATCATTTAATTAATTTGTTTAGAACAAAATTAATCATCAAAGCCATGATCGGCATCCCTGAATTCAGCCATATTGTCGCTGATTTTCAGTTGTATCATACTCATTATTCGGTGATTATAGCATGTTTTCAAAGATGAGAACGTCAATGAAAATTTCGGATGGTTTTAAGGTCATATGTATGGCTCCTTTTGCTGACTTCACCACTAAATAACCTTGTGATCAACTTTAATTTAATAGGAATATATTCTTAAACCCTGAAATCGATAGCTGCCCGCACCAACCTAAACCACTTCAATCTCTTCAAACTCTTTATAGAATTTTACTCTGGGGTAAGCGGTGTCACTTTCTTGCTTGCTGCTCCAGGTAAGGTGTACTATGGCATAGTCATAAACATCATCACCGGGCTTATGTATGGCATATAGTACATCATCACTGTCAGTAGAGGAGGCTACGGCGCTATATTCATACTCAGCCAGCGGATGATCGGGTGAGAGCTCTCTGGAGAGTTCATCTTCAAAAGAAATCTTCTGCTCTATTTTAACAGGCTCCCAGGGGCTACTGAGCTTAAGCGTAGGTGGAGAGTTGAGGAAACAATCAATTACAATGTGTCTAAACACTCCTGCGGCTTCAAATTGAATTTCTTTTTCGGGTAGGTCTTCCATATCAAATATCAAAAAACCTCCAAGAGGGTAAAGAAAGCAACCACAATCGAGCTGAGCATTGAGCCTTAGGTTCTTTAAGTTTAAAAAATTCTCTTCATCTTCAGAGTGATGAAACTTCCAAATGGTGTCTCTAATATCAAAATAATGAGCCGTTGGTACAAAGCTGCCAAATAGTATACCCATGCTCTCTTCTGTCACTTCCAACTCACTAGTCCCTATAAGCCTGTTATGGGAAAAAACTTCAACTTTTCTACTTTGTTTCATATCGGCTGCTTTTACACAACTGTTAAGTACCTAATTACTACATTTCTGGTTGTAAAACTCTACTATGGCTTCTATGTCTTTTTTACGTAAGGTTCTAGTTTCTAGCATTTCCACTAATTCAGGACAATAGCTGAAGTATTCCATCATGTCTTTTCTAAAGCCAATTGTTTTAAGATTTTTCAGAGGAGAATCCGGCAGTTTTAGTAAGTACTCCTGCTTTATGCTGATGGTACCAGTCTTTTGATCAGTAGCTGGAGTATGTTTCTCAGTATAATAATCGTATAGTCTTAATTCGCCATTAAGAACTAACTTTAAAAAGAGGTGTGAATCTCTGTTAAAGTTATAAACAGCCCGCTTATTAATAGTGTTTTCTACTGATACCAACACAATAGTTTCACCCTTGATAGAGAACTTAACTGCTTCAGCTTCGGAGGGTTTTAAAGTTTTGGTTACACCATCAGTATTTATGTACCTGACCCCATCTTGAAGCCTAACATATTGAGGGTTGTTTCCGAAGAGACCAGCAGGAATTTTCAGAGTAACCTCTTCTGTGTGATCATTATATTTAATGAGGCCTTTGACTTTTTTTGCATAAAGGCCATTGGCTACTACTGTTAGCAGTAATACCAAAAAAAATGCTTTTTTCATTCTGTAAAAAATTAAGAAACAGCGATGGCGTACAAGTTACCAACTCGCATAGTACAGAAACACAGCTTTTTGTGCAATTTATTTTACAGCAAAGGTAAATGAAGCTACCCCATTGGTGATTGCGTATTCGCCTTTTGCCAGAGGTTGGCTAAAGACTATTTCATAAACATCACCATCCAGGTTTTTAATATTAAAGTCTACGAGGTTTTCATCATGCACATTTAATCCACCAAAGCGAAGGTTGGCCACAGTAGTCTTTCTTCTTTTTTTCTTCTGCTTAAGCTTATAGACCTTCATGGTACTTATTAGCGGATGTTTAGACTGAAACAATAAAGAGATATTGTCAGCTGATATTTGAGTTTTTGAAGCATGACCTTCGAAAATTAAACCAGAGCACATGCCGAATTTTATGTCAGCCGTTTCTTTGGCGAGCATGGTCAGTTGGCTATTACTTTTATTCCAGTAATATGGCACTTCACTAAATTCTGGTTGAGGGATATTTTGAGCAAATGATAGACTTACCAGTAGACTCAAAACCATAGATGATAGCACTCTTTTCATGGCTTTTGGCGTTTATTTCAAATTAAATTTTTGCAGCTTGAAGTAGAACAGTAGTATAGCTGCATTTCGAACTAAGTTAACTATGGGTAAGCAAACGGTCAATATACAAAGGTCAAATTTCAGAGTAACTGATGTCAATCATGTTTGCTAAAGCAAAAAATTACGGTTGGCCCTGATTGGGGTCATTGTAAATCAACAAAAAATAGGCTATTAATGCTGCTATTGCCAGAAAATCATTATTTCTATTACTGCTAAATCACTGTATTCAGTGACTTTTTTAGGATTTGCGGTTTTTATCTTTACAAAAGCAAATTTCTAATATCAACAGTAAAATATGAAGGATTATATACTTGATTATAATGATGAATTGAAAGGGTTACAGTGGGATAATGTAAATTTTGCAGCATTGCCGGTAAATAATTTCACGCCTATTGAAGATCCTGAAGATATAGAGAATGATTTCACCTTTAAGGATAACCTTTTAGAAGCGATTAGCACAGCAACAGGTAATGATGTGCTCATGCTATTATTTATTACTCCAGAAAGTCTTGAAGAAGGAGAATTTTTTGGTTTTGCCTACTTGGCCAACCGCAAAATTTTACCATTCAAAATAAATAAAAATCAAGTGTTTGTAGAATGGGCTCATCTGGTTATAGCTGGTGATGACCCAGATGATGGGAAGAAGGCATGGTTATACAATTTCTCAGGAAATGGTATTAGCAGGAGTCCGCTAGATCTGAGAATTAACAATATGGTGGTAACAGATACTGGTGCCAGTTTAATTAAAAAATCGCCTAATGAATTTAACAGAGAAGCTTTAGAAAAGGAAAAGGCTGATTTTATAGCTCCTTATGTGCAGCCAGCACCTACCACTTATTCAATGGAAGAATTAGCTCAGGCTTTTAATGAAGTGATAACCGCTGAAAAGCTCTCTATTATTCCACCTAAAGATAATGAGGAAATATATGCTGAATTTGAAAAGCTGGCGGGCTATCCGTTTCCTGCTATTTTAAAGGACTTCTTCACTTTGCATAATGGCGTAGAAAAGTCTGCCTTTTTATCTCCAGAAGAAGTGCTTAAGCAGTGGAAAGAATGGAAAATGATTTATGAAGATTGGACCCAGGAAGAGTTATATGATGAATATGTGGAAGTAGATAAAGTTTTGCCACTTTATACTACTCCGTATTGGATACCTTTCTTTGATCTGGTAGGAGGTAATTATGTGGCGCTTGATTTGGCTCCTAATACTGATGGTAAGGCAGGACAAATCATCTCATTTGGAGCTGATTATGAGACAGGTGTATATGAAAGTGCTGATCTTATAGCATTTTTAAAATCATTGAATTCAAAAGAGGATTAGATTAATAGTTTAAATAGTAAGTTGCTAAAAGCCCTGACCAGTCACGTGGTTAGGGCTTTCTGTTTCTGGCCAGATATTAACCACTAGCTGAATATTCCGTTATATTATATTATAACCTAAAATAATACTGCTTATGTTGGATATGGTCATTGAAGCCAGAAAAGCTTCCATTAGTACTGCTATGGAGGTTCGAAGAATACTGCCTTTCAGAAAAAAGCGAATGGTGGGCCCATTTATTTTCATGGATCATGCTGGCCCTGTGCAACTGGCAGCAGCTCCTTCTATAACTGATATGGATGTGCTACCGCACCCTCATATCGGTCTGTCTACCGTTACCTATCTTTTTAATGGTGAAGTAATGCATAGAGATAGTCTGGGCGTGGAGCAGATCATAAAACCCGGGGCTGTTAATTGGATGACCGCTGGCAAAGGCATTAGCCATTCTGAGCGATTTGAAAATCCGGCCGCACTGGCTGGTACTTCATTGGAGATGTTACAAACCTGGGTAGCCTTACCAGAAAAATATGAAGAAATTGACCCTGCATTTAATAACTATCAACCTGGTCAATTACCAGAATATGATGATAAAGGTATATGGATGCGATTGATAGCAGGTAATGCTTATGGATTGAAAAATGATGTGAAAACCCATAGCCCGTTATTTTACCTACATGTAAAGTTAGATAAAGGCACTATGTTTGGTTTGCCTCGTGAGCACTCAGAAAGAGCTATTTATATAGCACAAGGAACTTTGGAAATATCAGGTAGGAAGTATGGAAAGGGCCAAATGTTAGTTTTTGGTGAAGATAATGACCCGGGAATTAGAGCCTATGAAGATAGCGTAATTATGATGCTTGGAGGAGAGCCCTTAGGAGAGCGCTATATATGGTGGAATTTTGTCTCTTCACGTAAAGAGCGTATAGAACAGGCTAAGGCAGACTGGCAGGAAGGAAGAATAAAATTGCCTCCTACTGATGATCAGGAGTTTGTAGAACTTCCCCAAGATCGTAGCAGGCCTTCAGATCCTCCTTCGCCGCAAGCATTGTCCTGATTACTTTCCTTTATACTCCTGATCAGTAACAGGGTCTTGCCACTCGGTAAGGCCTTTATCAATATTAGGAACCATAAATAGGTGTGTCATCTCATATTCTTCTGAAGCTCCATGCCAATGAAATACGTTCGGAGGGATACGGATTACATCGCCTTTTTTAATCACTTCCCTTTCTCTGCCTTTAATTTGATGATAGCCAACGCCATCAGTAACCATTAAAATCTGTCCGCTGGGGTGGAGGTGCCAGTTTGTGCGGGCTCCAGCCTCAAACGTAACACTGCCAGATTTCATGGTGTAAATAGAATCTACTGGCACCAGAACATTCATATAAACATTACCCACAAATTTCTCTGAAGGAGCCAGTTCGCCTTTTTCAAAAATGACATCATTAGAATTGTGACTAGTAGAATCGTTTTGACAGCTAGTTGTTATTATAGTACAAATAGATAGGGATACAACTCCTATTATAGTTTTTATATTCATAAAATCCTTGTTTAATGTTTCCTTATGAAACGGTGTGAGGGTGTAATAGTTTAGTGCTTATGGTGATGCCTGTAGAGGCAGCTATGTATATTTATTTCCTTTGTGGGCCAGATAAATCTGGTTTTATGGATTGGGAAAAATGACTGATGAAAATGATAATTAAAGAGATAAGGGAAATTAATTGCTTTACAAATTGATATATAAAGTTATAATAATGAAAAATAAAATGATTTATATTGGATAAACTACGTGTAGTATCTATCTTGTTTTTAATCAACCTATACTTATGTCAGCCACTCCCGTATTTTCATTAATCTATAAGAGTAAAGCCACCCAAAACTTTAGCCCCGATCAGTTATTTGAATTATCTAATAAGGCCAATGCTAGAAATGAGGAATTAATGATATCAGGCTTTTTGCAATTTAAGAATGGAGATTTTTTGCAATATCTGGAAGGGGAGAAAACAGCTGTGATGAGTTTAATGAATGACATTACACAGGATAACCGCCACGAAGTACAGAGTATTATTTATTTACCAGAGCTAACAGAGAGATTCTTTGCCAACTGGCATATGCGATATATCACACCTAATGAATTCAATTATCTTAGCCTGACAGACTTATTGCATGATCTTTTAATGCAAATAGATAAAATCGATCAGTCTCCTGAGGAGATTGAAAATCGAGCGTTAAGACTTATAAATAGAGTGGCTATTCATTATAATGACACTTCTTAGTTTAATGCAAGCTTAACTGAAAAGTAAGTAAGAATTACTCACCTCAATTTCTAATTATCTTCAATTTTTTCCTACCAGTTACAAATGTAGGTATCAACCGTCTTTTGCAGTATGTTGTACTTTCCTACAGTTTGATGGGGAACGCCGCACTCTTTATTGTGTCAAATCGACAAAAACACGCTTAAAAGCACCATTGCGGCTATGGCTTGATGTTTGGCAATAGTCTGTACAAAGGATATCACAACCTTTCTTACCCACTACTTCTGGTTATTAATTACCATGAGTTCATACCTGAATACCCAAGTAGTACAGGTAAGAAAACGCAGATAAATTAAAAAAATTGTATTTAAATGGTCGAATAAAATGAGCGTAAGAGATAGTATATATACGGCGAGTGGTACTAACACAGCCGAGGGACAAGAGAAGACAGAGAAGGAAAAAGCAAGCCTGAAAAAAGTTGTAACTACACCATCTGCCTATTTAATACTTATTGGTACCTTCCTGCTTTTGGCAGGTTCAGTTTACCTGGTGTATTTATTGGAACCGCACTTTGAAACCCTACATTTTGAAAGAATGAATACCTCATGGGGAATGGTGCTTACCGGATTAGGAATTACTCTACTGACGTTAAAAATCAGTTTCTTACTTTACATTTTAGTGCTCTATTTAAAATATAAACCCATTAAATCGGTTTCTGATGATTTATTGCCTACTACTACGGTAATAGTGCCCGCATATAATGAAGGAGAGTTGGTTTGGCAAACCTTAAAGAGTTTGGCCAACAGTGATTTCCCTAAAGAGAAACTTCAGCTAATAGCTATAGATGACGGAAGTCAGGATGATACCTGGGAATGGATGCAAAAGGCCAAAGCAGAGTTAGGTGATCGTGTAGCTATCTATCAGCAACCACAAAACAAAGGAAAGAGACATGCACTGTACAGAGGTTTCCACTTAGCTAAAGGAGAAGTGTTTGTTACTGTAGATAGTGATTCTGTAGTAAGAGAAGATACGCTAAGAAATATGGTGAGCCCATTTGTAGTAAATAAAGAATGTGGCGCTGTGGCTGGTAACGTAAGAGTGCTTAATAACAAAAAGGCGCTTATACCAAGAATGCTTAATGTGAGCTTCACTTTTAGCTTTGAGTTTGTAAGATCAGCACAGAGTAGATTAGGATCAGTGCTTTGTACACCGGGTGCCTTGGCCGCTTACCGCGGTAAAGCAGTAATGACTTGCCTTAACGACTGGATCAATCAGAAATTTATGGGGCAACCTTCTGACATAGGTGAAGACAGAGCCATGACTAACATGATACTGAAGCAAGGTTTTAAAGTATTTTTCCAGAGAGATGCTTATGTGTATACTAACACTCCGGAGAGATATCAAAACCTTTATAAAATGTTTATCAGATGGGAGAGAAGTAACGTTCGTGAAAACATTATGATGAGTAAATTCGCTTTCACTAACTTCCGTAAAGGACCAAAATTAGGAACACGTATATTATTACTTAATCAGTGGTTAAAGATCTTATTATCTTATCCTATGGTTACATTAATGCTGTTATTTGTGTTTACTCACCCACTTTTATTCTTAAGCTCTACGTTAATGAGTATCGCGGTATTCTCAAGTATACAGGCCATATTTCATGCAACCAGACATAAAAATGTATTTGAATCTATGTGGGCATATCCCTACAGTATATTCTATACCTTCTCTCTTTTCTGGATTACTCCGTATGCCATAGCTACGGCCAGCAGAAGAGGTTGGTTAACCAGAAGCTTACCACAAAGTAAGCAGAAGATTTCAACTAGTGGATCGCTATAAATTCTAAGAGTTTTTTAGCGCTAAAAGGCTGCCAAGCACGGGGCAGCCTTTTTTATTTTGCCCCTCTCAAACACACACTCTATTTACTCAGCAGCTTTTTTAGTACTATATTCTGTATTAAATCATCTTTTCGCTGGCGCGAAATAGGAATCATACTCCCTTTAATAGTAAGCATATTACCTGTAATAGATTCAATTGCAGTTACATTAATAAGGTAAGAGCGGTGAACCCGGAAAAAATGGCTTACAGGCAAGCTCTCTTCAATCGAGTTCATGGTTTGATGAATAGTAAACACCTGATCTTTAAAATGAAGTTTGAGATAATTTTGCATGGCCTCTACATACAAAATTTCAGACCAATGAATTTTAATAAAGCTATCTCCTTGTCTGATGTACCGCAGGTTATTGTCTATAGATTGAGGTGCTAAAGCATTGTTTTGTGATTGGAAAAGAGACCTGGCTTTTTCACAGGCTATTGTAAAACGATTATAAGCAATAGGCTTCATTAAGTAATCTACTACATGAAGATTAAAGGCTTCTAGTGCATATTCGGCGTAAGCGGTAGTAAATATGGTAAGTGGAGCATTGGGCAAAGACTGTAGCAGCTCTATGCCCGTTTGCTCAGGCATATTGATATCCAGAAACATGAGGTCAATGTTTTCTTGCTGCAAGGTATCATAGGCTGCCTGAGCAGAATCACAGCTTCGAGCCAGCTTGAGGTAGTCTGTTCTATTAATATAATTAACCATGCCCCTGGCGGCTATGGCCTCATCATCTACTACAAGGCATTTCATTACTTCACTCATTTTGTTAATTTAATAGTTAGATATACCTGAAAATCCATGTCAGACTTTTTAATAGTTAAAATATGCCGTTGAGGAAACAAAATGTTAAGCCTGGCTTTAATATTTTTTAAACCAAGTCCCTGGCTTTGTGAGCTTTTTTGCGGAGTTGGATTAATGGAGTTTTTAATCCAAAAATCAATTTTTTCTGCTGAGCTGCGTAAATGTAATCGAATATCACCAGGGTTAGCAGTTTCCTTATTTACGTATTTAAAGGCATTTTCAATAAAAATAATAAAAAGGAGTGCCGGGATTTGCTGAGTTGGGTTTTCAATGTTCCAGTCTGCAGAAACATGCACTTTTTCTTCCCACCTAAGCTGCTCTACGTTAATAAAGCTTTTCAGAAAATCTACTTCCTCTTGTACCAGCACAGTTTCTTCATTGCCTTTATATAGCTGATACCTTAATATGTCAGAATACTGTATAAGTAGGTCTGAAGCATGGTCTACGTTTTCCTGCATAAGCACATGAATGTGATTCAATACATTAAACATAAAATGTGGTGTTACCTGATGCTTTAAACTTTGTAACTGATATTCATGCAGGCTTTTTTGTGATTTGATGTACTCTATTAAAAACCGCAACCCGCAGATACATAAGTTAATAAATATACCTGCCGAAAGCACACTATAAGTGGCGAACCACGGCTCAGAAACTATCTCAAAATACTCTGATTGAGGAAAGTATTGACGGGCTTCAAGAAAACTAAAAAGAAGGAGATAGAGTATGAAAATACCAGCTACAATTATTGATAGCAATACAAAAAAGAAGGCAAATTTTAGTAGCCGTTTTTCATTTAATGCCTGCATAAGTAGGCTGCCACTGAGCCAGGTAGAGACAGGGTATATGCTTATAGTGATGCATAGAGAAAAGAGTAATGTCTCTATAAAGGAATTGGTTTGAGGGTATACTTGGATGATAAATACCACTAAAAGTAATATCCAATAACCGGATATAATGAGATGGCTGTTTTTAGTCAAATCTCTATTCATATTGCAAAACTACAGTATAAAATTTCATTCGGTAAGCAGTTGGTCAAAGGCAGGCTGCAACTGGTCAAAAAGATTCTTATAAACCAAAATGGTTCATGCAGCTTTGAAGTCATCATTAAATTATACACCAGATGAATTTCATTAAAACAGCATTATTTGTAGCTCTATTTGCTTCAGCAGGCACGAGTTGGGCGCAGGTGAACATTAAGACAGAGTATTTCAGCAAATCACATTACCGCTACAGTGATGATGATGACGGGCACAGAGTAGGAGACAGCGAAGGGAGCGCTATGGTTTATCAGTTGGCTGCTAAAATTCCACTTTCTATAAAAGTGGAGGAGGATAAGAAAAATATTTGGGGCTTAACCTTTAATACGGCTTATGCGGCATTGAATAATCATCATTTCAATCAGCCATTAGTAATTGATGAGATTACTAACATGGGTGTTGGTGTTTTTAATTTAAGAGACCTGAATGATAAATGGACACTTATCAGTATGTTGGGAGTGGGTGTTTATGCCACATCACCCAATCTGGATGACCTAAGAGGAAATCAAATTTTGCTTAATACTGCTGCCTTATTCATCAGACATATTAATCCTAACCTGGATTTAGGGGTAGGAGCTGCTATTAATAATTCATTTGGTTATCCCATGTTATTTCCTGCACTCTACTTAAAATGGACCAAAGAAGGTAAATATACAATTGATGTATCCATGCTGGAAGGCGTGGATATTTCCGTCGCTTATGAAGCAAGCCCTAAGCTCAAGCTTAGCTACGTGGTGGCGGTAGATGGGCAGCTGGCCATGGTTAATGAATTTGACGATGAGCAGATGTTTACGCATCAGTATATAGTTACAGGTTTTAAGCCAGAGCTGAAATTAGGAAATCATTTATCTATGCCATTGGTTCTGGGTATTAGTGCTATGAGAACAGCTCAGCTTAACGAAAGAAAACTCAAAAGCCTATGGGTGGATGCTACCTATTACTTTGGCTTATCTGCTTATGGCTCTTTGGGATTAACCTATAATTTCGAATAACAATTAACCTCTAATCTCCAATAACAACAAAGCCGTCTGGGGAACTAATCCAGACGGCTATTTTCATTAATATAACTAGTGGAATCTCTTTTATGTCTTTGTAACAAAACATGTGCCCTTTTTTCATAGGGTTAAAAGGGATTTATGTAAAATCTACTTTAGTTAACATAAATAAGTTACAATAGTTTAAGATCGCTACTATTTTTATGTTTTGACACTTAGAATACAAAGGTAAACTCAAAGCTTATTGAATAAGCATCTAAGTCACCACCTCCGTCAGGGTTATCTCCAGTACGGGTATAATCAGCAAACCTGACATCCACACTTTTGAAGCTCGTAATTCTACCAGTTTTCTTAGAGAATGGGCCTTTAAATCTTGCTAATCCATATAATGGAGAATATTTAAGTCCAAGCCCCAAAGAAGTACTGCTTAGCGCTGACAAGTCATAGTCTGATGAGTAGAATTCTTCACTTCTTTCATGAACTCCATAAGGAGCAAAATACTTTGAAGCCGTTTGAGTATGGTATCTGAAAAAGGGATAAACCGTGAAGAATTGAGCTACTTTTACGGGTACCTCCAAGTTCATAGTATGAGCATCAATATCAAAATCATCATGGTAATACCGGTAGTAACCTCTTAGAATGATCAAGTCACTGAGGTAATAGTTAACTCTAAGGCCAACAGGAAACTTAGATCTTGAATCAGGAAGTGTTTCTACTGCTCTGTCTTTTAGTTGTGGATTATTAATTCCATCATTAAAATAAACCCTATGAAACGGAGTAGAGAGCAAGCCGCTCTGGTAGACATACTCTAATGAAAGTGACGCTTGTAGCCGCTTACTGATTACCTGTGCTAACGTGGCAGAGAAGTTAAATGATTTTCTCTGGTCTGTATCTACCAGCTTTTCTCCTGTTCTTAGTTCAATTGGGTATAAAAGCTTCCAGGTATCAAAATAAGCTAAGCCTGATAGGTTAATCTCAGTATTCTGATTATTAAACTCTTTTGCCCATCCTAAGCCAGCAGAAATAGAGGTGTAATCATATTCTTGTGAAAAACCTGCTTTTACGCTGTAAGTAGATTGCTTAGCATTGGTTTTAGAATAGGTGGCATTTACATAATAACGCGTATCAGAGCTAGAGGCTGATGACACATTATTATCTATGTTATCCGTAGAAGCTGACGAATAATTATCAAATCCAAAGTAGGTAGAAAGCGTTCTGCTTGTATCAATAGGAATATTGATAATTACTGCGGGAGCCACGTTCGTTAGTTCTTCAGTACCTCTACCTCCTGTTACAGCGGCATTATCACCATCTTGCTCATAGTAGTTAAATAGAAAGTTTATTTCTGTTTCGTTAAGCGCTTTAGCTTCATTATTACCAATATCAGAAGATTCTTGCGCATATAGCCCTGTTGATAACAAAAGGGCTATTGCTAATAGTTTATATGTTAGTTGCATCCGCATCCGCCACCAGTTTTACCACCATTAGCACCAGAAGCTCCTTCTCTGTAAGCTTCAAAATTAGTTTCGAAAACCTCCACTTTTCTGGAGTTAAGCTCCATGTTCTCATCATTAAGATATACCTTTTGATAAGCAGCCACGGATACACAGCTTTGCAATAATCCTCCTGCCACAAGAAGCAGGGCGTACCAAAATATTATTTTAATTTGCTTCATGACCAATATTCACTTGTGTAGCATCTGCTGAAGGAGCTACACCGTTTTTATAATAATTTAATTTCAAGTTTTTCGAATAGCTAAGCTCATCCTTATCATCTACTAAAAAGCATTCTATTCCTTTTAACTGATTGATAAGGGCAAGTCCTTTTTCTTTTCCTAATACAAAAACAGAAGTGGCCAAGGCATCAGAAAGCTCGGCGTCAGGACAAATAATAGTGACACTCTTAAGACCTTGCACCGGGTAGCCCGTACGCGGATCTATAATATGACTATAGCGCTTGCCCTCTACTTCTATAAATTTTTCATAATTGCCAGAAGTGACTACTGCCATTTCACCTACAGCCAGCCAGGCCATAACACTTCTTTTATTTTTAGGATCTGCTATGCCAATGCTCCATTCGCTGCCATCTGCTTCCTTGCCCCAGGTAAGCAGATCGCCGCTGGCATTTACTATGCCGCTGGATATGCCCATGGCTTTCATAATTTCTCTGCCTCGGTTAGCCGCGTAACCTTTACCTATAGCACCAAACCCGATTTTCATACCGGGCTCTTTCAGAAATACTGAATGATCATCAGTATTTAGAATAATGTTTTTGTAATCAATTTTGGCTACTGATGCGGCAACTTCCTCCGCTGAAGGAAGTCCTTTCATAGAGCCATCAAACTTCCAAATTTTGTCTACAGAAGCATATGAGATATCAAAAGCACCATCGGTTAGGTTAGAGATTTTTTTTGCTCTGCCTATTAAGTTAAAGAGTTCTTCATCTACAACCACGGGCTTGATACCGGCATTTCTGTTAATTTCGGCTGTCTGTGAGTTTTCATCCCAGGAGGAGATTATCTTTTCTATCCTGGTTATTTCTTCAATACAGGCATCAATACTTTTCCAGGCCAGGGCTTCATCACTAGAAACGGCGGTAATTTCAAAACGAGAACCCATGAGCTTAAGCACTTTTTTATGGGCCTGATTCTGTGCATTAGCCGAAAATACTGCACTAATAATGAGCAATAATATAAGCCTTGTCACTATTTGTCTGTTGCTTTTTCTAGAAAACTGATAAAGTTATCACTGCCACCTGCCTGGTAGCCTGTTTGAGTAATGACATGCTCATCGGCATCTATAAGTACTACCAGAGGAAATGAACCTGCCTTATTGTATTTTTCAGCCAGAGCTTCATTGGCTTTTATCTGTTCTTTATCAGGCTGATTTTTTCTGAGGCGAGGGAAATCCGCTAGCATTAAAACCAGGTTTTCCTTTGCGTAATCTTTGAATTTTGGGTCTTCAAATACTTCCTTAGTAAGCTTGATGCATGGCTTGCACCAGTCAGAACCTGCAAAGCTTATAAGTACCTGCTTATGCTCTGCTTTGGCTTCGGTAAGCGCTTCGTTATAGTTTGTATACCATTTTACATCTTCCTGAGCTTGAGCCCATCCTGTATGTGCCCATAAGCCAAGAAGAAAAACAAGAGAGAAATTTTTTAGCGTTTTCATATTTTAATTCTTATAAAACACAGCACGTAATTACTAGAAATTTGGTTGGTAGATTACCAAAATAAATCAGGAATTATTGAAGTAGACTTATAATTAAGATCGTAAAAAAAAGAGTGCTTTACAATGAAAATATTATAATTGAGGAAGGAAAAGGGCATAAAAAATCCCTGGAAACATAATATAGTTCCAGGGATTGAATAAGTTATTTTTGATTAGCGAAATGCTTATAGAACAAGGTAATAGTTTCTATTCCTTTGAAATAGTTGAATATTCCATAGTGCTCATTAGGAGAGTGGATAGCATCTGAGTCTAATCCAAAGCCCATAAGAACAGTGTTTACTTTTAGTTCTCTTTCAAAAAGGGCTACAATAGGAATACTACCACCATCTCTTGTAGGGATTGGTTTTTTACCCCAAGCTTCTTCAAAAGCGGCACTTGCAGCCTGGTAAGCAGTAGAGTCAGTAGGAGTAACTGCAGGATCTCCACCATGGTGAGGAGTCACTTTCACTTTTACTGATTTAGGAGCTATAGACTCAAAGTGCTTAGCAAAAAGTTCTGTGATTTCATCAGAAACCTGATCAGGCACTAATCTCATAGAAATTTTTGCATATGCTTTAGATGGCAATACGGTTTTAGCTCCTTCGCCAATATATCCACCCCAAATTCCATTTACATCTAAAGTAGGACGAATGCCTGCTCTTTCTAGTGTAGTATATCCATCTTCACCTTCTACTTCTTCTATATCAAGATCCTTTTTATATTCATCAAGATCAAAAGGCGCTTTGTTTAATGCGGTACGCTCTTCGGCAGTAAGCTCAGCCACCTTATCATAAAAACCAGGTACTGTGATGTGATTTCTCCCGTCTTTTAAAGAAGCAATCATCTCACAAAGTGTATTAATAGGGTTAGCTACAGCTCCACCATACACACCTGAATGTAAGTCTCGGTTAGGGCCTGTTACTTCTACCTGTAGGTAGCTCAAGCCTCTAAGGCCTACTGTAATAGAAGGGTGCTCGTTAGAAATAATAGAGGTATCTGAGATAAGGATAACATCAGAAGCCAGTTTTTCTTTATTTTCTTTTACAAAAATTCCCAGGTTATCAGATCCCACTTCTTCTTCACCTTCAATCATAAATTTGATGTTACAAGGCAGGCTGTCAGTGGCCATCATAGTTTCAAAGGCTTTAACGTGCATATACATTTGGCCTTTGTCATCACATGCTCCACGAGCATAGATTTTATCGTTTTTAATTACTGGTTCAAACGGAGGAGAATCCCACAGCTCATAAGGATCAGCGGGCTGCACATCATAATGGCCATATACCAATACGGTAGGCAGGCTTTCATCAATTATCTTCTCTCCATATACAATAGGATAACCTGCTGTAGGGCATATTTCAGCTTTATCAGCGCCGGCTTTCTCAAGCTGTGCCTTGATCACCTCAGCGGTTTTCAGCACATCATCTTTAAATTTTTTATCAGCACTAACTGAAGGGATTCTTAGTAGATCCAGAAGTTCATCTAAAAACTTTTGCTTATTACTCTCTATGTATTCTTTTCCAGTCATTATTTTGGGATTTATTTGCCTCCCAAAGGTAGGGGGATATTGTTAATTATGCCAATCCCATCATCTGACTAGTGATAAACAAATTCTATTTCTGCCCGGGCTGATGCGGTCTCATCTTCCTTTATATCAATATAAGCCACTTTATTAGCTCTGGTGCTGGTAACATGGATTCTATCATCATCAATACCTTGCTCTACCAGATACTCTTTTACGGCCAGAGCCCTTTCTTTAGATAGCCTTTTAGCAGAAGCGTAATACGATTTATTTTTTAGTTGATTCAGTTCAAAAAACTTATCTGATTCACCCTTGGTGGTGATTATACCTGAATGTATACCATTAGCATTTCCATGGATATACATTTTAAATTTAGGGTTAGATTTCATAATGCTTACTACCTCATTCACTACTGGTTCCGACTTTGGCACCATAAGCGTGGCGGCATCATAAAAGTGAACTTCATAAGTAGAGTCTTGTACTTGTTCTATTACAGGGTTCTCTTTAGCAGCCTTTTCGGGCAGCATTCTTCTTGCTATCACTGAGACAATATTAAAAGCCAACAAACCAATCAAAACGAGTTTAAAATGCTTCACTTTCAAAGAATTATAGGTCTATTGTAATAATAAACCCTTAATTTATGAAGCACGTTTCTAACCTGAAGAGGTATATCGATTAATGGAGTTTAAACGTAGATGATAGGTTTCTTTCTCCGATAAAAAGATCAGGCTTCAGGCTCAGCTTCTTTTGTTTTTTTTCTGAAAATGCCTGATACACCTTTCATTCCGCTGCGGAAAGTGTTTTTGCCAGTATCTTTAATGGCTGTCATTACACTGGTAACTACCTTGCCAGATGATTCTAAAACCAGATTTTTCAATAATCCTGAGGCAGTAATAAATGAATTTCTTCTTATGGCTTTTCTATCAGCTACATCCCATGAACCGCAATATCTCTGTGCCACTATGCCCACGCGTAATGTTAAAAAGGCATTGGTAGATCCTTCCAGCAGGCTATCTGTAATGATATGTGCAGCATGACCAATAACAGGTAGAGAGCGCCCGGGGCTACGAAGCACGGCATTAATTACGGGTTCTATTTGTCGGGTAATGTCTATTTCATCTAGCTCAGAAGCTATGAGTGCAGTAGCTCCCACATTACCATAGAGCCTGATCATGTCTTTAATAGAAGGCCTTTGCCAATAAATATGAGCTACCTTCCATATCATTCTGCTTTGGGTTATAAATACCGTGAGAGCGTCTAGCTTGCCGTTTTGTGAAATGGCCGTAGTGAGAAATACACTTTTGGCAGTGTCTTTAATTATAGTCTGTGCTTCTAAGTTGAGGAGAGCTAAAGCAGCTTTCATACCTTCTTCAGTGTGCACGTTTAACCCGGCTTTTCTTACCAGCTTATTTTTAGATAAGCGAGCCTTTAATAAGGTGTGGTATTTGGCTTCAGCCTCCGGACTATCAGGAAAGGCCACTGACTGTGGTAATCGGATAATCATAACCACAGGAAGAAGCATAAGAATAAGAAGTGTTACGCTTATAAAACCGGTAATTAACCAAGCTAAAGTTTCATTTACCGTAACCATGTTTGCGTGAAAGGCAATGACCTGATTAACTGCAAACAGCACGAAGCCAATAATAAAAGCCAGTGCTACTAATAAACCGATTTTTTTTAATTGCTGGTACATATTTATTTAGACATATAAAACCCATAAAAGGTTTCAGAATAACAGAAGGAGCATTTTATACTTCCTTTTTAGCGTTGTGAATATTCTCTAAATGGCGCTTTTCTGCTTCTTGTTTTATAGTGGTTGCTATTTCCGGGAATTTCAAAATCACTTCTTCAAATGAATTCCGATCCAGTTTATATAGGTCACAGTAGTCTTTCGCTATTATGGTGGCCGTTCTACGTTTTTCTTCAAACAAAGCTATTTCACCCAGAAAAGCTCCTGGCTTGAAGGTACTGTATTCTACGGTTCGCTCTCGGTTTACAGCAGTGAGCTCACCACTAAGCACGAAATACATGCCATCACCGCGGTCGCCTTCTTCAAAAAGCACTTGGTCAGGGGTAAGCACTACGGAAGAGAGGTGCATGGCTATTTCTGTTATAAAAGCTTCATTAGCATCTTTAAACAAGTATATTTTTTCTATAGCTCCTCGTTTTAACTGCAGTGAGAGTTCTCTTTGTAGG
This sequence comes from Fulvivirga maritima, assembly GCF_021389955.1. Classification (NCBI taxonomy): domain Bacteria; kingdom Pseudomonadati; phylum Bacteroidota; class Cytophagia; order Cytophagales; family Fulvivirgaceae; genus Fulvivirga; species Fulvivirga maritima. The sequence goes on from NZ_CP089980.1 coordinate 1,863,483, forward strand.
TTTCTTGGCAAACCAGCCAAAAAAGAAGATTCATCATAACCCATTCTTTTTCGCCACTGGTAGGTGTAAAAGTAGTGTATCTCGCGCTGTAATTTTTTGCTAATACTTCTATACCTCACTAATGCGGATAGCCTGTCCATATTTTCAAAATACCTGACTGTAGCGGGATCCTTTCTGGTAAGGAAGCCGGCAATATTACCTATGATATAACCAAACACGCCAACACCCATAATCTGTAAGCAAATAGCATATATATACTGGGCATTAGTATTAGGCGTAATATCTCCATAACCCACAGTGGTAAGGGTGGTGCTGACCCAATAAAGTGCTTTCAGGTAATTGCCGAAAATGTCTTCAGTGTATTCTACACCTCTAAGTGCGAGCCACCCGCAAGTGAGCCAATGCGTACCCAGAATAAACCAATAGAAGAAGAAAATAATAGTGAGGGCATTGCCATGTTTTACTTCTCTGGCTCTGAAGTAACGCATAAGCGAACCGATTTTCACCAGTTTAAGAACTCTAAATAATCTGAGAGGTATGTTTGAAATAAAGAGGCCATAGGGAAATGCTAAAAATACATCTAGTATGATCCACCCGTGGAGGTAGTTTTTAGCTACGGTGTCTCCGGTGAAAAGAAAATCTTCTTGAATATAGCGGAGCTGAAAATAGCTGATGGGTATATCCAGAATAAATATGACGTTGGCTATCCAGTACCAAAGCATATAATTCATATCATCCTGAATATAAAAAACCATGTCCAGCGGTTTTAGTATAGCCAGAATGGCTGCTCCTACTGCCAGGATCAAATTCCAGATGATAAAGAAGATATTAGCGTCGATATTTTTAGGCATAGTAGCTATAAAGATAGTAAAAAGGCCTAATGTTTTTGCGCGTAGTTGTTCTCCTAAAGGAACTACCCAGTAATTCTTAATATAACGACGCTGTAATCAGGGTTGATTATTTAAGCTTATATAAATAAATCATAATAATAAGCCACACCGAGCGCGATAATGGCAAAAATAGCGGCAAAAATCACTACGCTATTCTTACTTGAACTTTCACTAACCTCATATTCGTGCTCAGGTATTTCTTTATCCATTAGATCTATCAGGCTTTTGGCTTCTGTCAGTTTTAACTTGAATCTGCTTCTTAAATACTTAATGGCGTCTATTTTTCTTCTTTTAACAAGGAGAGATCTAACATGCTCCTTGTGCTCATCTGTTAATTGCATGCTTTAAGGTATGACTTTTATTGAATTCAAAACTATTTTACGGGTATAAAGCAGGAATATTAGACGTATTTTGTTTATCTTTTAGTTCCTTTCCTTTTGCTATAGGTGGTTTCAGGCATTATTCAGTAAAATTTGAACATCTACCATGCGTACCTGCATCAATATAATCGGTACTTATTTTACAGCATGCTTATTAGCATGTATGCCTTTTGTAGCTATCAGTCAGATACAAATTGATACCACTTCCAGCCCTTCGGAATTAGTTAACGAGGTGCTACTAGGGCAAGGTGTGGTGATTGGCAATGTTACTTTTAAAGGTAAGAAACATGCTATTGGGCAATATACAGAGCCTGAAGGGCAAATGGGTTTAAAAAATGGTATTGTACTCACTTCTGGTAATGCATTTTATGTAATAGGGCCTAATAAGAATCCTCGTGCTGGTTGGGCTAGTGATGCTCCAGGAGATCCGGAATTAGATGACATAGCAAGAGGTAAGACTTATGATGCTTCTACTCTGGAGTTTGATTTTGTTACCCAATCAGAGAATCTTTATTTCGAATATATTTTTGCTTCAGAAGAGTATCTGGAATATGTAGGCTCTAAGTTTAATGATGTTTTTGCTTTCTTTATTAACGGGCCTGGCATGGAGCATACCAATATTGCTATGTTGCCAGATGGAGTCACTCCTATAACTGTAAATACGGTGAATAATGAAATGAACGCTGAATATTATGTGGATAATGCATATATCAATACTACAGATCCATTTATCTGGGATGTTAGAAACCGAAAGGTAATAGAAAACAAAGACTACCTGCAGCCAGAAGTGCCCCCTAATTATGATACTCAGTTCGATGGTTTTACTACGGTCCTCACTGCTCGCTGCAGGGTTATTCCCAATGAAATTTACCATATAAAAATGTCTATTGCAGATGTGGGTGATGGCATATTGGATTCCGGTGTTTTTCTTAAAGCCGGCTCTTTTAGGAGTGAAGGGGAAATGCTGGTTACTATAGACAAAATGATGGATCAACCCAGGCAACTTACCCGTAAGCAAGCCCTGCTGGATGAGGTGAAAGTAATGCCAAAAGATATTCCTAATAATATAATAATAGGCAATATAGAATTTGAGTTTGATAAAGCAGAAATACCTGTGCAAGCAAAAACAGTATTAACCAAAGTGATTAATGAATATATGAATCACCCCAAAGCTAAAATTTTGCTTAACGGCCATACGGATAACTTTGGATGTGAAGATTATAACATTAAGCTTTCTATGAAAAGGACTAATGCTGTGGCTTCGGCGCTAATGGGTTTGGGTATTCCTGAAAGCAGGTTGGTGCTGGATTATTATGGAGAAGAAAGGCCAATAGCTACTAATGATACTGAAAGTGGGCGAGCCAGAAATAGAAGAGTAGAGCTCATAGTTTCCTTTTAAAACAGTATAAGCTCATAGTTAAGATTATTATATTCTTACCTCATCATCATAATCTATCGGTACTCGTATAGGTAAACCATGGTAAGTTAACTTTATATGGCCAGTGTAATGCACCTTTACTTTTTTACCACCCAAAATACTGATAATGCTATTGAGAAAGCCGACTTCGCCCATATCAAAAGTGGCATCTAAAGGGATTTTAAAATCAGACATGGCAGGTATTTTAGTTTTTAATGACTGATTGATTTCTCCTATTTTCTTACCCTCTACCATTACATCTACATTAATTTTTTTGAGCGTCATTCTCACTTTGTTGGGGTTGTAAAAATAGGCATCAGCATTTAGATAGGCCGTTTTTCCCATGACCTTGGTCACTTCTATATTAGTGATTTGCTTAAACTCAGGTGGCTCGCTGGGGCCAGAGCAGCTCATGATAATAAGTGAAAACAGGGCTATTAAGGTTATTCGTGTCATGGTTGGTAAGACGATTCTAAACATTTTATGTTACTAATAATTTTTAAATATGACCTTTCATAATTATTAAAACTATAATCATACCAAATTAATTTTAAACAATAAGCTACATTTGTCTGAAGTTGATAACAGATGATTATTAAGGATAATTCGCTAGAGTACATAGCGGATCAGTTGGCTAGCCAGGACTATGCCATTACTGAACAATTTTTGACTCTCGAAGAAGTGAGAGCCATTAGAGAGGTCTTTGAATACCACCGGGAGGAAGACAACTTTAAAAGAGCGGGCATAGGCAAGCAGGAAGATTTTACGCTTGACAAACAGATCAGAGGAGACTACATCAAATGGATAGATCCTGGAAACACGTTTCCGGCCGTGAAGGTGTTTTTAGATAAGATAAATGCGCTTAAAGATTACCTCAACATGACCTGTTATTTGGGCTTGCGAGATTATGAGACTCATTTTGCTATTTATCCTCCAGGTTCATTTTACAAAAGGCATTTGGATCAGTTTCAAGGAGATGGTGCCAGAAGAATTACCTTTATATGTTATCTTAATGAAGGCTGGCAACCGGGTGATGGTGGCGAGTTAAGAATGTACTTTAAAGATAGGGAAGAAGATTTGCATCCTACCGCAGGCAAGCTGGTGTGTTTTAGAAGTGAAATGTTAGAGCATGAAGTACTGGTGGCCAATAAACATCGTTACAGCCTTACGGGCTGGATGCTGAACCATCCTGTAGGTCTAGGGTTTATAAAACAGCCATAACCAGCCAAAGAAGGTTTATTTTGAAAAAAATGGTTATATATTTGAAAAGACTACAACCTAAAACGTTAGCTATGAGAATAACATTATTCATATCCATATTTCTAATTCCGCTCTTAACGATGGGCCAGGCAGGCAAGTCGTTTTATGATCAGGGAGTGAAGAGCATGGAGCAAAACGAATTTAAAAAGGCCATTGATGAATTTACCAAGGCTATAAAAGCTGAGCCGTCATATAAAGAGCCGTATACTCAAAGAGGTGAAGCTAAAAATGAGCTGGGAGATTTTTATGGTGCTATCAGTGATTTCACCTTGGCGCTAGAAATAGACTCCACTTATGCAGAGGCACTTAATCAGCGAGGTAATGCTAAATATAATCTGGGGGATGATGAAGGTGCTATTGAAGACTATACTAAAGCAATAAAGCATGATGCAAAACTTGCAGATGCTTATAGTAATAGGGCTTTTGCCAAATATAACCTGGAAGATCTGGAAGGTGCCTTTTTCGATTTTTCTAAAGCTATAGAGCTAGACCCTAAAGATGCTGATAAGTACTTTAACAGGGCAGTGGTAAAAGCAGAGTTAGAAGAGTATTTGGGAGCAATTGAAGATTACAATAAGTCAATAGAGCTAGACCCTTCTGATGCAGATGTGTATAGTTACCGTGGAGTAGCTAAGTATAATATTGATAAAGTGGAGGAAGCGATGAAGGATTATAATAAAGCCATTGAAATGGATGCTAATGATCCTGTAAAATATGAAAACAGAGCTTTGGCCAAAAGTGCAACAGAAGATTACAAAGGGGCTTTGGCAGATTATAACAAATCGATAGAGCTGTTTAGTGAAGACCCTGACACATATAACCTGAGAGGCGTGGTAAAATATAACCTTGATGATCATGAAGGAGCTATAGCAGATTATGATCAGGCCATTACCCTTGATCCTTATAACGCAGTTTATTATGATAACCGAGCACTTTCTAAAACTGCTCTAGAGAATTACAGCGGTGCTATTCAGGATTATTCTTATTCAATAGAGCTGTACCCTACAGATCCTGAAACTTTTCATCAGAGAGGGTTGGCTAAAATTAATAAGGGAGATAATTATGATGGCTGTATGGATTTAAATACTGCGGTAGAGCTTGGTTCTGATGAAGCCAAAGCATCGATAAAAGAATTTTGTAAATAACCTGTTTAATTTATTCTTTACAAAAAAGAGGCTGCTCATATGAGTCAGCCTCTTTTTATGCAACTGTATTTGTGGACTAAATTAAATTTCTTTGAAATCATCCATAGAAGCACCTTTGCTAAAATGGCGTAGGTTATAGGTGAAAGTAAGCATGAAATACCTCTGTAGTGCATTTGACTGACTATCTTCTATGTAAATTTCCGTTACATTTCTGCCTACATTATTATTCTGATCTAGCAAGTCATACACGTTAACACTAAGCTCGCCTAAGTGATCCTTTAAGAATTTCTTACCAAAGCTCATATTTAAAATGGTGTAGCTGTTATCATAACCAGCGGCAAGGCCAGTGTTGAGTCTATGGTTTACATCTGCTCTGTATACAAACTCATCACCAAAGATCCAGCTGTAACGAACGTGCGTAGACTGGTTGTAATACTCATTATCCATAGCCGGACGTGAAGAGTTACTTACTATATGATAATTGCCTCTGGTAGAAATGTTAAAATCGATTCTTTCACTAATATTACTGCTCAAAGATAAGCCTAGCATCAGGTTGGTATTATTAGTAAGGTTGGTTTGGTCATTAATAACACCAGGTCTTCTATTATAATTAACCATGCCTCTCAGATCGATGTTAGATTTAATGCCTTCCCAAGGCATGCCATAATGAACATAAGTTCTGAAATTATAATATCCGTCAGTGTTTTCTGGCCTTATTAGCTGCGATCCTTCTTCCAGCACTATGCCTTCGGCTACTTCGGTGGCTTCATCGGCAATGGTGGTGGCATTAGTAATATAACCATCCACAAAATTAGATTCTATAGAAGCGTACATAGAGTTGCCTTCTGCAGAGTGTGCTCTATAGCGAGCTCTTACCCAGTTAGTATATGCCTGCTCTAATCCTGGGTTTCCTGTTCTTAACTGCAGTGAATTAGAGTTATCAATTACCGCTTGTAACTGGCCGATTGAAGGAGCGTCAGTCCAGGTTCTGTATTCAAATTCTAATTTTTTCTCATCTGTAATCTCATAATCTAATCTCACTGAAGGTAGTATGCTGTTAAAATCACGAGAGATATCATAGGCAGAAGGAAACTCTTGATTATTATCTAACTGAGCGAGCTGATACTTAGCCTGGAGCTGCATTCTCCATTTATTCTTTTTGTATTGATACCCCAATTCGGCTTTGTGAGTAATATAATAGCTGTCAAAAGCATTACTCAGAGCGGTATCTAGCACGCTCGAACCTTCTTCATTATTATAAGTAAGTTTATCTGAGCTATTATCTTGATTGTAGATTTCATATTCCGCCTTTAGCATACTGGCTTTGCCAATGGGCTCTGTGTATGCAGCACTTGCTCGCCAGGATATGGCATCTCGTTCTCTGATACTGTTCTGATCAAGAATTTCTACGCTATCAGCACGGCTATAATAGTTGTTCACAGCATAGCGTTGAGATTTGTCTTCATTAGTATGATAACCAATGTTATTGCTCAGCGTAATACTTCTGCCTTTTTTACCGAATTGATGACTCCAGAACAGGTTGTTTTCAAAGTCATAATCAGAATTTTCAGAAGTATTAGTGTTATTGGTTGCATTTAATTGGCCATTGTTAGTATTGGTTTCTCCTTCAAAGGAGTCATTGTTTTCATCGTTTCTTAATGAAATGCGAGGTCTCCAAATGATTTTGTTGTTATCATTCATTTCATACTCCAGCTTAGCCCAGGCATGGTGGTCCATGTTGATACGATTGCTAGTGCTATTTTCGTCATACACTTGTCCGGAGTCTGAAGGCAATACATAAGTTCTTTGTAATGAGCGGCGGCCCTCGTTTTCTCTACGGCTGAAATAATAACCACCAGTCAGCTCTACTTTGTCCCAGCTGTCACCGTAGTTAATACCGGCATTGTTGGTAATGATCATACCGTTTTGTGTACGGCTTTCTCCCTGGCTGTTGGGGTCAGCAGAGTAATTCACCATGTTAATGTTATTGCTTAGCGCCGTTATAGTTATTCTCTGATCATTATCGAAAAGGTTAACACTTGCAGCTGCCTGGTAGCGATCATCAGTACCATAGCCAGCCGTTCCTTTTCCGAATTGGCCTTTTCTTTTATCTGGCTTGGTTATAATGTTGATAGTTTTCACTTGTTCGCCATCATCAAAGCCACTGAGTTCGGCTTTATCACTTTTTTTATCATATACCTGAATGGCCGCTATAACCTCAGAGGGCAGGTTTTGGAGTGCTGCTTCCACATCACCTTCAAAAAAGGGCTTACCATCAACCAGTATTTTTTGTACTGCCTCGCCCTGGGCCTGTATTTGGCCATCTACCACGGCTATTCCTGGCATTTTAGAAACGAGATCCTGAGCACTGGCGTCACGGGTGGTTTTAAAGGCGCCGGCGCTGAACTCGGTAGTATCTCCTTTTTGCGTGCTTACCGGTGCTTTAGCTGTTATTTCAATAGCATCGAGTGTAGTAGTTTCTTCTTCCATTTCTACTACGCCCAGGTTCATGTTTTTATTGACATTAAGTACGCGGACTACCTTTTTATAACCTATGAAGTTAATCTCTAATACATATTTGCCTTTTTTTACCTTAGGCACATTAAAGATTCCTTCCAGGCTAGTAGTTACTCCATAGGCCGATGTAGAATCAGGTAAAGTTTTTAAAATAACAGTAGCTCCGGGAAAGGAAGCATTGTTGGCCACATCTCTGACTCGCCCGGAAAGGCTATATTCCTGGGCATAAGCAGAAGTGACGATTAAAAATGAAGCCAAAACTATAATAATTGATCTCATAAGTAATTTCGTTCAATAGCGTTTTAAAAAAATTATGGTGGTAATTAAAGAATGCACCTGTTAAAATTTTCCTAAGAAAGTTTAGACAGATTGGTAGATTTCAATCTAATCAACAAAAATTCTATATGAAGTTGTAGTCTTTTTATATAAATGGTAAAAGTATTTGGTATGATAAATCGATTCAGCAAGCAAAAAATCAATTATTTTAACGATTCGAGTACAGCGGATTCTTTTTTAAAAAGGAGATAGGCTTTATTCCTCTTTTTCTAAGAGGCCATACTTGGAAATGTGCTACAATTTTGGCTAGTGGTGATAAGCGGCAAGCTTGTCATTAAGCTTTTGTGAGGTGCTTTTAGCGGTATTCTCATTCATCTGTTTGTTCATGATGATGTTGGCTATGCTTTCAGAAAGGTTTTCTACAAATTGTATTTCATAGTCTTTTAACTTTCTGAGCGCAGCCAGCTCTACTGCGCCTATTACTATATCTCTGGCTACCAAAGGCACTATGAGTAGGCTGCTCGGGGTGCATTCTCCCAGGCCTGAGGTAATGGTAGTGTAGCCTTGGGGCAGATCAGTAATATATACTGATTCTTTTTCTATTACACACTGACCAACCAAGCCAGCACCCTGGTCTATTTTCTGATTGACATACTTCTTTTTATTGTAAGCATAAGTGGCTATTCTGTGGAGTTCATCTTCATTAATAATGTATAGCGCACCTTGATTGACGTCCATATAGTTTACGATCTGACTTATAATATCATCTCCCAGAATTTCTAAAGTGGCCGAATGGTTTTTTAAAATTCCGTTAACTCTGGCCATGCCTTCATTATTCCAATTGGTGATAAACTGCTCCTGATCTGCTTCTTGCAGTTTTTGCTGTAGAGCCACTATTGATTTTGCCAATACATCTTTATCATACTGCTCGTCATATTTAATGGAAAAATTGCCGGCCCCAAGATTTCGGGCAAAGTCCACAGCCACTTTAATACGTTCTACTAATTGGTTAAGAGCGGTTTTAGTTTCAGCTAATTCATCAGAAGAATTTACTTTAAGCCTATCAGGAAATTTACCTTTTGCTAAGCTCACCATGGCATCTTTAATTTGGGTGATTGATTTGGTGAAAACACTGCTATAAATGTACCCTAGCAGCATCCCTATAAATATTTGAATGCCGAAAAGCCCGATGATAATGTAGATTGTCTTATCTATCATGGCCTCATTGGTTTTCTTTACATGGTTTGTTAAGCTTATTAATTGCGATGAAATTTCTGAAGCCATAAGATTCAAATCTCCTAAAGTGCCACTATCAGCTGATAGGCCTATTTTCTCTTCCACTTTTACTATTTCATTAAATCTCTTTTTATACTCACCTATTAGTGAAAGCACTTGAGTTTTTCCAGGTTGGTCTTCAGTTTGAGCTACTTCTTGCCTAAAGGTATCTACTGCTTTATTAAACTTGTTTAAATACTTCAGGTCTTTGCGAAGAAAGAAATCTTTTTCATGCCTTCTTAGCATAAGCATTTGTACTTTATCATAGGGGAAATCAGCCGCTTCTACTTTGTGAATAGCCTCTCTAAGCTGTCCTTCCAAACCATAATCTTCAAAACCTCTTTGCTGATACAGTGTAACTAGCTCCTGAAATTTATTATCGAACTCATTAAGGTGTGAGGTAATGGAGCCCAACTTCTCTATAAAATCCGTATCGTTATAATCATCATTGCTTTCTATTACGCTTAATACCTGAAGTATAGAATCCATTTGATTTCGATAGCCCACAGTAAGTTCGCTGCCACCGGTGGTTAAGAAATCCTCATTTTTATAGCCCTTACTGGCAAATTCCTGTAAATAGATGTTGGCCTGAGACATTCTGAGATTAGCCATATCCAGTTTTTCGCCTAAGTTTCTCAGTTTGAGAATGGAGTAATTCCCATTAATGGCGACCAAAACCAGAATTACAGATAGAAGTAAGATAGACCCGAAAGCAATCATCAGCTTAAACCGGATCCTGAGGTTAAGAAAGAATTGTGTGAAGCTCATGGTATAGACGGTTAGAAGCGATAAAATTAGCTGCTGCAACTGTCATAGACTGAGAATTTTGATTAAGGAATTATTAAAAAAATATGAATAGTTATAGAGCTTAAATATCTATTTGTTGTAACTACCACTCATATAATTATTCATAGTTAGAAACCTTCTAATAACTATTTTAGAAAAAAATAATCTATCAATTTATGAAGTTACTGTTAAGTGTAATGATGTGTGCGGTCTCGCTGGCTACCTATGCTCAGCAAGATAGTGTGGCTGTAGCAGATACTATTTCACGAAAAGAGACCAAGAAGGAACTGCCTTTGACTGCAGAGAGAAAAATAAGCCTCCAAACCGATGAAGGCTCATGGTTAAGTCTGGATGTAAGTCCTGACGGAAAAACTATTGCCTTTGATATGCTGGGAGATATCTATTTGCTCCCAATAAGTGGAGGTAAAGCCGAGCAATTAACCTCAGGTTTAGCATTTGATACTCACCCCAGGTTTAGCCCTGATGGTAAGAAAATTCTTTTCGTTTCTGACAGAAGTGGAGGTGAAAACCTGTGGACAATAGATCTGGATAGCAAGGATACTAAACTGATCACTAAAGGAAACACTAATACTTATCAGTCAGCAGACTGGGCGCCAGATGGAAAATATATAGTGGCTTCACAAGGAAAACGTAATTTGAAACTTCATATCTATCATATAGATGGTGGCTCAGGGGTTTCAATAATTGATAAACCCGAAAAGTTAAAAACCATAGAGCCCACTTTTAGCCCTGATGGCCGCTATATTTGGTACTCGAAGCGAGAAAATGCCTGGCAGTATAATGCCAGTTTACCTCAATATCAGTTAGCCCTTTATGACAGGGAATCTGGTGATTCGCAAACGGTAACTTCCAGGTATGGATCTGCCTTTGCGCCTACCTTATCGCTAAATGGCCAATGGCTGGTGTATGGCACTCGTTATAATGATGAAACAGGCCTTATAGCAAGAGATCTGAAAACCGGAGATGAAAAATGGCTGGCCTACCCGGTACAAAGAGATGAGCAGGAATCTATTGCGCCTTTGGGTGTGCTGCCTGCTATGTCATTTACGCCTGATAGTAAAAATCTAATAGCTTCTTATGGCGGTAAAATATACAGCATACCTATGGCTGGTGGTGCTGCTACTAATATACCTTTTGAAGTAGATACTGAAATAGAACTAGGGCCCAGGCTTAAGTTTAACTACCCTATTTCTGATGATAAGTTAATGACCGTAAATCAGATCAGAGATGTAGCCCCTAGTCCTGACGGATCTAAAATAGCTTTTACTGCTCTGAACAGGCTGTACGTTATGGACCTGCCTAATGGATCACCGAAGCGGCTTACTGATTTTGATATGACAGAGGCGATGCCTACCTGGAGTCCTGATGGATCAGAAATAGCTTTTGTAACCTGGAGTGATGACGCTGGCGGAGCCATTTATAAAGTAAATGTAAAGGGACGCTCAAAAGTAGTGAAACTTACTAATGAGCCGGGAGCGTATACTGAGCCTGCCTGGAGTTTTGCAGGAGATAAGATTGTGTACATGAAAGGCTCAAGACAGGATTTTCTTAATAGCACTGGGCCTATTAGCTTCCATATGCATGATGAAATACGTTGGGTGCCCGCTAAAGGAGGTGCTTCTCATTTTATAGATAAATCTAAGGGAAGAGGAAATCCTCACTTTGTTAAGGCTAACGATCGTATTTATTTGTACGGCCGTGGTGGTCTTGTTTCTATCCGTTGGGATGGTACTGATGAGAAGAAACTGGTTAAAATTACAGGTATTACTCCTTATGGCTTTGTAAGAGATAAGTATGATTCTCACGGGCTGTTATCACCGGAGGCCAATGAAGCTCCTGCTAAGCCATCTAATGCCGATTTAGTACTCATGGCACCAGAAGGAGATCAGGCATTAGCCATGATCAATAATGAAATTTATACCGTAACGGTGCCTCAGATAGGGTCCGATGTAGTGAAAATAGCTGTTGCTAATCCTTCTAATGCGGCTTTTCCTTCTAAAAAACTAACCGAAATTGGCGGGCAATTTCCTAGCTGGAGCAGAGATGCAAAAAAGGTGAACTGGGCTATAGGGAATGCATTCTTTTCTTATGACCTGTTGGAGGCGAAAGCTAAAGAGGAAGAGTTAGAAAATAATAAGGAAAAAGAAGAAAAGGATGATGATAAGAAGGAAGATAAATACAAACCTGCAGAGCTTAGAGTAAAAGTAGAGGTAAATAGAGATATCCCTTCTGGCAAAGTGCTGCTCCAAAATGCTCGACTTATTACTATGAAAGGTGATGAGGTAATTGAAAAAGGAGATGTTTATATAGAGAACAATAGAATAGTAAAAGTAGGGGCGGCCGGTTCTATCAGTGTAGATGGAGGCGTAACCAAGCTTGATCTTAGTGGCAAAACTATTATTCCTGGTTTTGTAGATACTCACGCGCACTTAAGACCTGCCTGGGGGCTAGAAAAGAATGAGGCCTGGCCTTATGCGGCCAATCTTGCTTACGGAGTTACTACTACCAGAGATCCGCAGACAGGAACTACCGATGTGCTTACCTATGGTGATATGGTAGACGCTGGTACCATGATTGGCCCACGTATTTATTCTACCGGACCAGGAGTGGGCTTTTGGGCGTATAATATTCAGGATCTTGATCATGCCAGAAATGTATTGAAGCAGTATTCTGAGTACTATCATACCAAAACCATAAAAATGTACATTACAGGTAACAGGCAGCAGCGCCAATGGATAATAATGGCAGCTAAAGAGCAGGAGCTGATGCCTACTACAGAAGGAGCTCTTGATTTTAAAATGAACCTTACACAAATATTAGATGGATATCCTGGACATGAGCATAGCTTCCCTATCTATCCGCTGTATAAAGATGTGCTTACTTTGGTTAGTGAATCAAAAACAGCTTATACACCTACACTTTTGGTTTCTTATGGTGGCCCTTGGGCAGAAAACTATTACTATGAAACAGAAAATGTGCAGGGAGATGAAAAGCTTAACTTTTTTACTCCTAAGTCAGAGCTGGACGCCAAGAGCAGAAGGAGAAATGCAGGATGGTTTATGAAAGAAGAATATGTGTTTGATGATCATGCCAAATTTGTAAATAAACTAGTGGAGGCTGATGGTCTTGCCGGTATTGGCTCTCATGGTCAGTTGCAAGGCCTGGGCTACCATTGGGAGCTATGGTCAGTGCAGTCAGGAGGACTTTCTGAACACAATACTTTGAAGGTGGCTACCATCCTTGGAGCTACAGCGCTTGGTTTAGAAAATGACCTGGGCTCCATAGAAGAAGGTAAATTGGCTGATTTAGTGATTTTGGATGAAAACCCATTAGACGATATTAGAAATAGTAATACCGTAGATATGATAATGAAAAATGGCCGCTTATATAATGGTGATAACCTGAATGAGGTATACCCTAATAAGCATGAAAATACATTTCATTGGTTTCAACCCAAGCCGGTTAATGTGCCGGGTATAGGAAAATAGTCAATTCAAGGTTGTACCATAAGTAATTTTAAGTCAGGTTGAGGCTCTTGAAATCTTCATTATTTTGAATAGAAGACAATTTAAGAGCCTCAGCTTTACTCTTTAGGCATAGCCCGAGCCAATTATATTGAGACGGAAGCCTTGAAGGGCTTTTTACCTGCTCTCTAAAATCCTGGGCATCTCGATACGCAACATTTGTTTTCAATATTATTTCACCTCACGATGGTACAGCAAGATGAAGCCACAGCCGAGTGACACTGAACCGTGTCGAATTTTTTAGCAGATGTCAAACTAAATAAGAAGGCTAAATTTCCATAAAGCCGTTCAAAGCTTCGAGTGAAATCTGACATATACTAATCTAATTGCTACTTTACAGATGGTCCCTTTTGGATTTTATGATACACTGAAGTGATCAAAAGTTTGCCAGTATTTATCTTTATAGATCTCATAGGCCACTTTTAGTTCAGGAATGTTTTCTTTTAACAAGTTATCTAGCACCTTGGCAGGTTTTCTAAAATCTTCACAAGCAAAATAAATCTGACGCCCACCATTGGCCGTTTCTCTCCCGATGTTTAAATAACCTTCATAATCCTTCAATACGCTCATGATGTTATCTTCTACTTTATCTAGCAAAGTATAGGTGTCTTTATCAGGAAATCCATTACTGTCAGGTGTAAATTCAATCACAATATTTGTTATCCATGGGTGTGAGGCTTTGGCGTCCCACTGGAGCAAGTCCATATTTACGGCAGCCACCCAGGGTAAGCCATTTTCTAATGAGCCTTCCAGCACAGAGTAATGATCGCCTTCCGTATTATGTCGACTACCTCTATATTTTTCTACAAATTCCTTTTCTCTCCAAACCAAGTAGCTTTTTAACTTTTGAAAAGGGATCAGTTCTTTAGTAGCTTCTTCAGGAGTGATCAGGGAGATGTGGTCCATCAGAGTAGCTGTATTTAGCTCTCCTAGATAATTATCTATAGACAGGAAAACCCCTTGACTAATTAAGTCATAGTTTTCTTCAGTCAGGTCTTTGTGTGTTACATATATGTCTATAAGATCAGGCTTATCAGGGTGCTCTTCCGGGTAAAAGCTCAGCGTATTTTCATCAAAAGTATAATCATCTACTTTTACTGACAAAGGCTCTTCATTAGAGGGTTTCAAAGCTGTTATTTTCCAATTAGGAATACTAGGAGCTGCTGCCACCAGTTCTTCTACAAAAACAATATTTTTAACAAAACCATCAGCAGTGAGTATCAATTCGGCCTGGTCATTATTTTGCATGCCCACTAACAGCCATATGCCATCATGCACCTGATTGAGCTTTGGTGTGAGCTTGTCAAATACTTTTGATTCTATGTCTCCGCCTTGTTTTATAATCTCATAAAATGATTTTTCCTCTTTCTTAAACCACTCCCAAAATTTTTGGTAGGGATCTATTGTATTGCCTTTATTATTAAATAGTGACTTAAATAACTTCATGTACAAATTTTTTTTTCAAACCTCAGTAGCATCAATGGTATACTATTAGATAGTTATACTCATCATAGGCCTTCCATCTTTCTTTTACCAGCTCTCCGTTTTTATTATAATCTTTTTCGATAGTTTCAATCAGCTTATCATTAGCATAGGCTTGTTGTTTATAACCGTTTTTGAAATAACTGAAAATTATCTTCTCGCCCAAAGCATAATCAGGTGATTCAGCGTAATAAGCTTCTCCCTGTTCATCATATTTTTCATAATAGGCTTTATAATGATAAGCTGCTACGGGCCTGTTCTGTTTATCAAAAGTAATATCGTATTTGTTCCAGGCACTGACACCTCCTACTTCACAAACTAGAGAATCGAAGCTTTCATAAGGATTTTGCCTGAGGGCTGCTGCTATTATAGATTCATCAATAAAATCACTTCTTATTGGTAATGACCAGTAAAACTGCCCTGTTTCACTAATCAGAGAATCTCCCATATAAATTCTGGTAGCTATTATCGTGCTGTCGTTTTCTTGCTTGTTATACTTATATATGGTTACACGTTTATCTTCATGTGCCTGCGGCTGGTTGCTTATAAATGTAATAGCAACAGACACAAGTAATATTATATGCGCGAGTATGTAGTTCATTATCCGATCATCATAAAAATCTGAAAATTAAAAAGAATGGCTGAAGTTATTGTTATATTCCAGATATAATAGCCGTTGCGTTTTCAGAATGCTCTTATGTAATAAAATACGAAGAACTTAATAATTACGCTTTTGGTTTTTATTCTATAAATTTGTTTTTATGCTAGTATCATTCGAAGAATTATCAGAAAATGCCCGGGTTTGGATATACCAGGCAGACAAGGAATTAAGCTCAGAAGAAACTGAAGCTGTGGAGAATAAAGCTAAGGCTTTTTGTGAAGAATGGGCTGCTCATGGGGCTCCTATGAAGTGTTCTGCAAAAATATTTCACAATCGCTTTCTAGTATTAGCGGCTGATGAAGATTATACTAAGGCCAGCGGCTGCTCTATAGATAGCTCAGTGCATATGGTGCAGGAGCTGGAACAGCAATTTGGCATTAGCCTTTTTGATAGAACTAAGGTAGCTTTCTTACTTAATGATGAGATTTATGTTGAATCATTAAATAAATTAAAAGAAAGCGTACAAGAAGGTGTGATAGGAAAGGAAACTATTACTTTCAATAATACGGTGAGTAATAAAAAGGAATTAGAGTCAGCTTGGAAGGTTCCTGCAGAATCTACCTGGATGAGCCGTTATTTCTAATTTACCCCATATCTGTCATAAAATAAACGTTATATCGTTATACGATTAAAGTCAATTAATTATAACTTTAGTCAAAGTTGCAATTTAAATGAGTGCTAATACTAAACTACTTTCCCTATTACTCACCTTTGTTATAGTTTCTTGTAGCCTGGAGAAAAAAGCCAACAAAGCTTTTAGTAATGGAGAGTTCGAGTCTACCATCGAAATCTATAACCGTGCTCTGGAAAAGGATCCTTCCGACCCAATGGCTAACTTCTTTGTGGCAGATAGCTACAGGCAGTCTAACAGGCTAGATGAAGCCGAACCTTATTATAAAAAAGCGCTGGACAGAGGAATTGATAATGATTCTATCAGATTGTTTTATGCTTTTGCGCTTAAGGCCAATGGAAAATATGAAGAAGCCAGAGAGCAGGTAGATAAGCATTTAGAAAGTGTAATAGAAGAGAAATACAGAACCCGAGGAGAAGAGGAAATTAGCAATCTAAATAGTATTGATGAAATTCGCCGCAGTGAAAACTTTTTCAGAGTAAAAAACCTGGAAGAGATCAATACTGATCAGGCTGATTTTGCTCCTGTTTATAATGATGGGGAACTTTATTTTAGCAGCTCAAGGGCTGATAATAAAATATACAAAGCCACAGGTACCCCTTTCAGTAATATATTTAAAGTAAAAACCAAAGGGGCAAATATAGATACAACTACTATTGAAGGCTTAGGAGATTTAATTAATAGTTATGCCATTAACGAAGCCTGTGTTACGTTCAGCCCGGATGGTAAAACTATGGTTTTCGCCAGAGGTAATTCAGGTAAAAATAAAGGTACTGCGGAAGTTAACCTCTACATTACAAGTAATAGAAATGGCACATGGACTGAACCACGAATGTTAACCATTAATGACCCAAATTCATGGGATAGTACGCCAGCTTTTAGTCGTGACGGAAAAACGCTTTATTTTGCCAGCCGAAGGCCAGGAGGGTATGGCGGAATAGATCTATATTCAGCAAGAAGAAATTCAAGAGGTCGGTTTTATAGAGTAACTAATCTTGGGCCGAGCATTAATACAGCAGGAGACGAAATGTTCCCTGTTATTTCGGATGAAGGTTATATGTATTTCGCTAGTGATGGCCATGCAGGTTTTGGTGGACTGGATCTATTTGTTGCCAAAAGGCAAAACGGAAAAACTACCATAGAAAATCTGGGAGAGCCTATGAACACTACAGCAGATGATTTTGGCCTGTTTTTGTTTAGAGCGGATAGAGGCTTTTTTTCATCTAACAGAGAAGGCGGAAAAGGAGATGATGATATTTACACTTTTGTGAATGAAGACCCGGATCTGAAAATAGTGAACTACTACCTTACTGGTGTTACTATGACTCATGATGATGAAGATAAGCTTGTAGTGCTACCTGGCGTAACTGTTAGGTTGCTGGACAATGCCGGAGAAGAGCTTGATGAAACCGTAACTGATGGTGAAGGCAACTTTAATTTCAGAGTGTATGAACATGAAAGGTATAACCTGGTAGGAGAGAAGAAGGGAGGCACAGAACAATATCTTATTACTCGTCAGGAATTTTCTACCATTGGGCGTTCTGTAAATAGAGATACACTTACGCAGCTGGTGACCAATGTGAAGTTTGATACTTTAATGGTGCTGGAGAAGATAGAAAAGGACAAAATATTCGTGTTGGAGAATATTTACTATGATCTTGATAAGTCAGATATTAGAGAAGATGCTGCTCGCGAACTGGATAAGCTGGTAACTATTTTAAATGATAATCCTGAATTAGTTATTGAGCTGAGTTCACATACAGATGCTCGTCAAACAGATGAATATAACTTAAAACTATCTCAGCGTAGAGCTAAATCAGCGGTGGATTATCTGGTTTCACAAGGAATAGATTCCAAGCGATTAACAGCCAAAGGATATGGAGAGTCTAAATTACTCATACCTAACGCACAGACAGAAGAAGAGCATCAGGTAAACCGACGTACAGAATTTAAGATCTTAGAGCTCGGCAAGCCTAAGCAAAATGATGATGAGTTCTATGAAGATCGCTTCTTTGATGATGACGGAGATTTATAATTAATAGAAAATAGTAATAAGAAAAGGCTGCTTCAATCTCATATATTCCAGATTGAAGCAGCCTTCTTTACTTTATAAGGATTTTGATTAATTGTGGCCAAATCCTCATAAATTCATTCTGTGGAAGTGTTTCTGGGAATAGATATTAACATAATCACCTCTTTCAATTGATCTAGCTAACAGTTTTCTTATTTTTGTGATCTTTATTTTAACTGATTGGGTTCTATGAGCGACCGTTATGCACAAAGAGGGGTTTCTGCCTCTAAAGAAGATGTACACAATGCCATCAAAAACATTGATAAAGGGCTGTATCCAAAGGCTTTTTGTAAAATAGTAAAAGACTTTTTGGGTAATGATGATCAGTATTGCAACATTATGCATGCTGATGGTGCTGGCACTAAATCTTCTTTAGCCTATTTGTATTGGAAGGAAACAGGCGACATGTCCGTTTGGAAAGGTATCGCTCAGGATGCCATCATTATGAATATTGATGACCTTATTTGTGTAGGCGCCCTTGATAACATATTGCTTTCTTCTACTATTGGTAGAAATAAAAACCTTATACCAGGAGAAGTGATCGCCGCACTTATTAATGGTACGGAAGAGGTGCTCCAAATGCTGCGTGATAATGGTGTAGATATTATTAGCACTGGCGGAGAAACGGCTGACCTTGGAGATTTGGTGAGAACGGTAGTAGTAGATAGCACAGTTACGGCCAGAATCAAAAAGTCAGACGTAATTGATAATGCTAATATCCAGAGTGGAGATGTAATAGTGGGCTTGGCCTCATACGGGCAAACCACTTATGAAAGTGAGTATAACGGAGGTATGGGAAGTAACGGACTTACTTCTGCTCGCCATGATGTGTTTCATAAGAGCTATGCTGAGAAGTACCCAGAAAGCTACGATCCTGATGTGCCTAATGACTTGGTTTTTACAGGTAAATATAAACTTACTGATACTATTGCGGATGCTCCCATAGATATGGGTAAGCTTGTACTATCACCTACACGTACTTATGCGCCGGTAATGGCTCAGGTTTTTAAAGAATTGAGATCTGAGATTCATGGTATGGTGCACTGCAGCGGTGGAGCTCAAACCAAAGTTCTTCATTTTGTAGATAACGTTCATATCATTAAAGATAACCTGTTAGACATACCACCACTCTTCAGGGTGATACAAGAAGAAAGCGGCACTGATTGGAAGGAAATGTACAAAGTATTCAATATGGGCCACAGGCTTGAACTGTATGTTAATGAACAACATGCGCAATCCATTATTGATATAGCTAAGAGCTTTAACATTCCTGCTCAGGTAATCGGTAGGGTAGAGGCCGCTGATCAAAAGAAATTGACGATTAAAAGCAGTAAAGGAGAGTTTATTTATTAAGCTTCTATCTGTTGCAAATATCGACTATGTAGTTATTGTGGCTAACTTTCAACAGAGGTTAGCCATTTTATTTTTGCTGCTTTGATTTCGAAACCAAGTCTGTTTTCGAATGTTATCACATGGAATAGCTCGTCTATATAAAGCTTCTTTTATAAATGAAGTAAACCTCCTATCTTTATTTGTTTACCGGAATAACACAATTGAGAAAAATAATAATATGCCATTAAGATTAATATTCTTTGCATCTTTTCTGGCGGTAATGGCAGCATGTCAGCCACCAAAAGAAGAGACTAATAATAGCGAAAAACCAATGATAATAGAAGACCCACATTCATACGCCAAGCCTGAGGAATCAGTAGTTACACACCTGGATTGGCACGCAGAGGTGAATTTTGACAGTACTTATATAACAGGTAAAGCCTCACTAAGTATTGATAATGCAGAAAATGCCAAGCAGCTGGTGCTTGATATCAAAGATCTCGATATCAGCAAAGTCACTCTTGGTAAAGAAGAGGAGACGGTTGCAGAATTTAGTATTGGCGCCAGAGACTCTATAATGGGTAGTCCGTTAGAAATTAATATTACACCAGAAACCCGTACTGTCAATGTGTATTACACCACCTCTAAAGGAGCAGAGGCCTTACAGTGGTTATCTCCTGCACAGACCAGTGATAAAAAATACCCTTTCCTATTCACCCAGTCTGAGGCGATTTTGGCCAGAACCTGGATACCCATTCAGGATTCTCCAGGTATAAGGTTTTCTTATACCGCTGATGTAAAGGTGCCTTCTGAGTTATTAGCTCTCATGAGCGCTCGTAACCCTCAGGAAAAAAATGAAAAAGGCGAATATCATTTTAAAATGGAAACCCCAATACCAGCCTATTTATTGGCGCTGGCAGTTGGAGATCTTGAGTTTGCGGCCATAAGTGATAGAACCGGAGTATATGCTGAGCCTTCAGTTATAGATACTGCTGAGTATGAGTTTGCTGAGCTGGAAGACATGGTAGCTGCTGCCGAAGATCTATATGGTGAGTATAAATGGGGTCGTTATGATCTGCTAGTGCTGCCTTCAAGTTTTCCTTTTGGTGGTATGGAAAATCCCAGGCTTACCTTTGCTACTCCAACCATCTTAGCAGGTGATAGATCACTTACTTCTCTGGTTGCTCATGAGTTGGCACACAGCTGGTCTGGTAATCTGGTTACTAATGCTACCTGGAATGACTTTTGGCTAAACGAAGGCTTCACCGTTTATTTTGAACACCGTATTATGGAAAAATTATACGGTAGAGATTACAGCGAAATGTTGGCTTCTATCGCAGCTCAGGACCTGAAGGAGGAAATCAGTACTATGATTAACAAGGGTCATGAAAATGATACCAAACTAAAACTAGATCTTAAAGGTCGTAATCCAGATGATGGTGTTTCATCCATTGCTTATGACAAGGGATATCTCTTCCTAAGATATTTGGAAGAACATGCAGGAAGAGAAAAATTTGATGCTTTTATAAAAGGCTATTTTTCTAGAAATGCTTTTAAAGGAATGACTACTGATGAATTTATTGAACAGCTAGATGAGCATTTACTAACAGAAGGAAGAATTAACATCGGAAAAGTAAAAATTGATGAATGGATTTTTGAGCCTGGCTTGCCAGATGATGCTCCCATGCCTAAATCAGATAGGTTCGATCATGTTGATAATCAGGTGAAGAAGTTTATGAATGGTACTCCAGCAGGCAAACTTGATACCGCCAAATGGTCTTCTCATGAATGGCTTCATTTTGTGAGAACTATTCCTGATACTGTAAATATGGATCAGCTTAAAGAGTTAGATAGTGCCTTTGGTTTTACAACCACAGGTAATTCGGAAGTATTAGCTGCCTGGCTGGTACAGAGTATAAAACATGATTATGAACCAGCAGCTGAGCGAATGGAAGAATTCTTAATTCATACAGGGAGAAGGAAATTTTTAGAACCTATATATGGCGCCTTATTGAAGAAAGAAAATGGTAAAGAAAGGGCCTTAGAAATATATGCAAAGGCGAGACCTAATTATCATTTTGTGTCAACAAATACACTTGATAAGATGTTAGGTTGGAAAAATGAAACTACACTAAATCAATAAAGTTATGGCTACAATAACGCTTAAAGGAAACGAAATTAAGACAAGTGGAGAACTGCCTACGGTAGGTAGTGAAGCTCCAGCTTTTACACTTACTAAATCAGATTTATCTGAGGTGGCATTGGAAGAGTTCAAAGGGAAAAAGGTGATTTTGAATATTTTTCCGAGTATAGATACTTCTACATGTGCTACTTCTGTAAGAAAATTTAATGAAAAAGCTGCTGCTTTAGAAAATTCTGTAGTGCTGTGTATCTCTAAAGATTTACCTTTTGCTCAGCAGAGATTTTGTGGTGCTGAAGGGATAGAAAATGTGGTTACTTTATCAGATTTTCGTCATCCGGAATTTGCCACTAATTATGGCCTTAAGATAGAAACAGGGCCTTTATCCGGCTTAGATGCTCGCTCTGTAGTGGTGATAGATGAAAGCGGTAAAGTAACTTATACTGAGTTGGTTAAAGAGACCGCCGATGAGCCTGATTATGAGGCTGCTTTAGCGGCATTGTAAGCGCTCTGAAATAAAATATTTTGGTTCTGTTGTTGCAGAACTAAAAAAACTACTTACCTTTGCCTATCGAAAAGTAGAGAATATGTTAACGGATCGGCAAAAAGAATTAGTAGAAAAAGTAGGCTTAGTACACGAGCAGGAGGGTTTATCTCCCGCAGTTTCTCGTATACTAGGCCTGCTTTTGGTATCAGACCAAATTGAACTCACCTTTGATGAAATTAGAGAAACCCTTAACCTAAGCAAAAGTGCCACGAGCAACGCTCTTAATATTGCAATGAAAATAAATAGGGTAGAGTATATTACTAAACCTGGTGATCGAAAACGGTACTTCCGATCGAAGATTCATTTGTGGAGAGAGAACCTAATGGCAGATTATAGGAAGAAGGCTTGCTGGGCTGATATTCTTAAAGAAGTATGCAAATGCCGATGCTCCGAGACTAAAGAATTCAATCACGCATTAACCGATTTAGTAGATTTTGTAGAATACATGTCTCAGGAAATCCCCAGACTTTATAAATGTTGGGAACAAGATAAAACCAAATAATTTCTTTTCCGTTTTGGTTCTTTAATTACCGAACAAACTAGTTGTTTGAGAAGTAAGATTATAAACCCATGAAATAAGTCAAGAAACTACTCATTTTAAACGACTACTGTAACGCTAATTATTTTTTAAAACTCAAATCTTTATAATTAATTTTAACATGAGAATAATCTATTGCCTTGCTGCATTTATGATTTTATTTCATACTGCAAGGGGACAATCCGACGATATTGCGTCAGGTCAATCAATTACACTCAAACAGTGTATCGATTATGCCATGGAGCATCAGCCAGCTCTAAGGCAATCCTTAGTTGACCAGGAAATCGCACAAAAGGATATTGGTATCAGTCTTTCCGAATGGATGCCACAAATATCTTTAAACGCTAATGTACAGAAGAACATTGAAATTCAGACAAGTGTAATCAATGGCGAAGCTATACCTCTAGGGACTAATTATAACTCTACGCTAGGAGCTTCTGTAAACCAAGTGATTTTTAGTAATAGTGTTTTGCTGGCTGGTAAAACAGCTTCTGATTACAGGCTGCAGGCAGAGCAAAATACCACTGATACAAAAATTAATCTGGTAGTGAATGTTAGTAAAGCCTATTATATGGTTTTAACTTCTCAGCAGCAAATTGGAGTGTATGATCAAACCATTGAGCGATTAGAAAAGAACTTAAAAGATGCTACTAGTCAGTATAATGCTGGTGTAGCAGATAAGATAGATTACAAAAGAGCTCAAATTTCTTTGAACAATGCCATTGCCGAGCGAAAAGGAGCTTTAGAGAGCTACAAAGTTCAAAAGGCCATGTTGAAACAACTTATGGGTTATCCGTTGGATTCTGATATTTCTTTAGCTGATGATGTAGCTTCTATGGAAAATGAAGTAACAACAGATACACTACAGTCATTAAACTATACTTCAAGAATAGAGTATCAGTTATTACAAACCCAAATGCAGCTGGCTGAGGCTAATGTGAGCTATTATAAGCAAGGATACATACCTACTTTGTCGGCTTTCTTTAACTATAACTTCATGTATTTGAATAATGAGTTTTCTGAACTCTATAATAGAGACTTCCCTAATTCAGCTGTAGGGCTAACCCTTTCACTACCTATTTTTGAAGGTACAAGAAAGATTAGAAACATTCAGAAGTCTAAACTTCAGTTACAAAGGCTAGAAATTCAAGAAGAAGGCTTACAACAGCAGATTAACTCTGAGTATGTACAAGCATTAGGAACTTATAAGAGTAATCTTGAGCAACTACAAGCTTCTAAAGAGAATTATGAAATAGCTGAAGATGTGTATAACACAGTTAAGCTCCAGTATAGAGAGGGGATTAAAGCATATCTCGAAGTAATAGTGGCAGAATCTGACTTAAGAACGTCTCAGTTAAATTACTTAAATGCCTTGCTAAATGTGCTTTCCAGCAAGCTTGATGTAGAAAAAGCAGCTGGTGAAATCAACATATATTAAAAACATTAACAGACAAATAGAAAAGATCAAAATGAATAAATTCTTTAACCTTATAGCGGCAGCAAGCATTTTGGCTATCTCTTGTGGAAAACCAGAGCAGCAAGGTCAACAACAGAGAGCTGTTCCTGTAAAAACAGTGAAGACAACTAAGAGCCCTACCGTATTTTTTGATAAATACCCAGCAACAGTAGTAGCTCTTCAGAAAGTAGATATTAATAGTGAAGTAAGCGGATACCTAAGAGATATTTCTTTTAGCGAAGGGTCAATTGTTAAAAAAGGCCAAAAACTATATACTATAGATCAAAGCAAGTATTTATCAGCAAGAAATCAGGCTAAAGCCAATTTTATGAGTGCACAGGCTACTATGCAGCAGGCTCAAAAAGACGCTGATAGATATGAAGCACTGGGAGAGCAAGATGCGATAGCTAAGCAGCAGGTGGACAGGTCACTTACTGATCTTGAAAATGCAAAACAGCAGGTAGCAGCAGCTAAAGCCGCTTTAGAAACCGCTCAAACTAATCTTAATTATTCTACTATAGAAGCGCCTTTTACAGGTATGATTGGTATTTCTCAAGTACGTTTAGGCGCCTTTGTATCTGCAGGACAAACATTATTAAATACCATATCATCTTATGATCCTATGGGTGTTGATTTTGAGATTAATGAAACTGAGATTAGAAGATACTTAGATCTTGAAAAGTCGGAGACAATACTAAAAGATTCTATTATTTTTCTTACCCTGCCAGATAACTCTAAATATAAGTATCCTGGTAAAGTATATATAATTGATCGAGGAGTTAACTCTCAAACAGGTACCACTACTATAAGAATATCTTTTGCTAATCCTGATCAAGTGCTGAGAGATGGAATGAGTGCTGTGGTTCACGTTAAAAATCAGAGCTCAGGAAATAATATTATAATACCTCATAAAGCAGTAGTAGAGCAGATGGGAGAGTACTTTGTGTATACTGTAGAAGAAGGGAAAGCGAAGCAAATAAAGATTCAAACAGGAAAAACTATTGGTAGCGATATAGTAATCAATGACGGACTAAAAGAGGGTCAGGAAATTATTGTAGAAGGAATTCAAAGTTTGAGACAAGGTATGCCTGTACAAACCGGTAATGCTCAGCAAGCTGGAAAAGCACCTTCTCAAAAACCAGCAAAAGAGACTGCTAAGTAAAAATTTTTTAAGACAAAGCATTTATGATAGCGAATACATTTATAAACAGGCCTATTACGGCCATTGTATCCTCCATAGTAATTGTGCTCGTCGGTATTTTGGCCATTATGAATTTACCAGTTGGTCAATATCCGGATATCACACCTCCCGTGGTACAGGTTTCAGGTACCTATACAGGAGCTGATGCACAAACAGTGGAACAAACGGTAGTTACACCTATTGAAACGCAAGTGAATGGTGTACCTGGTATGAAATATATGAGTTCTACCAGTTCTAATGATGGTTCATTTTCCATTAACGTTACTTTTGAACTGGGAACTAACGTAGATATTGCTGCACTTGACGTGCAAAACAGGTTAAGTATAGCTACGCCTATGCTTCCTTCTGAGGTACAGCGTACTGGTATTACGGTGAGGAAAAGGAACCCTACCATTTTGATGGTGGAAACTTTATATTCTCCTAATGGTACTCACGATGCTGAGTTTCTTGATAACTACAGTAACATTTACATTAAAGATGCGATCTCAAGGGTAGATGGTGTAGGTGATGTGTATGCTGTAGGGTCAGATTTTGGTATGCGTATTTGGTTAAAGCCAGATAAATTAGCTCAGCTTAATTTAAGTACTTCAGACATTACAGCAGCTATTCAGGAACAAAACGTTCAGGTAGCAGCTGGTGCAGTTGGTGCGGCTCCACAATCAAATCAACAAACTTTTGAGTTAACAGTATTTGTTAATGGCCGTTTAAAAACGCCTGAGCAGTTTGGTGATATTATCATTAAAACTAATCCGGAAGATGGTTCTTTAGTTTACATGAGAGATGTTGCCCGAATTGAATTGGGATCATTCTCTTACGGAGGTAACAGATATGTAGATGGAAAAAGAGCAGGTTTCTTGCTTATTTACCAGTCACCAGGAAGTAACGCACTAAGCACAGCAGAAGGAATATATGAAAAAATGGAAGAACTGAAAGAAACCTTCCCTGCTGATATAGACTATAAAATTCCTTTTGAATCGGTATCAGTTGTTGATATTTCTATTGAAGAGGTACTTCATACACTTGTAGAAGCTCTGATTTTGGTAACTATTGTGGTATTCTTGTTCTTACAGAACTGGAGAGCTACTGTAATACCTATGCTAGCGGTACCGGTATCCATTATTGGTACATTCTTATTCTTCATTCCTTTAGGTTTTACCATTAATACGTTAACCCTATTTGGTTTCGTGTTGGCCATTGGTATTGTGGTGGATGATGCCATTGTGGTGGTAGAGGCCGTGCAGCACTATATGGATGAATTGAAAATAGATGCTAAAGAGGCTACTAAGCGAGCTATGGCAGATATCTCAGCTCCGGTAGTGGCTATTGCCTTGGTATTGGCTGCGGTATTCGTGCCAGTAGGATTTATACCTGGTATCACCGGTCAGATGTACCAACAGTTTGCGATAACAATTGCTATTTCAGTATTGCTTTCAGCATTTATAGCACTATCACTTACACCAGCATTATGTTCTTTATTCCTAAGACCTACCGAGGTAACAGAAGACTCTAAAGGACTGAACAAATTATTCTATAAATTCAATGTTTGGTTTAACAGAGTTACTGAAAAATATGGATCAGGAGTACACAAAAGTATAAAAGGCTCTAAGCTGGTAATTATTTTACTAGTGTGTGTTTTTGTAGGTACTTATGCTCTATTCATGAAAAAGCCTACAGGTTTTATTCCTCAGGAAGATGAAGGACGTTTGTATATTTCGTTTAACTTACCTGAAGGTGCTTCTATTACCAGAACTGAAAATGTACTTGATCAGGTAATGACTGCCCTGGATTCTACTCATACAGTGGCTGACTATGCTGCTATTAGTGGACTGAACGCAGTTAGTTTCGCCAGAAAGTCAAACAGTGGTACACTATTCGTTTCATTGGCTCCATGGGAGGAAAGAACTGCTGACGATGAGCAGATTGATGCTATTGTGGCAGACTTAAATGCTAAGTTTAGTGCCATTACAGAAGCGCAAGTACTGGTTATTAAGCCACCAGCCGTACCGGGTCTTGGTAGCACCGGTGGTTTCAGTTTCATTATGGAACAGCAAGGAAGTAATGATAACGTAAGTCAGTTTGCCGGAAATGCCATGAAATTTATGATGGCGGCTAACCAAAGACCAGAAATAGGAATGGCGTATACTTTCTTCAACGCAAACACTCCAGGTATTAATATGGATGTAGATAAGAAGAAAGCCAAGAAAATGGGTGTAAGTCTTACAGAGATATACGGTACTCTACAAACCTATTTAGGAAGTAGATATGTAAATGACTTTACTCTTTATAATAGAAACTTTAGAGTGGTAGCTCAGGCGGATAGTTCATATAGAGGAGAACAAGAAGATTTAGACAAATATTATGTTCGAAATCAGAGAGGTGAAATGTTGCCTTTATCTACTTTCATTAACAGGAAGCCTGTAGAATCAGCGGCGGTTATTAACCATTATAACCTTTATAGATCAGCTGAGTTTAACGGTAACCCTGCGCCAGGTTATAGTAGTGGTGAGGCCATTCAGGCTTTGAGAGAAGTAGCAGCAGAAACTTTACCTACTGGGTACAATTATGAATTTAGTGGGTTGAGTTTAGAGGAGATACAATCAGGAGATAGTACTACTTATATATTCGGACTATCAATTGTATTCGTATTCTTATTCCTGGCAGCACTTTATGAAAGCTGGTCAGTTCCTTTCTCTGTACTGTTATCAGTGCCAGTAGGTGCACTAGGTGCGATTCTCGCTCTTACCTTGCTACCTTATCTGACTAATAACATATATGCACAAATTGGTTTGATTACACTAATTGGTTTGGCTGCTAAAAACGCCATTCTTATTGTGGAATTTGCCAAAGAACGTGTAGAAGCAGGTATGGAAATAGTAGAAGCAACGCTTGAAGCGGTTAAGTTAAGACTTAGACCTATTGTGATGACTTCATTAGCCTTCATCTTGGGTGTGTTACCGTTAGCCTTTTCTAGTGGAGCAGGTGCTGTATCTCGTAACACCATTGGTTGGACAGTGGCCGGAGGTATGTTAGCAGCTACCATATTAGGTATTTTTGTGGTGCCAGTATTGTACGTGGTAATCACTAAGTTGGCTTATGGTAAGAAAGGTTTGGCCAAACTACAAGAAGGTCATAATCCTGATGATTTCCATAAAAATCACCTCCACTAATAGCTGGAGATGAAAGAGAAGATTAAAAATGCAGCTCTTGGGTTATTTCTGAAATATGGTCCTAAGAGAACCACCATTGATGATGTAATCTGGGAGCTGCAAATTTCAAAGAAGCTGTTCTATGAGAATTATGAAAATAAAGAAGAGCTAATATCTGAGATCTTTACAGAGGTAATATCTGAAGCAAAAGCAGATTTCTGTAAGATTCAAGATGAAAATAATGACTCTTTGTTTTTACTCATGGCATGGCAATACCAGTTTTATCATTATCTGAAACAGTATAGTGAGCCCTGTATTTATGAACTCAATAAATATTATTCTCACCTGAGGGTTCAATACATCTCTTTCAGACAGAATTTGGTATTCAAGAATATGATGAAAGTGGCACAATCTTCTCAACAGCAAGGAATAATAGCTCAACACGTAAACCTTAGAATTTTTGTAGAACTACAATTATATCTCTTGGAAGAACTATTATTTGGAAGATTCAGGGAGAATAATAGACTCAATGACCGGGAACAGGATGAATATGTTAATCACATCATTACCAGTCATTGTAAAGGAATAATTAGTAAAAACCATTTCGACAAATTCGAAAATTGTAGAGATAAAGTAGAAGAAAAATATGAAGGTAATAAATACGGACTATCTAGATGAAGTTAAAAATATTTTAACTGAAGTAGGCATAGAACCTACTTCCATTACACCTGATTCAAACTTGGCAAGAGATTTGGGGTTAGACTCACTAGACCTTACAGACTTAATGATGAGGCTTGAGGTGAAATTCGGTATTCAGGTTAATGACCTTGATGCCCAACAATTAGCTACTGTAGAAGATGTGGTTAATTATTTAGAGCAGAATTTAAGCTAAATGCTTGATTACTTATATCCCAAAAAACGCCAGAGTTAATAACTCTGGCGTTTTTATTTTAATTAAAATCATTTTTTTGATTAAAAGTTACAGACTTGCATATGGAATGAAATCCCATATGGGGACAAGCTCTTATTTTAATGAGTCGGTTATTTGAACCACGTATACATTTCTTCGCTTATTCTTTTAGGGCGGTGGCTTTTAGAATCTAACGCGCACCATAATGTTCTGGCCTTAATAATTTCTTTGCCATCCTGATTTTTGATAGATACAAAACGCGGTAATTTTAAACCTTCAGCTTCTTCTACCCAGGTAGTGGAGCTAAGCAGATCTCCTACAAAGGCCGGTGCCAGATAATCTATCTCATGCCTGATCACCACCCATAAGGTGCCTTTAATCATTTCTTCATTGGCTACATTTTGCCAATGGGCTGCGGCGGTATCTTGCACATACTGAACATAGACCACGTTATTAACATGGCCCATGTGATCAATATGTTCTTCTTTTACCCTTATGTGATGTGTATATGGCATATAGGTCTTAATCCACTAAAAAAACAGCGTTAGAGAAAAGTAGTTTACCATTTTCCCAAAAAGAGCGGAATAACGGATCATCTACCAGATAAACAACATTACCTCTACCCATACTTTGCACGCCAAAAACCAGGCTGTTTTCTAGTTTTTTGGCTGCTTTATAGCCAGCGAAACCACTTATTGGCGTTGAGGCTCCTTTCAGCACTCCCACATTGCTGCCTTCTTCCAGGTAAGCATATTTGGAACTGCTGGTTTTTAGACTATAATAAGTTGCTCCATACCCATAGGCTAGTGGGTTGGTCTTATCCATATTTACTTTATAGATGGCGCCAAAAATCTCATCGCTAAGGCGTTCTCGCTCTTTTAAATTATAAGGATTCAGCTTTTCTTCCATAGTAGGTTCTGTTTCCTGAGCTTTTTTCTCCTGATCAGAATTAAACCGTTTAAGTCCGAAGCCATTTTTATCCCTGAATGTGCTAAGCGCTCCCCCAATGGCAATAAGCTTACCTCCAGACTTTACCCAGCCTTTCAGTTCTTCCATAGTTTTATCATTTAAAAAGCTATAGCCGCCAGAGGGCATAATGATAACATCATAGTCTGAAAAATTAGTGTAAGAGATATACTCAGAGCCAATATTGGTAATGGGGTAATGGATTTGCTGCTCAAAGAAATGCCATATTTCACCAAAATTTAATGAATAGATATGATCTCCTGTAATCACTGCGATTTTAGGAGCCTCTAATCTGGCAATTTCTCCAGAGCCCAGGTCTACTCCATTTTCAGAGAAGCCTGTGGTAAGACTTATTAATTGCCTTCCATACTGATCCGCCAGAGATTTTATGGTTTGGTCAAATTCGCTGCCTAGTTTCTCATTATTTCTTCTGGTAATAACTAATGCTCCGGGATCAAAACTGTGGCCTTGAATTTTTAATGGTTTGTGACTAACCCTAACATTAATTTTCTTCTGTATCGCCGCGCTCAGAAATTTCACATCTTCTACGCTTTGGTAGGGTAACACATAAGCGTATGCTCGCTTTTCAGAATTGCTTGCTTTAGCTTCTTCAAAAGTATACCCATTGCTTATGGATAGTTTTTCAGTAAGCGCATATGCATCTACACCATAGGCAAAAGGGATAGACCAAGCCGTAATATCATAAGTTAATGTATCAGAAAGTTTGGTGTTGGGTTCAAAAAGTGCGGTTAATAGCCGTGATTGTGGTTGATAGGCACTAATCACTAAATCTTTATCTGAGAGGCTAAAACTGCTTTCGGCATTAGACACATAGCTGTAGCCTTTATAGCTAGCATTTTTAGTAGCAGTGCCATATTCTATATGATTCTTATCTAAAAATTGCGTTAACGCTCTTATCTTATCCACATTGTCTGAGTGGATAACATAGCTTTTGTATTTTGAAGAAGGATTGGTTCTGTTGTTTTTAAAGTAATTTTCAAATTCACTCACCAGCTTAGTGGCATTTTTTGAGCTGATTTCTACAGTAGACAAACCCGTGGTGAAATGATGGTCAATACGATCTTTCAAAGTAAGCGTATCACCATATTCGGTAATAATTCCTAAGCCGGCATAGCCGTGGCCAGCCTGCTCGTAGGTCATGCCAATGGCTCCGTTATAAGTAGGGTAGGTGTCTCCGTAGCTGGGGTAAAGCAGATCGAAGAGCTCACGGGTAAAGTATAACCAGCCTTGCTCATCGAAATATTTAGCGTGGTTCTTTCCTATCATAGTTTGAAATTCACGCTGCCATGGCGTAATGATTTCATGAAAAGGCTCAGCCGCAGGAGCAAAATAATAGGGATTGTTAATAAACTGCTCATGGTAGTCTACATGTACGTGGGGCATCCATTGGTGGTAGATTTTAGATCTCTGCTGAGATTCTATTTGCGTTTGCCATGCCCAGTCTCGGTTCAGATCAAACAGATAATGATTTGGTCTGCCACCAGGCCACGGTTCATGGTGCTCTATGGCATCACCCAAAGGGTTAAAATTCTTATTAGCGTATTGATTATAGAAATTCACATAACGGTCTCTGCCATCAGGATTAACACAAGGATCTATGATCACCACTGTGTTTTTTAGCCAGGTTTTTGCTTTTTCTTCAGATAGTAGCGCGTAAATAGTTTTCATAGAGGCCTCTGTAGATGATGCCTCGTTGCCATGAATATTATAACTCAGCCATACTATGGCCAAATCATTTTTCTGACCTTCGCTGGCAGTAAGTCGGTTCAGATTGCTTTTACGTATTTCTTCTAGCTTATTTATATTTTCCTGAGAGGAGATAATAGCAATTTTTAGCGGCCTGTGCTCATAGGTTTCCCCATAGGTTTGAAGTGTAACATTAGGTAGAGATTCTGCCAGATATTCATAATAGTCTATTACCTGATGGTGTCTGGTAAATTGATCTCCCAAGGTATAACCCAGGAATTCATCAGGCGACTGAACGCTCTGGCCACTAGCGATGATATTTGCCATGAGCAGGCAAGCCAATAAAAGTTTTTTCATAGATGAAGGTTTAATCCATTAAATTATTTAAAAAGTCACTGGAGATCAATCATTTGAGCATATTCAATAATTATTTTCCATAAACGGAGCAGAACATGCTCTGATTGAATAGAAATAAGAAGGATTTTTTATGGTATTGAGAGGCAATTATCTGATATTTACCTGTCAGGTTTATAAGGCATAATTTCTACCTCCTGTTAGAATTTTCTAAGCATTTTAGAGCCAACGGCTCATTTTTTAACTATTGTGTTCAAGAAAATTCGCTTTTATTCAATAGATAGCTGTTTTAATAGTCAATCGTTTATATTATCTTTTGAATACCAATTTTTACTGTAACTATCTAAACCTTTACCAATGAGTAAGTCTGTAGCTTTAGTTCTTTCCAGTGGGGGTGCACGTGGCGTAGCACATATTGGTGTTATTGAAGCCTTGCTGGAGGCAGGTTATGAAATCACATCTATTTCGGGCAGTAGTATGGGGGCCGTAGTGGGCGCTGTGTACGCTGCCGGAAAGCTAAATGAATATAAGGATTGGGTCTGTAATTTTGATAAGATCGATGTTTTTAAACTTATTGATTTTACGCTCAGCACACAGGGTTTTGTACGTGGCGATCGTGTGTTTAATGAAATGAAAAAATTTATTCCCGACTGTAATATCGAAGACTTAAGCATACCCTTTGCAGCCGTAGCTACTGATATAGTTAACAGAAGGGAAGTGGTGTTTACTTCAGGTAGCGTATTTGGTGCGTTGAGAGCTTCTGCTGCTATTCCTTCAGTAATGAAACCAGCCGTTATAAATGATATAGAGTTGGTAGATGGCGGTGTACTTAACCCTATTCCTATAGACTGTGTACAAAGAAGTAATGATGATATATTGGTGGTATCTGACGTAAATGCGGCTATACCCGCTCCAGTAAAAAATAAGCAATTAGATCATAAAGGCCGCTTTTCTCCCTTAGTAGAAAAGTGGAATAGTTTCTTCCCTAAAGTAACACATAAGCAAAGAAGACTCAGTTATTTTGATTTGATAGCCAAGTCAGGAGACTTAATGCAGGACAGAATTTCAGAATATATTCTTGCTCAGACAAAGCCGGAGATATTAGTTCGTATTTCGCGGGAGACGTGTGGTACATTTGAGTTTTATAGAAGTAATGAACTTATAGATTGTGGTAAAGAGGAATTTTTAAAATCATTAGAGCATGCACTACAAGGAGTTGAATCAGACGCTGGGTAATGTAGATATTTACCTGCTAGATCAGATTTTAAAAGGAAGATTTGAAAACAAAAACCGCATTTTAGATGCCGGCTGTGGAGAAGGGCGTAACCTGACCTATTTCAATAATAACGGACATGACATTTATGGCATTGATACCAACCCAATGGCCATAAAAATGTTGCAAATGATGTATAAAGTCATTCCTAAGGATCATTTTCTTGGAGGAAGCCTGGAGGCATTACCCTGGAAAGACGAGTTTTTTGATGCTATAGTCTGTAGTGCTGTGTTACACTTTGCTAAAGATAAGGCATCTTTTAAAAAAATGATGGCCGAGCTCACCAGAGTGCTTAAGCCCCGTGGTGTCCTATTTATTAGAATGGCCTCTACCATTGGTCTGCCTTTTCCTAAAGACCCTAATTTTAGTTTTTTGATTAGTAAGGAAGATATTTATGACATGCAGAAGGAATTAGACCTGGTCAATGTGGAGCCTATTAAATCGGTTATGGTGGAAGATAAAAGGTCTATGTTGGTTTGGGTATTGGAGAAATCCTAATCTTTGATCATTCAGAAATTATTAATAGATTGACCTGAAAATCAAAACCTTATTTTTTTAACATGGAAACAAATACTTTAGATTCAACTTCACATGAAGCTCCCAGGCATATCGATTATGCTGGTTTTTGGCTCAGGTTTGTAGCTATTCTTATTGATGGTATCATAATTTGGGTAGTTATGTCATTTATAATTACCCCTATACTTGGTGTATTGGGTGTTGGCTATTTTGAAGCCATGCAAAACACGGATCCTGCTAATTATTCTGATGAAGAAATGTTCGGAATGATAGCCACTATCTGGAGTGGTATGATGGCCTCTATATTTTTGTCTCAGGCCTTATACATTTTATACTTTTCCCTAATGGAATCGAGCAGCACCCAAGGTACTTTAGGTAAGATGGCATTGGGTATAATAGTTACTGATGATAAAGGGGAAAAGCTTACTTTCGGAAAAGCTTTAGTGAGAAACCTTTGCAAAATATTATCTGCTATTATTATGTATATAGGCTATATAATAGCTGCATTTACTGATAAAAAACAGGCTTTGCATGACATAATTGCCAATACTCTTGTCATCAGAAAATAACGCCTATGGAAACAATCACTTTAGATACTCCTGAGCAGCGTTCTGACAGGCATATTGAATATGCTGGTTTCTGGCGACGTTTAGTAGCATTCGTTATTGATGTTTTAATAATATATATCCTTCAGTTTAGCATTATTTTACCTTTGATGGGCGTTATAGGGTTTACATCAGTAAACATTTTTAGAGAGGGACCTATGGAAACAACGGAAAGCACCACGTTTTTTTTTCTGGCGCGTACGTGTTGCTTAATCTCATTAATGTGGGTATCACTTGGATATACTTTGCTTTAATGGAATCAGGAGACCATCAGGCCTCTTTTGGGAAAATGACTTTAGGAATAATAGTTACAGATAAGCATGGTCAGAAGCTGACCTTTGCTAAAGCTACAGGAAGGTATTTTTCGAAATTAGTATCTTACCTTACGTTATTTGTAGGCTTTATTATGGCAGGCTTTACAGAAAAGAAACAAGCGCTGCATGATATAATAGCCGGTACTTTGGTCATTAAAAAATAAATATTGATGGAAACAACAACTTTAGATTCACCTATACAGGACAAACCGAAATACTTTGACTATGCTGGTTTTTGGCTGCGATTCATAGCTGCATTCATTGATGGCATCCTACTTACTATTATACAGTGGGCGATTTTTCTTCCTGTTTTAGGATTAATAGGTTTTGGCTCCACTAATGTTTTGGATCCTGATTCAATAGATTCAGGTATACTATCCGCGGTCTCAGGGTCTACTATCTACTTGAATTTATTTAGTATGCTATTAGGGTGGCTTTATTTTGCTTTGATGGAATCAGGCAATAACCAAGCAACCCTTGGGAAAATGGCCCTTGGTCTTAAAGTGACAGATATGCATGGAGAAAAACTCTCATTTGCTAATGCTACAGGAAGGCATTTTGCAAAAATAATCAGTTACATCATTATATTCATTGGCTTTATTATGGCAGGCTTTACAGAAAAGAAACAAGCACTGCATGATATAATGGCCGGTACTTTAGTAATTAGAAAATAAATTTTAATGGAAACAACAACTTTAGATTCACCTGTACAGAACTCACCGAAATACTTTGATTATGCTGGTTTTTGGCTTCGGTTTGTAGCTTTATTCATAGATGGAATACTTCTCTCTATTGTGCAATGGATAGTGATTCTGCCGATTATGGGATTAATTGGCTTTGGTTCAGCTGATATGATGGATCCAGATGCTATGGCTTCTGGCGACATGGATGGAATGTTTGGCATGTTGACAGGAGTGTCAATTTTCATCAACTTAATAAGTACTGTATTGGTTTGGCTCTACTTTGCATTGATGGAATCAGGCAATAACCAAGCAACCCTTGGGAAAATGGCCCTTGGTCTTAAAGTAACGGATATGCATGGAGAAAAACTCTCATTTGCTAATGCTACAGGAAGGTATTTTGCGAAAATAATCAGCTACATTATCTTGCTTATTGGCTTCATAATGGCTGCCTTTACTGAAAAGAAGCAAGCTCTACATGATATGATTGCTGGCACTTTAGTAGTTAAGAAATAACCATGGAAAATACACTTGATACCGTGAAAAGCGAAAGCAATGTTCCCGTAATGACGGTGAAAGATTGGCTACTTACTTTTTTGGTTATGATGGTACCCGTTGTGAATATTATTATGATGTTCGTATGGGCTTTCGGTGATAATACTAACAAAAATAAAGCGAACTGGGCAAAGGCCGGTCTTATCTTATCGGTGATCATTTTTGGAATATATTTGATTTTCTTCGCTCTTTTCGGTGCTGCGTTTTTCTTAGGCAATACCAGTTATTAGTGAATGATAAATTATGATAAAGAAGCTGTTTCTTTTAAAGGGACAGCTTTTTTTATGCGCTGAATATTTTTTTTATGATGCCTTTATGGAATACTTCATTTCTATGCATCTCTACTATAGTGACTTTCTAAGGCCACTGTAGTTATTAATTAACAAAAACCTCTATGATAAAATTGCTATTTACGTTCTGCACAATGCTGTTTTTACTAGGCTTCAGCTTTTTACCAGATCCTAACCCAAATGATTATGTAGAATTATGGAATAAAGTCTATGACTATGAGCTGGATGGTTTACCTAAGTCTGCTAATGAAGTGGTGGATAAAATATACCTAAAAGCTAAAAAGGATGAAAATCAGGAACAGCTAATAAAGGCGCTGATCTACCAATCTAAATTTAGCCTTGAGCTGGAAGAAAATGCTCAGTTAAAAATCGTCAAAAGATTCAAGAGTGAAATTAATTCCGCTGAAGGAGCAGCTAAAAATGTATTGGAAAGTATGCTGGCCAATATGCTGCATGATTATTTTACGCGTAATAGGTGGCGAATCTATAACCGAACCGAAACGGCAGATAAAGTTGATAGTGTTGATTTTCGTACCTGGGATCTTCGCACCTTATTAAATGAAATAAGTACTCACTATGAGTATTCGTTGCGTAATCCACCACTATTAAAAAACACATCGATTGATAAGTTTGGAGAATTGATTGAAGAAACTCCGGAATCATTAGTATACAGGCCCACATTATATGATTTTCTGGCTCATCAGGCTCTGAAATTTTATGAAACAGGGGAATCTGCTATTACCAGTCCTGCTAATAAGTTTTATATAAATGATAGTTCTTATCTTAACATTGATGAGGTGAAATTAAAATCACCAGATTCACTATCACTCGAATTTCAGGCGCTGGCTACTTACCAGCAGTTAGTTAATTTCCATAAGTCAGATGAAGACCCTTCTGCTTATATATTGGTTAGGCTGGAAGCTCTTAAATACATCTATGGTAAGGGTACTTATGATAGCAAACTGCAATTACAAAGAAGCACACTGGAGAAATTCTGGAAAAGCTATCAAGAGCATGAAGCGTCTACTTTAATAGCCTACGAATTGGCTGTAAAATATGAGGCGTCCGATAAGCCTAAGGCATTAGAGATAGCAGAAAAGGCCATTGAAAAATATCCTAAAAGTTATGGGGCCGAGCAGTGTAAAGCGCTGGTGAGCCGCATAAAAAGAAAAGAGCTGAGGCTGGAAACTGAGAAACATGTACCCATAGCAGCTCACTCTTTGATGAAAATAGAATATAAGAACCTCGATAGCCTGTATTTTAGAATATATCGTATCACGCCTGATCAGTACAAAACTTTTTATTCTCAGCATCAGGATTCAGCGTATCTGGCTAATCTTCAAAAATGGGAAACGGTAAAGACCTGGGGTATAAATCTTAAAGATTTTGGTGATTATGAAGAGCATTCTACCGAAGTGATTTTGCCCAAATTTCCCAACGGGCGTTACCTTATATTTTCAAGTGATCAACCTACCATTGATGATAATGAGCTTTATAGCTATCAGATCATTCAATATACAGATTTGGCTTTGGTACAGCATCAGGATAACAAGCAATACTATTACCATGTAATTAGCAGAACTAATGGTGAGCCGGTAAAAAATGCCAAGGTGAACCTGAAGAACAATGACCGAGAAAGTTTTATTTATGATAAATCATTTACCACTAATTCAGAGGGTGTTTTTAACTGTAATGGACCTTCTAACTATAATAGTTATGATGCCATAATAACCACTAAAAAAGATACGGCCTATTTTGATTATTATTACATGAACAAAATTCGCACAGGTAAAGAGGCTTCTGAACCGGTAGATGTAAAGGCATTTTTGTTTACTGATAGATCAATATATAGGCCTGGGCAAACAGTTTATTTCAAAGGTATACTTATTAAAAACCAGGGTAGCAGGTCATCTATAGTGCCTGATGAATATGTAGAAGTGACTCTGGAAGATGTTAATGGAGAGGAAGTAGGTGAGCTAGAATTAATGACCAATGAATATGGCTCTTTCCACGGAGAATTTATTCTGCCCAGAAGTGGACTTACAGGTAGGTACACTTTGAGTGTTGAAGAATCTTACGAGCATGATAGTCAGCTGTATGATAATATCATGAATGATTTTGAGTGGTCTGAGCATAGTATTTCGGTAGAGGAATACAAGAGGCCCCGCTTTGAAGTGGAGTTTGATGCTGTAACGCAGTCATTCAGAGTAAATGATACCATAAAGGTTTCTGGCGAGGCCGCCGCCTTTGCAGGCAGTAAGGTTACTGAGGCAAAAGTAAGCTATACCGTTACTCGCAAAGTGGAGTATCCTCGGTGGTATTATTGGAGCTATGATTACTATTTCCCTTCAACATCTGCTCAGGAAATAACACATGGCGAAACTACTACTGATGGTGCTGGTAAATATGTGATTGACTTTAAGGCCCTTCCTGATGAAACTGTTGATAAGGGAAGTTTGCCAATATTTACTTACGAGGTAAATGCCGAAGTGACTGATCTTAATGGCGAAACCAGAAGCGCTACCACTACTGTGAAAGTGGGTTATCATACCATGGTAGCTACTATGGATATTCCTGATCAATTGAAGAGAAACGATATTCCGAAGACCTTTACAGTTTCTACAGAAAATTTAAATAGTCAATTTACACCTGCTAAAGGCAGTATTAAGATTTATCGTATTATTGAAGATGATCGCATTACGCGCCCCAGGCCTTGGTCTGCACCAGATCATCAGCGGCTGACTGAGGAGGAGTTTCATAAATACTTCCCCCATGATCAGTATAATGATTTTACTCAGCAAGAAGATCAGAAGGAGTTAGTTACTACCCTGGATTTTAATACCAGTGAAAGTAAAGAAGTGAGCTGGCCCAATATGAAAAATTGGCAATTGGCTAATTATGAAATGGTGTTAAGTACCAAAGACAGTTTTGATACTGAGGTAGTAGATAAAAAAATGTTTCAACTCATTGATCCTACAGAAAAGGCTCCCGGAACTAACGATCTTTTTACCATAAACACCAATAAAAGTAGTTATCAGGTTGGCGATGAAGTGGAGCTATCTTTGGCTAGTGCTGCTGATGAGGTATTTGTAACCATTTTTATAGAAAAGGAACATAAAGTGGTGGAGCAAAGAGTGATTAGACTTAGGAATGAAGTTAAAACCATAAAAATACCGATAGAAGCAGCGGATCTGGGTGGGTTTGCCATTCAGTATTATTACGCATGTTACAATTCTTTTGCAGCCAATAGCATGACTATTCCTGTAACAAGGAAGATTCCTAAGTTGGCTATTGAAACTTCAGTTTTTAGAGATAAACTACAACCGGGGACTGAAGAAACCTGGAAGTTTAAAGTGTTGGGTGAAAACAACGAAAAAGTATCTGCGGAGCTATTGGCCAGTATGTATGATGCCTCGCTTGATCAGTTTAAGTCACACGAATGGAGGTTTAGACCCTACCAAACTAATAACTACTATACTTATACCAATAGTACCGCCAGACAATCTTTTGGAAGTGCACGAGCAACTATAAGAAATAGGAGATCATTATACCCAACGCCTAATCAGCTTCAGCATGATGATTTCTATTGGTTTGGTTTCAGTTTTAATAATAACCGATATGCTAATAATCGCTATTTAAGTTTATTGAAGAGTGTAAGACAGTTTGAGAGTAATGAATCAGTAACTGAAGCAGTTTTTGATAAAAGTATAACAGTAGGTTACGTGGAGGGTGTGGTAAGAAACAATGCCGGAGATCCTTTGCCTGGAGTCAATATAATTGTTAAGGGTACTAATCAGGGAACCGTTACTAATATGGATGGCCGTTACTCAATAAAAGCAAGTAAAAAAGATGTATTGGTCTTTAGCTTTGTTGGCTACAATTCTACTGAGGTATTAGTTAATGATAAAAACAAGATTAATGCAATACTTGGAGAAGATGTAAGCCAGCTATCTGAAGTGGTGGTGGTAGGTTATGGCATGAGTACAAAGAGGTCACTTACAGGTTCTCTTCAAAAAGTAATTCGAACTCCAAGATTTAGAGAGGAAGCAGATGCAGATGAAATTGCCGATGAAGAATCAATAGAGGAGGAAATCATTTTCGAAGAGGCTCCACAAGAGGATATTGTAGCATCACTTCAAGGGAAAGTTGCTGGCGTACAGATCAGAGGAGCATCATCAATAATGAATGACAATTCGGAGGCACTTTTCGTGTTGGATGGTAAGGTGGTTAGTAAAGATGAGATTAACCCGAAAGACTTGGCTAGTGCTAAAATGCTTACAGGTGATGAGGCTACTGCGCTCTACGGATCGAGGGCAGCTAATGGTGTTATTATCTTTACCAGCAAGGCAGCTTTAGAAGAGGAGCTCTCACAAGTACAAGCACGAACAAATCTTAAGGAAACGGCATTCTTTTTTCCTCAGTTGAGAACGGATGAAAATGGAGAAATAAGTTTTGAGTTTACCGCCCCAGAAGCGCTCACCCGCTGGAAACTGCAACTTTTAGCTCATGATAAGGACCTTCATATTGGTCAGAAAACATTACAGGCTGTAACCCAAAAAGAGTTGATGGTAACGCCTAATGCTCCCCGCTTTTTGCGCGAAAGCGATGAAATCATAATTGCCGCAAAAATAAGCAGCCTATCAGATGAAGCACTACAGGGCTTTGCTGCTTTGCAGTTATATGATGCTACTACCGGTGAGAGCATTGATCAAAAATTGTCGCTAGAGGATAAAACCAAAAATTTTGAAATTAAACCCAAAGGCAACACTTCAGTTTATTGGAGGTTAAGTATACCTGCTGGTTTGCAAGCGGTAGAATATAAGGTAGTGGCTAAGGCAGGTAACTTTTCTGATGGAGAGCAAAGTGTACTGCCGGTTTTAACCAATCGTATGCTGGTAACAGAAACCATGTCTATGGATGTGCAGTCGGGAGAATCTAAAACTTTTACGCTTGATAAGCTCAAGAACAATACTTCTAAAACCTTGACACACCATAAGCTAACTTTAGAGATAACCTCTAATCCTGCCTGGTATGCGGTGCAAGCGCTTCCTTATCTGATGGAATATCCTTATGAATGTGCTGAGCAGACCTTTAGTAGGTTTTATGCCAATAGTTTGGGTTCGCATATTGTCAACGCCAATCCTAAAATCGCGAAGGTATTTGATCAATGGAAGGAGGCTGATGCTTTGGTAAGTGCGTTAGAGAAAAATGAAGAGCTCAAGTCTCTGATTATCTCCGAAACACCATGGCTGCGAGATGCTGAGAATGAAACTGAGCAGAAAAAGCGCATAGCTTTACTTTTTGATCTCAATCATATGCAAGATCAGCAAACTGCAGTAGTGAATAAGCTCAAGCAAATGCAATTTGAAAATGGTGGCTTCCCTTGGTTTGCAGGCAGTGATAGGGCTAACCGATATATTACCCAGCACATTATAACAGGGATAGCACATCTGCAAAAGTTGGGCGTGGAAGTGGATGACCTTGATGAGGTGGTGAAAAAGGCAATGCCTTATTTAGAGTCTGAGCTTATTGATGATTATAAAGAACTGATCAAGTATTCTAAAATGAGTAAGGCTGCTAAAAAGTATATGACTGAAAAACATGTAAGGCCTATTCACATTCAATACTTGTATTTGAGAAGCTTTTATCCTGATCAAAAAGTAAGTGATAAACTTCAACCGGCCCTCGATTACTATAAAGGCCAGGCCAAAGAA
Source organism: Fulvivirga maritima (assembly GCF_021389955.1). Taxonomy (NCBI): domain Bacteria; kingdom Pseudomonadati; phylum Bacteroidota; class Cytophagia; order Cytophagales; family Fulvivirgaceae; genus Fulvivirga; species Fulvivirga maritima. The sequence continues at coordinate 1,906,063 of NZ_CP089980.1, forward strand.
TTTTGGAAAGATGAACGGCTTATGCAGCAAGGCATGATTGCGCTTATACATCACAGAAGTGGAGAGGATAAGCTTGCTAATGTTATTTTAAAATCATTAGATGAGCGCAGTATTAACAGCGAGGAAAGGGGCATGTATTGGAAGGCTAACGAAAGCAGTTATTTCTGGTATCAGGCACCTATTGAGACGCAGGCATTAATGATTGAAGTATTTACAGAACTTGGTGGAGTTGATCAACAGAAAAATGTTGATAACCTCAAATTATGGTTATTGAAACACAAACAAACCAATCAATGGAGTTCTACAAAAGCCACTACTGAGGCAGTATACGCACTTTTACTTCAACGGAGTAGCTGGCTAGATGTAAATGAAACCTTAGAAGTAAAGCTGGGTAAGCAAGCAGTAGACCTTAAAAATAATGACGGCAGCACGCCAGAAGCTGGTACCGGCTATATTAAAAAAGCTTATGATGGCGCTGAAATTACGCCATCTATGGCCGAGGTAACACTTACTAAAAAGGATAAGGGAGTAGCCTGGGGAGCTTTGTATTGGCAATATTTTGAAAATCTGGATAAGATTACTTCGGCTTCTTCTCCGCTTTCATTGACAAAGAAGGTATTTAAAGTGGTAAATACTGATACCGGAGAAAAATTGGAAGACCTTTCAGCTAACGGATTACAAGTAGGGGACCGCATCAGAGTGCGCATAGAGCTAAAGGTAGATCGTGAAATGGACTTTGTGCACATGAAAGATATGCGAGCCTCCGGTCTGGAACCTATCAATGTGCTTTCACTCTTTAAATATCAAGATGGACTGGGCTACTATGAAAGCACCCGAGATGCTAGTACCAATTTCTTCTTTGAGCACCTGACCAAAGGCGTATTTGTATTTGAGTATGACCTGAGAGCTAACAATGCGGGTGACTTTAGTAATGGAATTACCTCCATCCAATGTATGTATGCACCGGAGTTTAGCAATCATAGTGAGGGGATAAGGTTGGAGATTGAGCAATAGTATGAGGCTTTATCAAAGGCAATCATTAAATCAGATTCACACAGTCTTCTCTATATTAGTAGAGAATGCGATTCAAGTGCTTGAATTTCATCTTCACTAGTAAAAATGCTTTTGATATAGCTTGATTTAGCCTGCCAAGAGAGTTCCGCAGATCCCTCCAGCAACGAGTAAATAAAGAGCGCTTAAAGTAAAAAGTACTTTAGCGCTTTTATTACTATTTCTCTTAACAGCAAACCCAATAATGGCCAGTAATAAAGGAGGGCCAAATATGATGGCTGCGAAAAAATATATAAAACCATTTAGGTTCATGTTATCTATAAGTATCATATTTCCTGATTTTGAAGTTGTTTTAAATATTCTTTTTTATCATCTCGGTAGAAGAGGTTCATGGTTTCAAAAGGTATGATTTTATTGTCTTTATCCACAATATGAACACATGACTTTTTAATCGCTCTTACATCAAAATTGTGTGCATCTACAAACTGCATTATGATAACTCTAAACAGATTGTTGTAACTCAGGGTTGGAGCATCTATCTGTGGCAGGCAGCAGAGAATAGAATGAAGCTTTTCTGTAGCGCCATCTACGGAGTTGCCAGTGCTAAAAAGTTCTATCATTTTGCCTTGCAGGTGCTCATCTTGTTCGTACACAATAGTATTTCGGCTATTATCTAGTAAATCTGCGGGGTTAATGTATCTGGTTAATGGAAATACTTCATCACCCAGTTTGAGAGCATAGCCCATGACCAAAGCATCAGGATTGCATGGCACAGGAATAAGATCATCTCCATTAAACACGGAAGTCTGTTCTAAAATTTTCCGTCGAACTTCAGTAAGTGTTATCCTGTCTGTTTCTGAATTGAAATTTTCTAGCCTGCCAGCGATTTGTGTGGGTTGAAATGTTACGCCTCTTACACATTTCTGCTTCAAAGCGAAGTCAATGGTTTTACCCATTTCTTCATCGTTGAGGCCTTTTTGTAAGGTTACTACTAGGGTAGTGGATAAGTTTAATTCATTCAGATTTTCCAGTGCCTGTTCTCTAATCTTCCATAAATCAGCGCCACTCAGAGTTTGTAGGGCTTCATTTTTGAAAGAGTCAAATTGTAAGTAGAGCTCAAAGTCAGGCATATAAGTTGCCAATCTTTTCGCAAACTCAAAATCTTTGGCTATTTGTACGCCGTTAGTATTCACCATCAGGTGCCTTATGGGCAATGTTTTGGCATAATCCAGAATCTCAAAAAACTCAGGGTGAATAGTAGGCTCTCCACCACTTATTTGAACTACATCTGGCTCTTTTTCATTTTTCACTATGGCATCTAACATAGCTTTCACTTCCTCTAGCGTACGGTGCCTACCATAAGTGGGCGAAGAACCTGCATAACATGTAGGACAACTAAGGTTGCACCTATCAGTGATTTCTACCACGGTAAGGCAAGAATGCTGTTCATGATCAGGACACAAACCACAGTCATAAGGACAGCCATAATCCGTTTTGGTATTAAACCGATGAGGCATTTCTGATGGCTTATTGTAATTCCTGATATTTTTATAATACTCTATATCATCAGCAATAAGCACTTTAGAATTACCATGCTCAGCACACCTTTTGAGCATATATACATTGCCGTCTTCAAAAACTATTTTGGCATCTACCCGCTTCAGGCATTCCGGACACAGGCTAAGCGTAAAATCGTAATATGTATATTTTCTGACAGGCATTTTTTCTTCTAAAAACCGTATAATAATTTATTTTGCCAATAAGACAGCGTTTTATTTGTAATATTATTTTAAGGCTCAGCTATAAATTAAATATTGATATTTGGCTCTTTAGTAAATATCTGACGCTCCCACCTTCTAAAAGGTAAGTAATAGGCCCAGCAAACAATGCATAACCATTGAATACTACTCAGGCCGAGCACAAAGAAGAGATTTGGTTTCATAAACTCAATCATGAATCTGAAGCCGAAGTAGCTGATCATGAAAATTTTAAAAACCATACCGCTTCTGTAGATTTGCCTGTCTTGAATATGTTTGATAATGATAAAAAGGATGATAAGAAAAACTAATTCATAAAGGGCGATAGGGTGCCTCATTATGCCATCTCCTAAATCCATGCCGGTGAAAAATGAGGTTTCTAATCCATAGGTAAATTCGTCTGTTCCGGATAGGAAACAACCGATCCTTCCTATGAAAATACCTAAGATAATAGGCAAAGTGAACAGATCACCGGAGCGCTGCTTTTCACCGATAATCTTTTTCGCCAGCTCTACACCTAAGAGGCCACCGAATAGGCCGCCCATAATTGTCTTTAAATTCCACAAGGTGATAATATCTTTCCAAGAAAGGTCAAAAAGGGGATTTTCTAAAAATCCAATGAGCCGGGACCCTACCAGTGCACCTATAGTTGCACCTAAAATTATACTGAGCCTGTTGTTGGATGAAATCGTATCCTGAGATCGTTTTCTCAAGTAAAGGTAGTACCTGAAGGCAATGAAAAAGGCCAGATATTCTGTGAGGAGATGTACATTAATGTCACACTCTGGGAATGGGAGAAAATCCCTCGCCTTTAGGCGAAGACTTTAGTATTTGCGATATTTCCCTATGGAAAACTACAGAAAAGGGTCTCACACCTTGTTTGATTTGAAATATCATATAGTTTGGGTAACGAAATATCGCAAGCAAGTTTTGGTAGGAGCAGTGGCAGAGCGAAGTAGAGAGTTGATACGAGAGATTTGTAAATCGAATGAAGTAGAAATAGTAAAAGGTCATGTGTCACAGGACCATATACATTTGTTTGTATCCGTACCTCCCAAACTGTCAATAAGTAAGCTCATGCAATATATAAAAGGGAAAACCTCACATAAGTTACTATTTGAGTTTAAGCATTTACAGCGACAGTTTTGGGGTAAGCACATTTGGGCGCGAGGCTATTTTGCAGTAACAAGTGGGAATGTGACAGATGAAATAATAATGCAGTATATAGAGAATCAGGATATTGAAGATAAAGACGATAATTTTAAAATTAGCTAGTGACTTTAGCCGCCTTTAGGCGGAATCAAATCTACCGGCTTTTAGCCGGTTAGTTATTTAATACTATGGCCTGCAACTGTAGGGTGATAGGGGATAGACATGGTGCTTTCTGTATAAAACTCCTCTTACTGCTGTGTAATATTAGTGATAATTTTAATTGACATCATTTTATAACGCATATTAGTTGCACTGAACTAATTAATTTTTCATAATAATATTTTTTTAAAAAAAGCCTCTTTTGTTAGTCAGTAAATACAAAAATCTATTCGTCAGTAGGTTTATATGAAAAGTAATAGGTAGCACTATTTTACAGGCTTTCCATTACAATTGGCAGGATTCCAGCTGGGCCTTTTAGATATTACCCTTTCGTGAAAAATATTGATTTTCAAAATGAAAGATTTTTTATCCTTTGGCCATAGAGCTTACTGCGCAGAGTAGAAAAAAAGATAGCTGTTTTATCATTTTAAATAAACTTAGAGGCTAATTTATAAAATAGCTTTAGACACTGAGAGTTGTTAAGAAAAGCTTGATGTGAGCTATTCATAAATAAGTTTTTCTTGACTAGGCAAAAGCAAGACCGGCTCTTTTTTTGCCCTTTTGGTTGTAATACTTATAAAGTTTAGCAGTAAAAGTGGTGCCTTTATCAGAATTACTTTCGATGGAAATTTCTCCGCCATGTGCTGATACCACCATTTGTACTAAGGTAAGGCCCATTCCCCAGCTGGCTAGTCTCATGTCTGTGGGCGACCCGTTACTTTTAAGGAAGTTAAATATCTCTTTCTGTTTTTCTTTAGCTATGGGATTGCCATGGTTATGCACACTTATACATACTACATCTGCCTCATCTTTTACTTTTATGGTTATGGGTAAGCTAGCATTACCATATTTAATAGCATTGGTAATGAGATTTTCCAGCATTCTACGAATAGCCGTACCATCAAAAATTCCTATTATACCCTGATCAGGGACATCCATAATTATTTCACAAGAATATATGTCTTGCGCTTCTTTATAGATCCATTCTATATCATGTAAGATGTTTTCTTCTGTGAAATTTAGCATCATGCCTTCTCCTGATTTTATACTTATGGTATCAAGCAGTCCTTCGGCAAGTTTGAGTGTTTTTTTAATGCTTCTAATTGATGTGCGTTGTAACTTGATAAAGGTCTCATCATCTAAGTTTTTCTCCATCATCTCTGCTGAAAGCAGAGCTACAGTGAGAGGATTGCGTATGTCATGCGCTAATGTGCCCATTAGCTTTGTCTGCATCTTTTGAATAGATTCAGTGAATGACTCTACTGATTTCAAGATACATGTTTCAATTACATATTTTAATAAATTAGAAACGGGGATACTGAGTAGGTTATTTTGTGCTAGAAAGTCACTTAAAGTCCGGTGAAAGATGATATATTCATGCACTACCTGTCCTTGTGTATATGAAGTACTAGCGGAACGATGTCTCCCATGGTTAATGCTGTTAGTGAGTATTTCATTATATGTGGTGTCATCAGAGATTTCAGCTTCATTTTTAAATTCACTATATCTCTCTAGAATATCGGCAATATCATTAATAATATTAGGGAGGTGATCATATAACTCTATATTATTAGCTTGGTTAGAAGCAAATACCTTGTTTGTTACGCTTTCTTTCCATATAGTCATAATGGATGATATATTATCCTTTAGACACTCAGAGGCTTGTTTCATACGAATTCTATTCAAAAGTTATTTTATTATCTGCCCAACATAACATTGAAATATTTGGCAGTATGCAAACGCTTCTGCCAAGCTAAGGCTTATATAGTGCCTTTTCTTAGATTTATCTCTTTTATTAATTAGAACGCTAGCCGTTTCCAAGAATACTATTTGGTCTGTTTTAGTTCCAATAGTATGTGAAATAATTAATTGAGTTGTGTGTCAACCTGTGAGCAGGATTCAACTATGTGGTGGCAGTACTAGAGAACGGCGGCAAGGGGTGGTAAACCCCGGGTGACCATTTGCAATGAAAGTGGCCACCCTCCTTATGGGTCAAACAAGGAATGTTTTATTTCTGGGCTGTAGCCTTATCTTCTTCTGGTTTTACTTTACGCCAGTCGTAGATCTGAAAGGTTTTGTCATCAGACATAGCTACAAAGAAGCCTTCAGGATATTTATCGCCTATAGCTACATTAGTTACTTCATTACCATCGCTTTCTAAAGTGGAGGCGTATAATGATTTTACCAGCTTATGCTCATGAGGATTTCCCTCACTTCCTTCTCTGGTGAAAAAGTGAAATATATTGGCTGCCTGGTCTGAAACTATAATATAACCAGTGCCATCATCATGCTTGTAGATAGAAATGCCTTCGTTATCTTCTGTGAATAAGTCTCCGTTTCCGAAAAGAGCAAGTTCTACATTAGAGCTGTCTGGGTGGGCATAATATTTTTTTACACCTACTCCTTCGTCAGAATAGTAAACATAGCCTTTTTCTGAGTCTACTGCTATGGCTTCTATTTCACGACCAGCGTAAGAACCGAACTTTCTCACTAATGTGCCCTTTACATTACCATTACCATCATCTTCAAGAAGGTATTGCCATAGATAGGTGCCATCTTTAGGTCCATCTTTTCTACCAGCTATGGCATAAATATTACCAGTAGCAGGATCAGTGTACATAGATATTCCCATAGGGCCTCTTAGTTTTTCTCCTTTAAAGATTTCAATGCCTCCGTTATCCACAGGCTTCATTTCTGGTAAAGAGAAAATTCTGAGTGAGTTAGTATATCTTTCAGTACAAACGGCTATATCAGTTGCTTTTCCATTCAGCTTTAGGCCATAAGCAATGTCTACATTGTTAGGACGAGCGATATTTTCAATGGTTTTATCTCTAAGGATTTTCCCTTCCAAATTGAAAACGAATAAAGCACCATCTCCATCATCACCACCTTTATCTGTACCTACAATCAGGCTTTCTTCCGGGTTTTCCGGATTTATCCAGATGGCAGGATCATCAGTATCATGCTTTACCAGCTCAGTAGTTACATCAGGCGTTACTTTAGAAATTTCCTCCTGCTCTACTTCTTTAGCCTCTGCCTCTTCCTTTTGCTCCTGCTTAGGGTTGTTACATGCCCAACCTAAGGATAAAACTAATGCTGTATAAATACTTAGTTTAATATTCATTTGGTTAAATTTTATTGTATGGGATTAAAAAATTAGTCTTTAATAAATGTGAAAGTAATGCCGCTTTCTGAAGTGAAAAGTTCGTCTCCTTCTTCATACTGATCTTCATCAATAATTTGATAGAAAGTGATTTCCAGCTCATCTCCATTGATAGTGTAGGAAGCAGTTATTAGATATTCCAACTCTTCTTCTACACCGTCATCTGTGATGATATGGTCTCCGCCTATTTCCAGCTCACCTTCTTCTGCTTCGTATTCACCTTCTATTTCAAGGTGAGTTTCTTCTTCCTCTATTTCACCTTCTTCGCAAACTTCTTCTATCTCAGGATTTTGAAGTTCTACTTCTATTTTCATTTCTTCAAACTCAAATTCCAATGATACAGCACCGGTTATGTCAGCGAAAGAAAGGTTGGTTAAATCTTCATTTATAGCTCCTAATACTGATTTAAAGGCTTCGAATTCTTCTCCTGAATTAAGTTCTAAAACCCAGGCACCAGCTACATCATTTTCTAGCACTTCATATTCAAAGGTAGCCGCTTGGTTGAGCAAAACATCAGCCTGAGAGGTAAGTTCTGTTATTTCAAAAGTGAAACCTCCTTCAGTATCATCAGCGCCAGGAAGGGCAAATTCTATTTCAAACTCTTCAGGTACTGTGCCCAGGTCTTCATCTACTATCAATATAATTGTTGATTCTACAAAGGGGAGCTCACGCTCATATTCACAATCACCATCTTCTACTTTATATGTTACTTTACTGATAGAAACATTGTTTACAAAGCTGCCTTCCGTATCAGTAAATGCATAGTTCAAATTGAGTTGTTGGTTAGGTAATTCTCCAATGTAGTCGGCGAATTTCACTTCTAAACCATAATCTTCTTCATCGGGCAAAGCGGCTCCTTCTTCAGCGTCTAGTACTAACCTGAAGGGGAAATTATCATCATTAGGCTCCACGTCTGGCTCGCTATCATCACAAGCACTTAGAGTAGCGATACCTAAGAGAAAAAGGTATATTATTGATTTTTTCATTTTATAAAGCATTATAAATTAAAGGTCGAACTTAAGGCCTATTCTTGACCACCATGAATAAAACTCTCTTTGAATCACCACATCTTCATTGCCCATATACGCTTCAAAAGGAGCATTAGTCAGGTTAAGGAACTCGGCAAACACTCTGAATTTATTGTTAATAGCATAAGCCATGGTCCAGTCTAACTGAAGTCTTTCACTTAAATAGATATCTTCATCTGGTTCGGAACCGATCTCTTGTAAGTAAGAACCGCGGTAGTTAGCAGAAATGCGAGTGTTAAACTTGCCCAAATCATAACTGATTGATATGTTACCCACATGCTTAGATTGACCTGGTAGGTTGATCTCTTCTTTATTTTCTTCTCTGATTAGCTCAGCGTTAGAGGCTGTATAAGTATAATTCAGATATAGACCCAGCCCTTTTAGTTTACCAGGGAGAAAGGTCATGTTTTGTTGATATGCGACTTCAATACCTACCAGATCAGCACCACCACCGTTTACCGATTGTGTAATACGCATGTTGGTTACATCCTCAATGGTTTGGTAATTAGTACGGCTGTAAATGAAATTATCTAACCTTTTGTAGAAAAGCCCTCCGGAAATAATACCTATTGTGCCGAAGTATTTCTCTCCCATAAGATCCAGGTTAAAAGCACTTACCGGCTCCAACTTAGGGTTACCAATGGTTCCTTCTCTTTCTCTAAGCTCTATAACGTTTTGAGGAACTATGTCTTCGAAATTAGGTCTTGCATAAGAGAAGGTGGCAGCGGCTCTCAGGTTAGTAGTGTTGTTAAGGTTGTATTTTAAATGAACCTGAGGCAGAATAAAGTCATAGCTGGTGCCGCCTTCTTCTGCTAATACTTCATCAAAATCGCCGTCTTCATCATAAATAACTGAGTTTGATTTGTAATTAACATTGGTATGTTCATAACGAACACCACCTAATAACATCAGCTTTCTAAATTGAATTTTTGACATGATATAAGCGGCATATACATCTTCTTCAGCTTCATATGATTCACTGTTTTCGTCTTCTATTTTAGATTCTGTATCCAGAGCAAATCCTGATCTATTGGCATTAAAAAAGCCTAATACACGATCCATATCAGCATGAGCCGCTATTTGATAATGATCATCAAGGAAGTGGTGATCTACTAAACCCCCTTCAAACGGACTAAGAAGTAAGTCGTCGGCACCTTCCCATTCAAAAGTGTTTTGAGTTACTGATAAGCTTTTATCCTTAAACCTGACTTTACCACCAAATTTTAAAATGGCCTGGTTATTCGCCAGATTATAAGGAAGGTTAATGTTGATCTTACCACTTATGTTACGGTCTTTGGCAAGTGTGTTGCCCGTTTCCAGCTCATCAAACTCGTAATTGTTATTGTTCAAATAAGCATTTTGAGGAGTATAAGTGGTGCTGCCATTTACTAAGGCCTCTTCATCTTGGAAAACAGAGGTCATTACAGGCCATTTGCTATCACTAAAATCGGTGCTTAGTTGGTCTGGCTTACCGATGAAATTAACTTCATTGTCAAAAGGAGTATCTTGCTCGGCATCAGAATAGGACACTTCATAGTCAAAAGACAGCTTAGGGAAGGTATGGTTACCGCCTGCACTTATGCTGGTGATGGTTTGAGACTCAAATCGATCTTTCATAGATCTTTCTATTTCATTGTTTTCAAAAGGAGAGTTGTCTTCATTAGGCACAAAAACATATCTTCTTCTCCACTCACGATCAGTAAATCGGTTATAAATACCTCTCACATATATTTCGCTATTTTCTGATAAGTGATAATCAATGGTTCCGCTCAAGCCGAGGCGAGTACGGGTCAGTTCATAATCTCTAAATTCTAATTCACTACCATCTCTTTCCCAGTTGTCAGATCCTCTGTCAGTAAAATAATAGCTGGAATTTAAGAGAATACCCAGCTGCTCTGACTTACCAAATCGCTGGCCGTATTGCAATGATCCCTGGGCGTTAGGCTTATCCATCAGGTTATTATAACCACCCACGAGCGTACCGCTAAAGGAAGGAGTTCTGGTTTTGGCTGTTCTTGTTATCAGGTTAACAGATCCGCCAATAGCATCACCATCCATATCAGGAGTAAGCGCTTTAGATACTTCTATAGATGCCAGCTGATCAGCAGGAATAGCGTCAAGAGCAATAAAGCGTACACCTGCTTCAGGTGAAGGGATCTGAGCACCGTTAATATTTATGTTAGTAAACTGAGGAGCTAATCCTCTCACCAAAACATATCTACCTTCACCCTGATCTCTTTCTACAGAGATGGCAGGTACTCTTTGCAATGCTTCCGCTACGTTAGGGTCAGGAAAACGACCAATTTGCTCGGCGGCCACTATGTTTTTTATATTATCAGCAGTTTTTTGCTGGTTCAGGGCTTTGGCCTGTCCTTGTAATACGCCCACTACCATAACTGCTTCAAGCTCCTGAATATCTGCTTTTAGGGTAAAGTCTTTTACAATAGTCTCTCCTCCTTTTATAGTGAAGGTTTCTGAAATGGTACCAAAACCAATGTAACTCACTTCAATGGTAACATCACCGCTAGATACTCTAAGGCTGTATTCACCTTCGGTATTCGAAGAAGCACCATAGTTTGTGCCTGCTACTCTTACTGTGGCACCTGGTAGCACATCGCCAGTATCTCCATCGGTGATTCTTCCTGTAATAATTCCTCTGTCATCATGAGTGCTTATCAATGGAGTTTTAGCCTTACTTACTATCAGGTTATAATTAATTTGCTTTATGCTAATGCCACTCTGATTGGAAATGTAGGCCAGCAGATCTCCCAAAGTGTTATAAGACTTATTAATTTTCACCTCCTTTTGCAGGTTAATTTGGTCTTCACTATAGGTGAAATGGTAGTCAGACTGTTGCTCTATTTCTTTAAAGAACTGAGTAAGATTACCCTGCGTTCTTTTCAGAGACATTTTTACCTGGTACACACTCTGTGCTGAAGTGGTACTTGCCAGTAGTATGTTGCTCACTACCGCTTGTATAATGAGTCCATAGATCAGGTATTTGCTGAGCATTTTAATAGACTTCAGTAAATTTTTTTTCATAGATTTAAAAAGTTTAAGGTAGTTCCCATTGGTGAATTATCAGCTTTAAACATATTTCCGGTATCTGATTGTATCGTTTCTCAGGCGTGATCAGTATGCCGGTTATTTTTAGTTTTTATTGGCATCCGTCTCCATATAAAATGTAAGTGTCAGCCTGTTTTTTATAATGAATATTAGTGCTTAGCTCTAAAGCCTGAAGCACGTGAGTTAAGGTTTCGTCTTTAAATGAACCAGTGATGTGACAATGGCCAAGGCTATTGTCTTTTAGTTCTATTTTCACTCCATACCAATACATCAGTTGATTAATTACTTTGCTTATGCTTGCATTATGAAATAACAGGTTGTTATCTCGCCAGGCGAGCGCCGCTTCCATATCTGCTGACTGCTCAGTGAGTAGTTTTTCTGACCTCTTATAAACTGCTTCTTCATGGGGTAGCAGCGTTACCTGTGCTCCTGTGTTTTCTGAAACTTCTACTTTTCCTGTAGCTACTGTAACAGTTATTTCCGGTTCATCAGTAAAAGCATTGATATTAAAAGAGGTACCCAGCACCTTAGTACTCACCTCACCAGTAACCACTATAAATGGATGCCTTTCATCTCTCTGGACATTAAAAAAGGCTTCGCCAGTTAATTTTACTAATCGGATATTGTTATCAAATTCTTCAGGGTATTCTAAGGTGCTACCAGCGTTTAGTTTTACTATAGTGCCATCAGGAAGTTGGAAGGTGGATTTCTGACCGTATGGGTTGGCCTTTACAATAGTAGAAATCTGTAATGAACCCGATGTAGAAACTTGCCAGATAATAAGTGAGGAGATGAGCAAGAGTGCTATGGCAGCAGCTGTTTGTAACCAAACAGATCCACTGCGGCGTTCTTTCTTTTGAATTTTAGTGTTGAGTTTCCTTAAGCCTACGCCAGTGTCAAAATATTTTTCATCTCTATACGGTTGTTCCCAAAGTTTAATGTGTTGGTTAAGCTTTTTCTGGTTCGCCTCATTATTAGAAAGCCATTGGTAAAGCTGATCTACTTCTTGAGTAGAGGCTTCATTGGCGAGGTACTTAGCTATGATTACTTCTATGTCTTGCATTAAACATTGGGTCGTTTAATGTTATGAGTGAAATATGGCTAGCTGACCCCTATCCTGAAGTGTTTATGAAATTGTTAACACTAAATAGGCGCAGATAACACTTAGTTAATGTTTCTCTAACTGATAGATTTCAATGGCTTCTCTGATGAGCTTAAGCGCTTTCCCCATTTGATTTTCTACTGTTTTAATGGAGATTTCAAGAATCTTAGCTATCTGCACATATTTGAGTCCATCTATTTTGTGCATCTTAAATATGAGCTGGCACTGATGTGGGAGTGCCTCATACGCGCGTTGGTAATAAGTGTTTAGCTCATTAAATAATAGGTGGGTTTCCGGATTGTTAAAGTCTTCCGTATTGAGAGCACTGTCTATATTCTCTGCTAAAAAAGGCCTTTTTTTAATATGTAAAAGGGCTTTATTTCTGGCGATGGTAAAAAGGTAAGATTTGGTGTTAGTATGAACGTTGAGCTTTTTTCGGTCATTCCAAATTAGAAAAAACACATCTGACACTATTTCTTCAGCACTTTCAGGATCTGCTATCAGGTGGTTAACAAAGTTACATAATGATGAATAGTACTTCACAAAAAGATACTCAAGGGCCTCTTTGTTGCCTTTTTTGATTTTATTAAATAATATCAGATCAGGTTGTCTCATCACCGCAAAATTTGCATGAAACACCGAGTGCTGCAAAAATTGCCGGTTAACAAATGTTTAAGAAATAGTGACTAAATGCTTTTAGTTCCAGAATAAAATCAAGCCAAACTAGACTGTCTTTTTGTAGTTTTTGGTCTTGGCATCGCTTTTCGTGGCGTACCATTCTTCTGGATTGATTTTAACTTTTTAGCCTTTGATTTTTTCTTTTTATTCCACCACACTAAAAAGCCGGTTATGGGTAAGCTAGCGCAAATAAGACTTATAAAAAAAGCAAGTATTTTACCGGGAAGGCCTAATACAGTTCCAATATGAATATCATAATTCATCATAGACAGCTGATCTGCAAAAGAGGCTTCAGCAAAACGATCACCTGGGTGACGAAGGGGCTCCAGCGTATAACGATCATAGAAGTAAGTGTTATGATTATACCATGCACCGTGAATTTTATATATCGTAATTTCCACGGCGTCATCTTCATCTCTCAGTTGAGGTGTCATGTACATACCTTGTAGGTCGTGCTCCTGCTCCATAGTTTTATACCAGGCTCTATCTAGTGGAGAGGTGGTTTCGTTATTGATAAGGCCGGCATTTGAAATATCAGAGTGAGGATGGCTATGGCCGGGTCTTTCTTCTCCTGCAGAAGTCACATAGTAAAGTGAGTCTGCAAACCAATCAAAACTCCAAACTAGTCCTGTAAGGCCAATGATAAGGGCAAGCAATAAACTGTAAAAGCCCAGCACATTATGCAAGTCATAGTTGACTCTTTTAAAGCTGCCATTCCATTTTATTTTAAAGCTCTTTCTCATTTCTGATTTCTTCAGATTTTTAGGCCACCACATAACAAGGCCGGTAATGAGAAGAATAATAAAGATAATGGTGGCTACGCCTACAATAGGTCTGCCGATGTCATAAGGAAGCCAAAGCGCACGGTGACCATCAATGATAAACCTGAAAAAATCAAACTCACCATCGCCAATGGTCTGCTGTTTATTTAGAAACTGACCTGTATAGGGATTCATAAACACCACAGAGAAGCTCCTTTTACCCTCTTCAAATGAGCTAAAACCAACAGCAGCAGCCCCTTCACTATGAGCATAGGTGAGACCAGTGGGCTTGGAAGAAGGCATGTATTGCGCTGCCGTATCCAGCAATACGCTTGGCGGAACATAGGCTTTGTCTTGTGCCTCTACAAAGCGCCAAGGCTCCAAGGCGTCTTTAATATCCTGTTGAAAAACATATATGCACCCGGTAATACTCACAATGAATACTATTATTCCTGAAACTAATCCCAACCAAAGGTGAATCCAATCGTTGAATCTTCTTAGTGCACTTTTCTTCTTTTTGTTTTTCATGGAGAGGTGTATGAAATGAGGAGGCTGTCTCAAAAGTTACTTTTAAGTCAGCCTCCTTTGTTTTTATAAAAGTGACTCTTTAATTAAAAGAATCGCTTGTATTTAATTATTGTTTGAAAAATCCTGCAACAAAATTCGCTTCTACTGTTGCTCCTACGGTTGAAGTATAAGTATCAGGATCCATTCTGTATATGGTGATATCGTCTCCCTGAGGTATACAAATGTATACATACCCGTCAGCATATAAAGCGGCTAACCTTCTGCCTTGACCTGGGTGTTCAGGTACATCAGCAATGAAGTTTACAGTTTGGTTTTCAAAATCTATGATAGCAGATTGTAGTGGACCATCAGCCCATTGAACTTGTTCAGATCTATCGGCTACGTTAATTTCCGCGAATGCTCTTCCATCTTCTAGGTACTTCACATGAGCCGTGTTATATCCATCAGAAGCAGCCGCTATGTCAAAGAAATATTCTGTGTCAAATTCTGTTTCTCCGCTGTTGATTTTTAAAACTCCTGATGGCTTTGTGCTTTGTGTATAGCCATTCGCAGGATTAGAGTGAGAAAAAGCATAAATATTCCCATCTTCGTCTTTTACAAGACCACTCTTCGTGTTAAAGCCTCCAATAGGACCAACACGGTCATCAGTAATTATTTTCTCAAGTTCTAGCTCTGGGTATGAGAATACGGCAACTTGTGCTTCATCTGTAAATAAGGTTGAATACGGAGATTCAGGCATGCTAATATAATAACTCAAGAATAAGTGGTCTCCGCTTACTACCATACCAGAGTAAGATGGCCCTACTTCATTTGTTATTGCTGAAACCGCTACGCTTTTTGTTTCTGTTACTGCTACAGTATTAGGGTTAAACTTATTGAATATGATAGAGTCAGCCTCATTATCTACTGTTACTGAGATGAGTGTATTATCATCTGCTTTTACAATATCAGAAAGACTTGCAGGGAAAGAAACATCACCTACTTGAATTAATTCATTGTTAGCATCTCTACTGATACCCACTACATTAACGTCATCAAGACCGCCTATGCTATAAATTGTTTCGTCAATTTGGGTGAAATCATAATATCCTGGCTGTTCTATTCCTCTTCCAGTAGCGGAAAGGTTGCCACTCATTACATCTTGGAAAGGAACGCTGTAGTAAGTAAATCCACCTTCACTACCCTGAATAGCAAGCGAAAGCACATAGTCACCTGCAGGACCTGATGGGGTATTATCGTCATCATCATCACTGCAAGCTGTCATCAGAAATGCAGCGCTGGCTGCGAGTAAACTGAAAGCAAACTGCTTCATTCTTCTCATCGAAATCATATTTAAGTTAAATTTATATAGTGTAATCAATTATCGTCCGATTGCGTATCTAAGCTTAATGTAAAAAGCTCTACCAGGTTTCTGCAAATAGTATTTGTCATAAAGTCTGGCATCTGTCAGATTTCTGCACTCCAAGCTTATATTGTAAGTTTCATCCTTAAGGCTGTAGGCTAATTCTACGTTGTGAGATGACTGTGCAGGAATTACCGTTTTGCTATCAGCAGATCCATATTTAGCCCAGCTTAAAAAGTATTCTTTATTAAAATTGTAGAAATAGCTGATGCGAAGAGTGTTATTCATGTCAAGTAAAGCAGAAGGGGTAAAAACCGCTCTGGCATTTCCGAATAAATAAGGAGTATTTGGTAGTCTGTATCCTTTATTGAAATTGGTTTGCCATCCTGAATAGTCATTATAAACCCGGTCTGCCTGGTCTGTAATGTTTTGATAAGTAATGCTGGCGCCAAGATTCAATAAATTTTTCCATTGATAATCTATAGACCCTTCCACACCCAGCGTTCTTATTTTGGCCAGGTTACTGTAGTTTGTTTCAGGACTTGAAACCGTTACTACCTGATAAATTAGATTGTCAGCATTTCTGTAAACGAAGTTACTTTCCACAGTAATATGGTGATCTTTTCCTATATGCAAACCCAAGTTGGCGCCCACATTAAGATTACTACTTTCTTCTGGTTGCAGATCTGAATTAGCTGAAACGAAATTACCATCACCAAATACTTCATTAGCTGAAGGCAATCTATAAGACTTTTCATAAGAAGCCTTTAACTGAAGTTGAGGAAGCAGGAAGTAAGAAGTGGCTAAGCCGTAGCCAAATGTCTCTGAACTAGCTTTATATATGCTAGTAGTTTCTTCATTACCTGTAGACGTTGATTGCTGATTAGTTTCCAGATTTAGAAAGTAGCCTTTACCAAATAGGGTGGTACTCCACTTTTTGTTAGGTTGAAATTTATAAGCCATGCCCAGTACATGTTTATTCAAGATGCCGGGAAGGTCGTTAGATGGATCATTTGGGTGCTCATAATCATAGCTTTCTCTGTGATAGTTTTGAAAGGCATAGTTAAGAGCTAAAGAGTGCTTATTGGTAATAGCATACCCCAGGTTGAGCTGGTTGGTAAATTCGCGAATTTTAAACTCCAGATCATTGGCCTGACCGTTTTCTGCAGGCTGACCTCGGGGAATGGTTTCTCCTAACCAGTTATAATATACTCCGCTTAGGGTATCTATATTATTGGTTTCTGTGAAGTTGAAAGAACTGTTTAGACTTAAGTTTAACTTGGGAATGAAAATATTTTCTTTGTTGTATTTGAGTGTCGGTATAATTGATTTACTATCTCTTGTTATCGCTCCAAAGGGCTGAGCCATAATAGCTCCATTTTGAATTTCTTTATCATCACCAGATACAATTACCCCTAACAGAAGTTGATCAGCATATTTTTTATTAACTACCCCTGCTTCAATTTTTGCGGTGGCTGATTCATAGGCATCATGAAAGCGCTTGGTGTTGGTTCGGTAAAGCACATTTCCGTTAGCATCAGTAATTGGCACATTCACTTCATAATCATTATCAGAGTAATTATAGATAAGGCTACCTCTGGCGGTAAATCCTGTTTTTTTATTAGTATGCGCTCCGTTAATGCTTACTCTGTGTGTATTAAATGAGCCGAACGAATATGAGGCATCAAGAAAATTACTGTTTTGCTTAGTGATAATATTAATAGCACCGCCGAGAGCATCAGTACCTAGCCACACAGGCACAACTCCTTTATAGACTTCTATTCTTTCTATGGCATTAACAGGTATGCTGCTTAAGCTTAAAGAAGATCCAAAGTTATTCATGGGTATACCATCTAAGAAAAACTTTACCTGATCTCCGGAGAAACCGTTCAATGAAAAGCTGAGAGAAGATCCTAGTCCTCCTTCTTCTAAAACCCTTACTCCGGGGAGTCTGTTAAGAACATCTTTGGCATCAGCGGTGGTGTTTTGTAGATTTTTGGTGGAAATGGTAGATATGCTATAAGCCTGCTCTGTCACTTCCTGAGTAATGGATTTGCCTACTATTTCAAGCTCATCCATTTCTAAAGTTTCTTCTTCTAAAGAAATGTTGATTTCCTGATTGGAACCAGCTTTTATCTCTAATGGCTTCTCCTGAGCCTTATATCCCATAAAGCTTATGAGCAAAGTGTACGAGCCTGCATTGATGTTCTTTAACGCATAATTGCCATCAATATCTGTAATGGTTCCCTTGTTAGAGTTTTTTATGACTACGGCTACTCCAGGTAATGGATCATTAGCAGTAGTTACATGGCCGTGAATAGATCCTTTAGAACTGTTTTGTGAAAAAAACAGATTGACTAAGACCTAATAAAAAAATCAAATAAAAAGCTCTCAAGACTAGCGACAATTAATTTAGATTAAATATAAATTGCCGCAAATGTATGGGAAAAAATAAGCCTGAAAAACTATTTAGACTAAATCTAAGTAGGTGAAGGCGTTAATTTTAGCACGATACGGAAGAAGTTTTATTTAATATTTTATTAATACAAACTTAATCTGCTGAGTAAACATAATCATCACAAGGAGACAGTCTTAGCGGTCACAGAGTAGTCAGTTTTATATTTATAGTAAACGTAGCCTTTATAAGTATCTTTAGCGTATTGAGTATTTATAATTGAAATAACCTGATCATGTAACTCGTTAAATGCCTTATCTGAAGAGTATTGTTCATTAAGGATTATAGTAATTTCTAAATAAGCCTTATCTGGCTGACCTATTATTTTATTATAGGCTAGTACTGATACTACTGCATCATCGGGCAACTTACTTTTAAGCTGTAATTCAAGAAGACCTACCTTACTTATGTCATAAGAGGTGGGCACAGGCTTAGTTTGAAAATCTCCCGCATATTCCTGCAATGAACGTAATGGCCAAGACATCAACAGTACCAAACCGTAAGATAGTAAAAGAGCGGTTCCCAGCTGTCCATAATTAATGGTGTTATTATGATTCTCTTTATCATACACTACTACTTCAGTACCAGCTACCAGGTCGCCTAATCTTCTTTTAGGGTTGGCCAGAGTAATAATTACTTCTATAGGCCAAAAAATGATAAATATATTTCGTACAAAGCACCGTAGGGGAGAAGCAATCTTACCAGTTTTGTAATTAATCACCTGCAGGCCTAAAATCCTTTTGGCTAAACTTCTTCCGCTAATGGCATCTTTTGAAAAATAGAGAGACATACCAAAAAGCACTACATAAAAAAAAGGATGGTTAAAATCTATGGGGGTATAGCTGTGGTTTTTGAAGATATTAGCCATCATGTTACTCATATAGGGAATGCTACAGAGTGACATAATGAAGCCCATCAAGATATGGTCTACAAACATGGAGGCGATTCTAATGCCAGTATTGGGTTTATCATTCATAATATTGGTACTCATGGTTGGTCGTATTTACTAATCAAAGGTTTCCAGTTGGGGTTACTTTCAAATCCGTTTTCAGGCTTGTTATTAATATCTATTTTCTCAGGATCAACACCTACTATAAACCACAGTAGCTGCTCTTCTCTAACATAATCGTTTTTAGATTCTGATAACTCTTTTATATCATCACTCCAGACTTCTGTACCGCAGTGGAGGCATTCATTGTTATATACAGCCTTGAGTCCACATATATCACATCCTTCAAGTGAGTTCAGATATTGATGAACAAATTCGTAATTATAATTACCGTATCCCTGAGGCACTTCTCTTATCAGTTGGTGCCATCCTTGCCACTTTCTTGAGATTTTTTGCGTAGAATCTGTGGTAATTTCTAAGCCATCTTTTGTAATCACAACATCCTTTACCGCAGACCATTTATAATCAAGTTGATTTTGATTGTTCATAGATACCAGCTTAAAACCATCTGCTAAGCACGTAATGGTAAAAGTAGTTTTAAGTGAATGGAGCATTCGGTTATTCAGGCTCTTCTTGGGAAAGAGTAACTGATAAATAATGGAATCTTGGAAGCCCATAGTAATATTCAGTTAATTAATTGGAGGCGATATTAAGTTTAATATGCCTAATAATCAATTTATAAGGCTTAGTTAATAATAAATTTGGTGTAACTGACTCAATATCAGTCAGTAATATTAAAAATTAAACGATCGTTTGAAATTAAACAAACGTTTAATTAATTTTGAGGCTGCTTTAAATTGAAACTATGTCAAAAGATAGAATATTAGAAGCTGCTGATAAGCTGTTCTTAGAAAAGGGCTTTGATGCTACTTCTGTAAGAGAGCTGGCGAATGAGGCAGGTGTTAATGTAGCCATGATCTCTTACTATTTCGGGTCTAAAGAAAATCTGCTGGAAGAGATGATTGCCAGAAGAGTATTCTACACTCGCGAAAAAATAGGTGAGTATAAAAAAATGAATAAGACTCCGATTGAGATGCTCTATGCGCTTATTGAGCTATTCGTAGACAGAATACTTTCCCATAAGAAGTTTAATCTCATGCTACACAGGGAGCTGAGTCTTAGCCAGAGGCATGATTTGCATGAGCGGATTCTGGATGTGCTGGAAGTAAACTGGAATGAGATGAAGGGAGTGATAGTAGATGGTCAGAACAAAGGAGTATTTAAACAAGAGGCAGATGTGGAAATGGTAATCATGACCATGTTTGGGCTTATAAATCAGTGCACGCAAGGGAAAATCACACAAAAATTACTCATCCGAGGTAAGGAAGAGGAGGATATAAAACCACGTTTGAAACGACATTTAAAAAGTATTTTAAGTAGTTATCTTTTAGAAAAGTAGTATGAAAAAAAGTTGTTTGATAGCCTTGATGGGCTTTTTAACTTTTACTCTGTATGCTCAGGATGAGCAGCATTTGAATTTGAAACAAGCCGTGGAGCTCGGCTTGGAAAACAGTAAGTCGCTCAAAATAGCTTATGCCTCAGTAAAAGAAGCTGAGGCTCAATATTCAGAGAGTAAAATGGATCAGTATCCTGAATTGAGTATTTCAGGAGCACACATGCGGGTAAACACACCTACTATTGAAACACATTTAGGTGGAGAGGGTCAAGGTGAGGGAGCTACCGCTACGCCAGATGTATCATCGCTGACTTATGGAATGGCAGATCTTACCCAGCCATTATTTAGTGGGTTTAGGCTTCGCAATGCCGTAAAAATGTCTGATTACCTAAAAAAGGCCTCTGAGCTAGATGCTGAAAACGAGAAAGAAGAAGTAGTATTTAATGTGATTAGCGCATATTATAGCTTTTATAAACTACTATCTACTCAGAAACTAGTGCAAGAAAGTTTGCACGAGGCCGAAGAAAGAGTCAGGCTTTTTACCAGCTTGGAAGCCAATGGTGTAATTACTCGCAATGATTTACTTAAAGCACAACTGCAGCAAAGTAACATGGAGCTTAACCTGCTGGAAGTAAATAATAACATTGATGTGGCTAACTATAATTTGGGTATACTTTTAGGGTTGCCAGATGCCACGGTTATAAAAATTGATACCACCGAGATTTCTAAATTAAGTGCCAATTCAGTAAATGAAATCAGCTACTATATGGAGCAGGCTGGTGGCCAAAGAAATGACCTCGAGGCGAGTAAGAATAGAGAGCTTGCCGCTACAAACAGTATTAAAATAGCCAAAGGTTCTTATTATCCTTCATTAGCACTTACTGCTGGGTATGTAGATGCTCATATTCCTAATGTAGCTACTATTACTAATGCTGTAAACGTAGGTCTGGGGCTGCAGTATAACCTTTCAAACTTATATAAAGGTCGCCATCAGGTGCAAGAGGCTCAGGCTCGGGCAGATCAGGCTTCTATTATGGCTGACATGCAGTGGGATAATGTGAGACGCGAGATTTATAGAGATTATGCTAATTATCAAAACGAGCTTAAGAAGCTGCAGACATTAGAAGTAGCCAGCAGTCAGGCTACAGAAAACTACAGGATTACCAATAACAGCTATGAAAATAGTGTAGCTCTGCTTACCGATGTGCTGGAAGCACAAGTGCAGCAGCTTCAGGCTCAAGTCAATGAAACGCACGCTAAAGCTGATGCTACCATCAGTTATTATCAGCTGGCCAAAGACTCAGGAATTTTAAGTGAAGAATTTAATATAGAAAAATAATTACCAATAGTAAAAGATGAATACGCCAATGGAAAAGCCGGAACAAAATAAAAAGAAGGGTAACAAATTATTCCCTATTATTTTTGCCGGAATTGTGCTTGTAGGCCTTGTTTATGGAGTTTTCAAATACATCCATTCCCTACATTATGAAGAAACTGAAGATGCACAGCTAGAAGCTGACATTAGCCCGGTAATTCCTAAAGTTTCCGGCTATATAGATAAAATTTACATTGATGATAATCAGGCGGTGAAAAAGGGAGATACTCTGGTAATATTAGATGCTAAAGATTATCAAATAAGAGTAGAACAGGCTGAAGCGTCATATGAAAATGCCTTAGCTAATCTGGAAGTTGTAAAGTCTGGAGCTACCAGTTCTAATGCTAATGTAAGCACTTCGCAAGCCAATATAGCCACTGTACAAGCTAACATAGAAGCGGCTAAGGTAGATTTATGGAGAGCTACTCAAGATTATAACCGATATGAAAACCTGATCAAGGATCATTCAATCACACAGCAACAGTTTGATGATGTAAAAGCAGCTAAAGAATCTGCTGAGAGAAGGCTAGAGGTGCTCGAAAGACAAAAGGCTGTAGCATCTCGACAAACATATGCGAACCAAACAGCCAGTCAGGTTTCTGCTAATAACATAGGAGTGGCCGAAGCCAATGTGAAAATAAGTAAGGCTCAGTTAGATCTTGCTAAGCTGCAACTTTCATATACGATACTTACAGCACCGATAAATGGCATTATTTCACAAAAACATGTAGAGGTAGGTCAGTTGGTACAGGCTGGGCAGTCATTATTTGCCATAGTAGAAGATGATGATATCTGGGTAGTAGCTAACCTTAAGGAAACTCAAATGGAGAAGATTCGCCCAGGCCAGGAGGTAGAAATATCTGTAGATGCTGTGCCCGGAACTACTTTTAAAGGCAAGGTAGAATCTATAGCCGGAGCTACAGGAGCTAAGTTTTCATTACTTCCTCCTGATAATGCTACTGGTAACTTTGTGAAAGTGGTACAAAGAATACCTGTGAAAATAGAATTGGAAGAAGGACAGGAGAATATGGATAGGTTGAGAGCAGGTATGAACGTGATAGCCGAAATCGCTCTCGACTAATAAACAAGGGAACAATTTTATGCTTGAACAACAAAGTACGGTAGAGTACGGTTTCAGGCGAGTGATTATTACCGTCACCGCCATCACTTGTGCCCTTCTGGAGATCATAGATACTACCATAGTAAATGTGGCTCTGAATGACATGCGTGGAAACCTGGGTGCTACCTTAAATGACGTAGGCTGGGTGGTAACTGCTTACGCCATAGCCAACGTAATTATGGTGCCGCTTACCAGCTGGCTGTCGCAGCAGTTTGGTAGGAGAAATTATTTCGCTGCATCCATAATGATTTTTACACTTACTTCCTTTTTATGTGGTAATGCCACTAATATTTGGGAATTAGTAGCTTTTAGGTTTATACAAGGTCTGGGAGGTGGAGCTTTATTGGTGACTTCACAAACCATTATTACAGAGGCCTATCCTCCAGAAAAAAGAGGTATGGCTCAGGCGCTGTATGGCATGGGCGTGATAGTGGGACCTACCTTAGGGCCTCCACTAGGTGGTTACCTGGTTGATAATTATAGCTGGCCGTATATTTTCTATATTAACATTCCTATTGGAATTATAGCCACTATGCTTACGCTAAACTATGTTTCCAGCCCTAACTATGGTGGTAAAAAGAAAGCTTCTGAAATCGACTGGTTAGGTATTTTCTTACTGGTAGTGGCTGTTGGCTCTTTACAGTATGTATTGGAAAAGGGCCAGGAGCATGATTGGTTTGCCGAACCTATAATTATTGTGTTTACCATAACTGGTGTACTAGGCTTTTACTTGCTTATATGGCGGGAGCTTACTATTGAAAATCCTGTAATAGAGTTGCGGGTGCTCAAAGACAAGAACCTGGCCGTGGGAACCATATTTACCTTTATACTAGGCTTTGGTTTGTATGGTTCTACCTTTATAATCCCGCTTTTCACACAGTCTATCCTTGGGTGGACTGCGCTGGATGCTGGTCTTCTACTTGTGCCTAGTTCACTCATGACCGGCTTTATGATGCCTATTGTAGGCCGGCTATTACAGAAAGGGGTGCCACAGAAGTATCTGATTGCCGGTGGGTTTACCATTTTCTTTCTATACAGTTTTTGGGCGCATGGTATTTTAACTCCTCATACCGGAACTCAGGATTTTTTCTGGTTGCTGATGGTTAGGGGCGTAGGTCTGGGCTTACTCTTTGTGCCTATTACTACACTGGCACTGTCTACATTACAAGGTAAGCAGATTGCAGAAGGAGCTGCTTTTACCGGTATGGTAAGGCAGCTGGGAGGTTCTTTTGGTATCGCTCTTATAAGTACTTTTATAAGCAGAAGCAATTTTATGTATAGGGCCGACCTAATTAAAAACATTAACCCTTATGATCCTTTGGTGCAACAGCGCCTGGAAGGGTTTCAGCAAAATTTCATTGGAGCAGGTTCTACTCCAGATTTTGCATTACAGCAGGGGTATCAAATGTTTGAAATGAGTGTAATGAGACAGGCATCGCTTCTGAGCTATATGGATGTGTTTTTATATATAGGATTATTTTTCCTTGTATGTGCTCCGGTAGTGCTTTTTGTGAAGTCTGGTAAAAACAAGGCGGTTTCTACTGAAGGCATGCACTAAGCAACGCCTTGATAGAGCTGCTCTATTTTAATACGATCCGTTTCAGGAATATTCGGATCCTGCAAAAGTCTAAAAGCATCTGAGCGTGATTGGATATTGTATTTTTCAATTACACTGGATGCTTTTTCTTTTTTACGCTTAGCGCGAATAAAGAAGAACATGATCACTTGAAAGATCAGTATAGCAAACACTATGATGAATAATGCTGTCATAGACCTAAATCTACTAAAAAAAACGAGGCTATCAGGAACAACCCATGATAGCCTCTTACCTAAACAAAACAAACTTTTTATTTCAGACGTAATCGTCCGAAGAAGTACTATTATCTAACGCTATATATACTGATATAGCATATTTTTTGTATTCTTATTTTAACAGTTTTAGGACTTATCTTATTAAATGTCCCATATCTGTTTCTATTACCTTAAAACTTTCTAAGGTTATTTATAAAATGTTGTGCGAAAATTAGCTGTAGGGCAAGAAGTGCTATGCTAAAAGGAAAGCTGTTGTTGCCATTATTGCTGAATATTTCGTACCTATTTACTTGTTGTTGTTTGACCTGAGTGATATAACGGAGATTTTTAAAATGGGTTTCAAAAAATTAAAAATTATATGATTAACGTGAAATGCTCCTGCTAAAGGGGCTTTTTTTGTATTAAAGGGCTACTTAGTATGAAAATGTGATTTATGCATTTATCTTATGTCTGAGTTTAAATAAAGAGACTTATTGGTGTATTCTCTCAGAACTTTTTATCATGGCTTTTTAATGTTATTTAAAGGATGACGAAGGAGGAGTTTTTCCTAAATCGGTATAAAAATAAAACTAAGAGAGAGCTGGAGCATATTCTGGCCAATAGGTCTATCTATGAACCTGAAGCTATCTCTGCCGCTGAAACCACAATAAAAGAAGAGAGTTACCAAGTCGAAGAGATATTGATGCAGGTAAAGCCTGTAAAATCGAAAACATTAAAAGACAGTTGGCTAATGTTTCGTAGAGCTTTGAGCATGAGAGATGTTTATATTTTAGTAACCCTGGTGGCGGCATTAAAGGCATTGATGTATGCTTATATTTATTCAAAGCTCCTTCTCCGTACAGAAGTGTGGGAATATGTGTACCTGTTTATGGCAATGGCCAGTTTTATAATAGCCAATCATTACCTCTATTATCTCGTCCACCAGAGAGCGAATACATTTGTTGGCCGTGTCATTATGGATTTCACTTTTTTCATTGGCTTTTTTATTTTAGAATTTGGCTTTTCAATGGTCTACTTAGTGTATTATGGTTATTTTATACTAGGCACATCAATATCTTTTATAGAGATGACTTTGGGGCTAGTGGCCTTCATATTCGTTTTTATAATTTTTGAAGTCTTGCTAGAGCTCCTTAAGCTTATCTTCAGGTTTAGATTCATTTAGCCTTTTACCATTTCAACTCTGACACTCCATTTGATTTTACTTCTGTGTAAGTCAAAATAGATAATTAACTTTACCACATGACCTACGCAGAAAAAATCTTAAAGTATTATGATGAGCTCAATTTGCCAGAAGATTTACCTGAAGGGGTAGAGGTGCTTTATCCTTTTGCTGAGGAGGAGGTGCAGCGAGTTACTCGTCTTTTTTATAATCAGTTTTTTAATGATGATCATAAAAGGGCTTTTCTCATAGGTATTAATCCTGGGCGTTTTGGGGGCGGAGCCACGGGCATTCCTTTTACTGATCCTATTCGCTTAGAAGAAGAATTAGGCATTGAAAATGAATTTGATAAAAAATCAGAATTGTCTTCCCGCTTTATTTATCAAATGATTAATGCAGTTGGCGGAAGTGAATTATTTTACAAACATTTCTACTTCACATCAGTGTCTCCATTGGGTTTTGTGAAAGATGGAAGAAACCTCAATTACTATGATATCCCTGAACTGCAAAAGGCTATTGAGCCTTATATGGTGGCAGAAATGAGAAAGCAGATAGATTTTGGAGCGCATAAAATAGCCTTTAGCCTGGGTAAGGGAAAAAACATCAGCTATCTCAAATACCTGAATAAGAAATATGAGCTTTTTGAAGAGATAGTGCCACTGCCGCATCCGCGCTGGGTAATGCAATACCGCCTCAAAAGGCTCGATGAGTTTATAGATGAATATGTGCAGGCATTTACACCTATAATAGAGAAGGCCAATTAATTTTTGTTGGCCAGGTATATTAGCCTAACACCTTCTAAAGTGGTATGAGGTTCTATGGCATCAAACTGATCTTGCAGCGGTTCTAAAACTTTGGAAAGACCACCTGTAGCAATGATTTTCAATTTGGTGTTGAGCTCCTTTTCTATTCTTTCAATCATTTTCTCTACCAGCCCTACATAACCCCACAATATACCAGACTGAATGGCTGAGGTGGTATCAAATCCTATTACAGATTCGGGTAGTTCTAGTGGTATTTCGTTAAGTCGTACAGCACTGGTAGCTAAAGCTTTCATAGCAGTTTTTAATCCTGGAGCTATGTTTACGCCTTTTATTTTTTTATCAGCTACAATGGTAAAGGTGAGCGCCGTACCAAAATCTACTACCATACAATCTTCATGGTATTTTTCATAAGCGGCCAAGGCATCAGCTACCAAATCACTACCAATATTATCAGGATGCAGTACTTCAATTGGCAGTGCATCATAACTATCGGGGCCAATTAAATATGGCGTTATTTTAAGCTTATCACTAAGCTTTCTTTTAATTACATGAGTGAAAAACGGCACCACACTGCTTATGGCTACTTCGTTCACCGTTACACCATCCAGATGTTTATCCAGAGAGTGAGCCAGCAGCTCTTGTGCCTCATCTTTAGTGGCTATGCGCCATACTCGAGTCCATTCGGTGCCATTATGAAGACCGAAAACTACATTGGTATTTCCTATATCTACTGATAAAAACATATTAGTTCTGAATATCGTGGATCAATTGTGCATATCCAAATGAATTTTGCAAAGGTAGCGCTTGAGGTAGCTCAGAAGTTTCAAAAATATACCTAAGAGTCTTCTGTAAATCCTCTTCTGCTTCTGTACCGTAAGCTTCAAAAGCTAAAGTCCAGAAGTCTTTATCAAGTATAGTGATATTAGAGAGCTCCATCTCACAGCCTTGCTCTACTCTTTGCTTCATTTCTATCTTATCAGGATAGCCGCCTGCTAAGGTGTATTTATTCATCAACCGTGATTTAGTTACCGGAAGCCAGGTTTCAGGCTGCTCTATCATGTACGACCATTCCTGATTATCTTGCACCAAATAGCTCCATTTGCTGTAGGACTCTATTTTTGCTTTATGTTCTTCAAAAGAGAAAAGCCCTACTTCTTTTAATAGCGGCTTCATTTGTATACTTCCTTCACGAAGTTTAATACCTAACGAGCCGTTTTCTGTTTTATTGAAATAATAATCAGTGCGTACACTTTGTTCTTCTGGGGCAAATGGACTAACCCACTGCACCATTGCTTCAGGGAGTTTGCCCTGAAAGATCCATCTTACTTCAAAGGAGTTTAACATGGCTTTTATAACACATAATTGTGTATGAAGTTATCTTTTAGGTTTATAATGAGAATCGTTGAAAATCTTTTTTGAATCAGTGTTTTGCATTAATTCCTGCAGGGTTACTTCATCATTACGATCCATGTACTGCCTTACTACCTGCCAACCCAGCCAAGTGCCAATTCTTCCTGGTGCTTCTTCTCCTATTTCATAGGTTTTAGGCCTTTCTTCAATATATTTTTTCTTTACAAGGTGATCAGTCTCATACAAGAGCTTGTTTTCAAGAAAATGAGCCCAAACAATATCTTCATTCTCTCTTGATCCATTAATTTCTTTACCTGAATACCAGATTAAAAGGCTGTCTGGTGTGCAAGGCATCATATGCTTGGCAAAGTAAAAGGACTTACCATAGCCTATCATATCTGCCAGCATGGTCTTATCGCTGGTATTGGTTTTATTGTACTTTGACGAAATACCATAAAGAAGCATAATAGAAGGAGTGATGTAGCTGGGTCTGTACCTTTCCAACATATAGCTATATAAGCCAATTGGCCTGTATTTAGCACTGTCTCCTAAATAATAGTCTAGGCCTACCACTATCAGCGAGTCAGAAATAAACATATCATTATCTAAACCTGTGGCAATGAATTTTACCTTGGGTAACTCTGCTTCGGGATAGTAATATTTAAAATTAGTAAAGGCGCTATTTAGCTCACCTTTGAGCGTGCTGAGGTCTCCGAATACGCGATTTATCTCCTGCTGTAGGGTATCTATATGCGGATTTTGAAATTTTCTATAGAGTACATCCATCATCACGGAGTCATCAGGGTATTGAGTTCTCCTTAAGAAATACTCTCTTATTATGGGATATTCATTAAGAAAGGATCTTAACTCATCTTTTGATTTTACTCCTAGCAGTGCGGAGTCTAGCCTTTCAAAGTCAAGGTTTACCTGTATGCCAGAGGTATCTGGCTGATATACACACTCATCATAATTGTTAGAGCACGAGCTAATAAGTAAAACACCGAAAATGGCTGCTAGTAAAACGGGAAATCCTTTTTTTCATGATCAAACTATTCGTTTATTTGGGCGTTAAAGACCCTAAGTCTTTCAACTTGCTAAGTAACCAAAAAATTATTGCAGATGAGAAAAAAACTGCTGATTCTACTATTTTTCTTCATTTCCTATGGGTCATATGCTCAGGTGGAACTAGGTTTCAAATTTACTCCTACTATCTCTAGTTCGAGGTTAAATTCTGACTCTGATGACTTTAATTATAGTAGTGACGGGGTAGGGATAAGGTTTGCCGCGGGGCCTTTTGCTGATTTTGCTTTTAGAGAAAATTACTATTTCAGCACAGGGGTATTTTTGGTTTCTAACCGATCAGCCTTTGAGATTACTGATAAAAATAATACCGTTAGATACAAAGAGGAATATGGCGTGCAGTACATACAAATACCGGTGGCCATAAAGCTATACACAAATGAAATAGCCTTGGACAAGCGCATTTATTTTCAGGTAGGTACTACTATGGAGTTTAATGTGAAAGAAAAGGAAAAGGAGGAGGAATACTTTGTAGTAGAGAACTTCAGATTCTTTAATGTCACACTCTGGGAATGGGAGAAAATCCCTCGCCTTTAGGCGAAGACTTTAGTATTTGCGATATTTCCCTATGGAAAACTACAGAAAAGGGTCTCACACCTTGTTTGATTTGAAATATCATATAGTTTGGGTAACGAAATATCGCAAGCAAGTTTTGGTAGGAGCAGTGGCAGAGCGAAGTAGAGAGTTGATACGAGAGATTTGTAAATCGAATGAAGTAGAAATAGTAAAAGGTCATGTGTCACAGGACCATATACATTTGTTTGTATCCGTACCTCCCAAACTGTCAATAAGTAAGCTCATGCAATATATAAAAGGGAAAACCTCACATAAGTTACTATTTGAGTTTAAGCATTTACAGCGACAGTTTTGGGGTAAGCACATTTGGGCGCGAGGCTATTTTGCAGTAACAAGTGGGAATGTGACAGATGAAATAATAATGCAGTATATAGAGAATCAGGATATTGAAGATAAAGACGATAATTTTAAAATTAGCTAGTGACTTTAGCCGCCTTTAGGCGGAATCAAATCTACCGGCTTTTAGCCGGTTAGTTATTTAATTCAACTTTGCAGGTGGGTTTTGGCCTTGATTATAAAATAGGATTAAATACCAGCCTTTTTGCCGGAGTATCTTATAACCGAGGGTTAGTAAATCTGGTAGGCGATAGAAGTGATATGGTAGATAAGTTTTCATTAAAGAATGACTATTTCGGACTGGATTTAGGAGTTAAGTTTTAGTAATATCACTCCATGAAAGAAAAACTGTTCAGGCCTGTTGATAACTCACCACTGGTTATTTTCAGGGTCATTTTTGGTTTGCTCCTTACAGCAGAAGCGTGGGGCGCTATTATGACTGGTTGGGTTAAAAAGGCCTTTATTACTCCTAAGATCACATTCCCTTTTATTGATTTTTCATGGCTTCATCCGCTTCCGGGAGATGGTATGTATTATTACTATATCATTATGGGAGTGGCCGGTGTGCTGGTTATGCTGGGGTTATACTATCGTGTAGCTATGATCACTTATGCCCTAATGTGGGCCGGAGTGTATTTTATGCAGAAGACTAATTATAACAACCATTATTACCTGATGGTATTGTTATGTTTCTTGATGAGCACTGTGCCAGCGCATAAATATCTTTCTCTTGATGTAAAACGAAAACCTTCTCTGAAAAGCCTTAGCTGTCCGCAGTGGTGCATATGGGCCTTTGCTTTTCAAATGACCTTGGTATATGTTTTTGCCGCTTTCGCGAAAATGTACCCGGGTTGGATGGAGGCCGAAACGGTAGGCATTTTATTTACTAATAAATCACATTATTGGTTAATAGGCCCTTTGTTAGCACAAAAGTGGTTTCAGGTGGCGGTTTCTCACATGGGTCTGGTGTTTGACTTATTCGTTGGTCCCGGATTACTTTGGAAGAAAACTCGCAAGTACGCATTTATGGCCGCAGTATTTTTTCATTTATTTAATTCAGCGGTATTTCAAGTGGGTGTATTTCCTTATGTGGGCATTGCTATTAGCATCTTTTTCTTTGATCCGGAAACGATCAGAAGGATTTTTCTTAAGAGAAAACCTCCTTTGGAACTCAATGAGGAAACTATAAACTCATATAAGTCTAATTATTTAGAAGGTAGGAAAAAGCTAGTGACCACCTTATTTGTTGGTTATTTCATCTGTCAGGTGCTATTGCCACTCCGGCATTGGTTATTTACAGGAGATGTAAACTGGACAGAAGAAGGCCATAGAATTTCATGGCGTATGATGCTCCGCATTAAATATGGCACTATCATGTTTCATATTAAAGATCCGGCTACAGGAGAAACATGGAAAGTACGACCTACCGAATACCTTACGCCCAAGCAGGCGGGCAAAGTGGCCTCTCACCCTGATATGTGCTGGCAGTTTGTTCAAATCCTAAAAAAGGAATACGCAGATAAGGGCTTTCCTGATGTAGAAATTTATGCCAGGGGCAATGTAAGGCTCAATCGAGGAGATTTTCATCCGTTGTATGACCCTGAATATAATTTGGCTAAAGCCGAATGGCACCATTTTAAACATGCCGAATGGCTCTTGCCTTTTAAGCAGGATTAAGAACAGGCTCCACAGTAGTTACGCTATCTGATTTCTCCTTTACAGGCACAGGCTTAAGTTTCAGTATTTCTTCTATAAACTGGTAAGTCTCTTTCCTCACTGAGGGTAAATCTTCTGAGGTGAGTGAGGAGCCTATTACATGGTGTCCTGCTTCAGGAAAGGCCACTTTTCTTTTAAGAGCATCGGGTGTCCCTAGCTTATCAAACATTTTTAACTCTGCTTCTACTGAAACGGTATGATCTTGAAGAGAATCGTTTTTATAATAATAGCCTAAAAATGTGGGTTGAGTTACTTGCGCAAAAGTTTCGTCAGTCATGGTTACATCAAGCAATTCTTGAAGTTGCGTAACTGCCTCTATTCTGTATTTATTTTGCCAATAGGGTTTTCTTTCAGGAGATATTTCCCATTCTATGTAATCACTGCCTTGTACTATACGCGCTATTTGTAAGCCCCAGTGTTTATTCAAAATAAAAGCTTCTGGCTGATAAACTTTGATGTTAGGTGAAAACAGAATGAGTCCGGCAATATTTTCATCTCCACCTGCTAGGTATAAAGAAAGAGTGCCTCCTGTGGAGGTAGCAAAAAGAATGGTTTTTTCTCCAAGTTGTTCACCAATAGCTATCGCTTCTTTTGCTGAATTAACATAGTTTTCTGTGGTTAAATCCAGCATAGGTTCTTTTGCATCTACGCCATGAGAATGCAGCCTGGCCAGATAAAGGTTCATGCCATAGCGTTTAGCTATTTCTTCATGTAAAGGAAAGCCTTCCTTTTGGCTGGCAGAAAATCCATGAAGATAAACCAGACTGTAAGGTGTTTTTTGGTACGCAGAATCATACCATACTATTCGAGCTTCATTATCAGGCTTTACATTACCTACAGCCTCTTCTTTTGCTTCTATATCAGCTTCTAGCTGGTATAAATAATGACTTACTTCTGGTAATTCTCGGTTGAGCTCGGGGGGTTCTACTTTGGGCCCGGTGAAGTAAATAGCCACTAGCAATAAGATAATGGCTACCATCCATTTTAGGAATTTCATGATGTTAATTAGTTATTATGTTCGCAAAAGGAGCCTTTGGCTACCCAAATGGTTTTAATTTCAGGGTCAATGATTCCGTTTTTCACGGAGGGGTCGTTCATAATTACTTCTTTGGCTACTTCTCCTTTCATGATCATAGTGCCCCCATCACTATTATCAAACACTCCTTCAGAAATAACATTTCCAGTCTTTTCAATTTCTTTTAAATATACATCATGTTGGCGAAAGAGTTGAGGAGCATCTCTCACATTAAATTTAGTGATGTATGTGTTATACCTTACAAAAGTATAGGTTTCATATTCCAGCGGGTTTTCTGCCATGCAGACTGAGCCTAGTCTTGGTGTCCAGGGGAGTATTTCTGTTTTATACCTTTGGGTGCTGATGGCAGGATCTGTGCTCATCCACTTTCTGGCGGTATCTACTGAGCTGGTGTTTAATATGAAAATGCCGCCTCCATTTTCAAAAGATCCGGCTACTCGTAGCTTATTTTCTTCGGAGAGCTTTTTAATATGCCTTTTGTGGCCTGACTGCAGGCTTTCTTTTTGAGATTTACTGAGATCGCTGTGATGGTGATTGCCACTTAAGAAAACAAACATGTATTTGCTTTGGCCGTGAGCCACTAAGCAGCTAAAGCTAATAATAACAGCAACTAAGAACTTCATAATGTGTGGAATTATCACCTCAATATAAGCGATTTTTGGCGCGAATGTACTCTAAAAATCGAGCTTTTCAGAGAAAATAACAGCATATCAATCTAATAAGTTTAGAGGAATAGTATTTGTTAATTACCTATAGAATCAAAACAAAATTACCATGATTAAGATTTTGGCACTTGTACTGACTATAGTAGGAATTATAGGGCTTATACTTGGTGTTCTTGGAATATTTGGAAGTAGTTTAATAGGTGTAAGCCCATGGGCACTGGCTATACTGGGTTTTATTTTCTTTTTTTCAGGTATTAGTATTCTGAAACGAAAAAGAGATACTGATGAAGTTATTTAAGCTGGAGTAAAATATCTACCAGCTTTTCAATGTCCTCAGCAGTATTATAAATGTGAGGCGAAACCCGGATAGAACTACCACGGAGTGACACACTAATTTGAGCTGATTTTAACTTTTGCATTAGTAAGTTGGTGTCTAAAGGTACCTTAGATTTTATTCCAAATAAATGAGCAGATCTTTCAGAGGCTTGATCTACATAAAAATGGCTGCCTTCGAGCTTTGCTAAAGGCTTTTCTATTATGTTCGCACAGTGAGACTGAATATTTTCTGGCTTCCATTGGTTGAGTAATTTTAAGGCTTGTAGCATCATAGGCACAAGAATAAAATTACTATGCTCGCCAACATCATACCTAATAGCCTGGGGCTGGTAGCCTGATTTATAATTTACCAGGCCTGCAAAATCTTCGCTATTTTCACGGTTGATCCAGTTTTCTTCTATGGGTTCGCCATTATCAAAATATGAGCCGAAGTATGCAAGCCCAATGCTATAGGGGCCAAAAAGCCACTTATAGCCCGCACAGATAAGTGCATCGGGCTGAATTTCTTGTATTCTGAAAGGCAAAGCTCCTACTGATTGTGTTCCATCAATTGTGAGCAGTGCTCCCACTTCTCGTGTTTTTTCTCTGATCTTTTTTAAGTCAAACAAATATCCATCAGCCCAATAAGCATGAGGTAGAGCTACGGCTTTAGTTTGGCTGTCAATAGCTTGGAGAATATTTTCATTCCAGCTATCATGAGATGAAGTAGGCCTCTTGATTATTTTCATTTCCGCATCATGCTGGTCTCAGGCCTTTTGCCAACTATAATAGTTGCTCGGAAATTGCTCAGCAGCCATTACTATGTTATCTCCTTTTAAGAGCTTTATATTTTTAGCTACAGTAGCTAAGCCATAGCTGGCAGATGGAATTATGGCTATTCTTTTAGGTTCATCGGCTCTTATTAGTTTGGCAAACTCTTCCCTCAGTAAGTCTCCTTCTTCAAAAAAATCATCGGTCGTGATTATGCCAGGGTTTCTTTTCTTAATCATACCTTGCATGCCTGCTTCTTCCACAGATTTAACAAGGGGTGACATATAGGCACAGTTAAGATAAGTTTGCTCTTCCGGTATTTGAAATTCTTTAAGTGCCGATTCAAACATGTTTTTTAGAAAGTTAAATGTAGTGAGTCTCTTAGATATTCGTATTTATTGCTGTTTTTGCTCCAATAGTCAATATGCAGCATACGATCAAAAGTGGCAGAAGTGCTTACTGTTTCACCTTTTAAATTTATAAACGTCTC
Source organism: Fulvivirga maritima (assembly GCF_021389955.1). Lineage (NCBI taxonomy): Bacteria > Pseudomonadati > Bacteroidota > Cytophagia > Cytophagales > Fulvivirgaceae > Fulvivirga > Fulvivirga maritima. The sequence continues at coordinate 1,941,175 of NZ_CP089980.1, forward strand.
TTCCCAGGAGTTTATTCTATGCGGAAATTCTTTATTGAAATTAATAGATAAGGAGCGGTCTTTATATTTTATGCGATAGGAGAAAGTGCTATCAGTAGGTTCTAAAGTTGCTTCCACGGGCTGTGCTGATAGTGGCTGGTGTAGCAGTCTGGCATAAAATAAACCAGGAATCATTTCAAACTTACCGGTAGGTAAAGAGTGGTAATTAATTTTGATGCGATTCCATATTTCATCTTCCAGAATATATTTATCCAAATCAAAAACTTCATCGGCTTCTGATTCAAAATAAGAGTAAGTGTTAACCTGATATTGATTGTGTCTGAGGTTCATCTGGGTAAATACATGGCCACACCATTCCTGTCCTGACATGGTCACTTTTAAGGTTGAGCTGTCTTTGGCCAAATCAATAGGGCTAAACGCAGATAGCATGAGGGAGTATGGATAAATGCCAGTATTAAATTTTTTAATGAAATTGAGCTTCATTACGGAGACCTTATCATTGCCAGTCTTTTCAGGGTGATCCAGCTTTACTTGCTTATATCTGGAAAAGGGTTCTGTTACAAAAATTAAGGTCGCATTGCCTTTTCTTTCTTCTCCGTAGCGCGATTGATTGAGTTGATAAGTGGCTACTTCGGCTTTGCCAGAATACCAATACTCTTCAAATTCGGGTGTGATTTCAGAAAATTCAGAATCGTTTTCCTGTTTTTGGCAAGCGAATAATAGGGTAATTAGTGCTAAGGAAGTAATGTATTTTATAAAATTCATTAAATAATTAATAATTCAGCGTTGCTAATCAGAGTAGTTTGATACACTTTTGGAATACTGTTAATTTAGAAATTATTTTGTCTATTGAAGATAGATTATTTTGCTTACATCACAAATCTTTATATTTACCCAGGCAAACTGTACTTATGACTCAACCAACCTCTGAAACCAACAAGACCACGTCAAAGCTAATTTACCTCGGTATTTTGGCAGTAATATTTGTAGTAGCTTATGCTTATACCTTCGATAGTAAGGTGGCCATGCTGGGAGATAATGCTTCTTATTATATGCTTGGTAAAGCGCTCTCGCAGGGTGAGGGCTATGTTAGTATTTCTAGCAGTAGTCATAACCCTAACAACCATTTCCCTCCCGGTTATCCTGCTATTATAAGTGTTATTATGCTTATAAGTAAAGATATTACATTCATAAAGGTTTTTAATGGTCTGTTGCTGATGGCAGGTTTATGGCTACTTTTTGAAGTGCTTTTGAAGATCACCGAAAATAAGGCCTTTAGTTTTACTGTTACGCTGTTATCAGTGCTCAATGCTCACTTGCTTTTCTATGGCAGTATTATGATGTCAGAGGTGCCGTTTTTCTTTATGAGCATGCTCTCATTGTTCTTTTTTATTAAAGTAGATTTTGATAAATGGACCTTAAAGAGCCCTGCCTTAATAGGCTCGATTCTAACCATGATATTTGCCTACTATATTCGATCATTAGGTGTAGCTATTCTGGGTGGCTATGTTTTATTCTTCCTCTTTAAGAAAAATTGGAAATACGCTGCTACCTATTTTATAGGCTTTGTTATAGGCTTTTTGCCGTGGTTTCTAAGAGGCCAAAAGCTTGGAGGAAGTTCATATATGAAACAACTTACTATGATTAATCCATATCAGCCAGCTTTAGGTCAGGCCGATTTTGGTGATTTTGTAGATAGATTCTTTAATAATTTCAGCAGATACATCACTTGGGAGATACCCAGCGCTATTTTTCCTATAAAGGAGCCAGCCTATGGTGGTTCCGCCACAGGTGGAGAATGGTTTCTCGGTTTTGTGCTTTTAGGTTTAATGATATATGGCATTTGGTCTTTACCAAAATTCAGATGGCTTATTGCCGGTTATCTATTAGGTAACTTTGCTATTCTTATGATCTGGCCAGATGTGTGGATCGGCGTAAGGTTTATAGTGCCGCTCGCTCCGCTATTGTTATTTGTCTTGCTAAACGGAATTTATGAATTGGTTAAAAAGCTATATGGCTCACTTGGTAAGAAGGCGGTGCTTTCACCTCTTTATCTCTGTATATTGGTATTATTTGCCTTTTCTCCGGTAAACAAAATTCATGATCAGGCTAAGAAGGAGTACTCACCAGCCTGGAAAAACTATTTTGCCATGGGTACCTGGCTCAAAAGAAATGTGAAAGAGAAAGTAACGGTAAGCTGTGGTAAGCCGGTGCTGTTTTATTTGTATTCGGATACTTATACTTCAAGGTATAAATTTGCACAGGATCCGGAAGAGTTAATTAAAGATCTGGAAGAAAGGGAAGTAGATTATGTGGTGATTGATCAGGTGTATGGAAATACGTTTAGATATTTGCTGCCAGCGGTGAGAAAACACCCAGAGAGGTTTGAGCAAGTTCATCACCTTCAGTACCCAGACACCTATTTGTTAAAGTTTAAGCGCTAATGAGTATAACTAAATTGTCAATAATTATACCTGTGTATAATGAGGCAAAGACCATAAATCAGATTCTTGATAAAGTAAGAACCGTAGTTCTTATAGATAATATAGAAAAGGAAGTAGTAATTGTTAATGATGCTTCTACGGATAACAGTGAAGAGCTAATTCGTGAATATATAAATAACCATCCGGACCTTCTGATAGAATACTATGCTCAGGAGAAAAATATGGGTAAGGGTGCGGCACTGCATAGAGGCATAAAAGAAGCTACAGGAGAGTTTTTGGTTATTCAGGATGCTGACCTGGAGTATGACCCGGAAGAATATAATGATATGCTTAAGCCTATAGTGAACGGGGTGGCTGATGTAGTGTATGGAAGCCGCTTTTTGGGCGGTAATCCGCATCGCATACTGTTTTTCTGGCATTCCATAGGTAATAAATTTCTCACCTTCTTGTCCAACATGTTTACCAATCTAAATCTCACCGATATGGAGACATGTTATAAACTTTTTAATACATCACTTGTTCAAGGGTTAGTCCTTAAGGAAAAACGATTCGGCTTTGAGCCGGAAGTGACCGCAAAAATCTCCCGAGTGAAAGGTATACGTATATATGAAGTTGGCATTTCATACTACGGAAGAACCTACGCAGAAGGGAAGAAGATTAATTGGAGGGATGGATTAAAGGCAATATATTGTATTTTGAGATACAATTTATTTAGAGGTTAAATTACTTTTTGACCCGCCGCTGCCGTCATTTATCGAAATTTATTGAGGTCTGTCAGATTGATAAGATAGAATAATACTTAATAGGAACTTTCTTGCTAGCTTGGTGGTGACTGTCCGGAATGGGGTGTGTGAGGCCGGCTGTTTTTTATTTTTTTTTACCACTTGCAATGGTTCGTGTTTTAGTAATAAACTTTTTAAATTGCATTATAACAAGGCGGAAGAATGATAAAGTCAAGCACTTTTAAAGGAATAGAATACGTTAGAGTTTCTAATCTTCCTCAGGAACAAAAAGAAGCCATCCAAAACTGGTTAAACCGGGATGTAATGATTAAGATATTAACTCCGGAAGGCCTCATGAGAGATTGTATTCTCTATAAAGATTATAAGTCCTGGTTTGAGAAAATATATACAAGCGCTACCCCAATAGATCCTAAAGAAACTAATTCTGAAGTTTCTAATAGGGCAGGTAAGGTAAGTGGGCTAGCCTGGACTAACTCCAAACACCTGTAGGAACTACCTCTAATACATTATTTTCTGGGTCGTGGAAGTAAAATGATTCTTCCCCGCCCTTCCACACTATTGTATCTATAATAGTGATACCTAACTTTTGCACTTTATTTTTCACATTCTCATATTCAGCTTGGTTTACTTCAAAGGCAAAATGCTGATTGCCTTCAGCGTAATGTGCCGGAGGTGAAGTCTTTAGTTTGCTGTCTTCAGGGTTAAAACATAGTAAAACTGATGATCCCACTCTGAAGAAAATATGCTTCTCCTCTTCGTGGTGAATTATCTCTAAACCAAGGGTATGATGATAGAATTTTTTTGCCTTTTGTAAGTCCTTAATATACAGGCAGTTTTCCTTTATTTGTGTGAATTCTTTCATAGTGCTGGTAACAATAATGCTGTGATAGTATTAACATGTGTAACCTCTTTTGGTTAGATGTAGGAAAAGCTGTCAATTTCATAGCTTATTGTTATTGTTTGTAGGCTATTGTTCTAACTTTGCAGCTCAATTAATGAAGCGTTTTGAATGTGAAACACGAGAGTCCTTTGGTGAAATTTTTAGTATGGCGCATTAAACACGTCAGTAACAGAAATTTCGTTCTAATTTTGGCTGGTATCACTGGTCTCATTGCAGGCTTTGCCGCAGTTACCCTTAAGGAAGCAGTACATTTTATTCAGCATCAGCTCACGGGTAACTTTAATAAAGAATATGAAAATTATTTTTATATCGGTTTCCCATTAATTGGTATCCTGCTCACCGTCATTCTTTCCCGATATATTATTAAAGAGAAGATAGGTCATGGTATCCCGCAGATTCTATATGACATTTCTAAAAACGGAAGTATAATCAAGCGAAGCAAGATGTTCTCCCGAATGATTACCAGTGCCATTACTGTAGGTTTTGGTGGATCTGTAGGTTTGGAAGGTCCTATTGTTACTACGGGCTCAGCTATTGGGTCTAATGTAGGTCGCTTTGTGCACATGAATGCCAAAAAGCGAACATTGCTTATTGGCTGTGGTGCTGCCGGAGCCATTTCTGCGATATTTAATTCTCCTGTAGCCGGGGTTATATTTAGTATGGAAGTAATACTTGCCGATGTGACCATAGGCATGTTTATACCTTTACTTATTGCTTCAGTTTCAGGTACACTGGTTTCTATTACGCTTCTTGGTGATGATGTTCTGTTTTCATTTAAGCTAGTGGATAGCTTTAAGGCATCGGACACTCCATATTATATTTTACTGGGAATGATTAGTGGTCTGGTATCAGTATACTTTACCCGAACTACCTATAAAGTAGAAAGCCTTATTAAAAAGGTAAAAAACTATGCTGGCCGTGGATTAGTAGGTGGTGTACTTCTTGGTATTATCATTTTCTTCTTTCCGCCTATATATGGTGAAGGTTATAATACCATTAAGTCTTTACTGGCAGGTAATCAAATGAATATTCTGGACACCAGTTTATTCTTCTCTGAGATTAGCAATATATGGATGGTGTTTATCTTTATGATCTGTGTGATACTCGTAAAGCCAATTGCATCAGCTTTAACTATAGGCTCAGGTGGTAGTGGCGGTATTTTCGCACCATCTTTATTTTTAGGAGGGGTTACTGGTTATCTTTTTGCCTCTGTGCTCAATGTAGTAACCTGGGGAAATGTGAGTGTGAGTACCAGTAACTTTACCTTGGTGGGTATGTGTGGAGTAATGAGCGGAGTGCTACATGCTCCTCTTACAGCAATATTCCTGATAGCGGAAATTACCAGTGGTTATGAGTTGTTTGTTCCGTTGATGCTGGTCTCTGCCATCTCCTTTAGTACCAGCTCATTTTTTGAAAAGCATTCTTTATATACCAAGCACCTGATTGAAAGGGGAGATCTTATTCAGTATGATAAAGACAGGCAGGTATTGAGCTTAATAAATCTGAATAAAATCATTGAAAAGGACCTTCTTAAAATTCATCCTAATGCTACTTTAGGAGAGTTGGTTGATCTGGTGAGAATTTCTAAAAGAAATATATTTCCGGTAGTAAATGAGCATCAGGAACTGCTAGGTGTTGTAACGCTTGATGACATCAGAAATATCATGTTTGATTCTGAAAAGCAGAAGAACACTATAGTAAAAACCTATATGCATAGCCCTCCGGCCTATATTAGCTCTCATGAAAATATGCAATCCGTTATGAGTAAGTTTGAGCTGTCAGGTGCATGGAATCTTCCTGTGATAGATAATGGTAAATACGTAGGCTTTTTATCTAAGTCAAGGATATTTAACACCTATAGGAAGAAGCTTATTCATCATAATCAGGAGTAAAGCTGCCAACAGAATTACCTTACATTTATTGTGGCAAGAAAAATATATTTTCTTTCTCAAAATAATGGTTGAAATCTTGGTTTATTTCCTTAGTTTCGCATCGCTTCGAAATACTGTGCGTAGTTGTCCACAAAGTGGATATTAAATGATTGTCCCGTAACTATCTAATTGCCAGATGTTTATGTTAAGTCGCTTTGGCGATGTGGATAACTTCCTTAAAATGTGGAAAAGTTTTAATTGATTTTTAGGATTCTTTATTTTGTATAATTGCTGTCTTTGAAGAGGTCAATTAGATAATACTTTTTTCGGGAAATATTACACTATTTTATTCGGTGAAAATGCGTTGAGATAGAAGAAAAATCTTTTACTCGGGTAATCTCTATAGGCTCGCATGTGGTGGTTTTTTGGTATTATCTTTAAGTTATGGTCATTTTAACGCTATGTTACTCACTATTTCGCATGAAGTATTCTAGGGTAAGGAGCTGAAAGTTGCAATTCTTAAAATAGTACAATTTATGATTTTTAAATATTTTACTTTTTCCCTCTAAATGATGTAAATTGTGCAGCATGAAGAAACTCGGATTTATTTTAGTTACTTTCCTGTATTCTGTCGGTCTGCAGGCGCAAGATGTTCCTGTAGTAAAGTATGATCGACTGAGCTCAGTAATTGATCAATCAGGAGATGAGATACGGGTCATAAATTTTTGGGCTACCTGGTGTAAGCCTTGTGTAAAGGAATTACCTCTTTTTAAAAGTTTGTCAGAAGAAGATAAAGCGGAGGTGCACTTAGTGAGCCTGGATTATGCAGATAACCTTGATAAAGTAAATGAATTTGTAAGCGCCAATAATTATGCAGATTTAAACGTTATACTTCTCGATGAGATAGATTATAACTCTTGGATAGATAAGGTGGACAATAGTTGGTCTGGAGCTATACCTGCTACGTTAATTATTAACCCGAAAAGTGGCAAAAGGCTTTTTGTGGAAGGTGAGATGAAAGACGGAGCCTTAGAGCGGTATATTAAGCAAGTGTCAAACTAACCGTAATAAATATGATGAAGACCAAATTAATGCTATTATTAAGCTTTCTGGCCTTTTTTGCCGGAAGGCCAATAGAAGAAAAGGGCTATGCTGTAGGTGATACAGTAAAGGACTTTAAGTTGAAAAGTGTTTCAGGTGAAATGATTTCGCTTGATGATTATAAAGATGAAAAAGGAATTATACTGGTTTTTGATTGCAATACTTGTCCTGTGTCTAAAGCCTATAATGAAAGGATAAAAGAATTGCATGCTAAGTTTGCTGATAAGGGATTTCCTGTATTGGCCGTTAACTCTAATGATCCCGGAAGGCAGCCTGGTGATAGCTTTGATGAAATGGTTAAATATGCTGAAGAGAAGGGATATCAGCACACTTATGTACAAGATCTGAAACAAGATGTAGCTAAAAGTTTTGGTGCCACCAATACACCCCATGTATTTGTGCTTAAGAGAACGGGCTCTGACTTTAAAGTGGCTTATATAGGGGCTATAGATAATAATTCTAGAGATGCCAGTGCGGTTACTAAGACTTATGTAGAAGATGCAGTAAATGCATTGCTGAAAGGAGATACTCCTACACCTGATAAAACCAAGGCAATTGGGTGTACTATTAAATGGAAAGAAGCTTAAATAGTTAATTATTGCTTTAATCAAGCTTTGCTTTATCTTTACGTATAAAGCAAAGCTTTTTTATTTATGCCAAAACCAACTTTAGATGTAGTGCCTGAATTTTATCAGGGATATATAAAAGAAATTGAAGAAGAAGAGCTTATACCTGCCCTTATCAATCATGGTAATATTACACTGGATCTGCTAAGATCTATTCCTGAAGTATCTGCAGGGTATCGCTATCAACCGGGAAAATGGTCAATAAAGCAGGTTGTGGCACATATGATTGATGCTGAGCGAATTTTTGCTTATCGGTCTTTGGCTATAGCCAGAAATGATAAAACGCCTTTGCCGGGTTTTGAAGAAAACGATTATGCCGAACAAACTAATGCTGAAAACAGAAGGCTCTATAAAATGATAGAGGAGTATAGCAATGTGAGAGCTTCTACTATTGATTTGTTTAGCAGTTATAATGAAGTCATGCTACAGCGTGAAAATGTTTGTAATGGAAATATGATGTCTGTAAATACCATTGGGTATATAATTATTGGGCATGAGGCTCATCATAGAAGGGTTCTGTCGGAAAGGTATTTATCAAACTAGCTTTTGAAAATAATACCTATGAATGATATAACTCGTCTTGTTTATCTGGGAATCATACTTTGTTTCTGCAGTTGTGCATCTATTAATAAAAAGGAAATTACCCGAGAGCTCATTTCTGTGGAGAAGGAGTTTCATAATCATACTGGCTTTGTGCTTTATGATCCTGAAGAAGATAAAACCATAATTTCTTACCAGGGCAATCAATATTTTACTCCGGCATCTAATACTAAAATCCCTACCCTTTACCTCTCTTTGCATGTACTGCCAGATTCTCTACCTGGTATTTATTATGTAGAAAAAGGTGATTCCCTAATTTTTTGGGGAACAGGAGATCCATCATTTTTAAATGAAAGACTTCCGGAAAGTCAGATATATGAATTTTTAAAAGACTCAGGTAAGAAGCTCTTTTTCTCTGGAGATAACTTTTATGATGATCATTTCGGCTCTGGCTGGGCCTGGGATGATTATGCCTATACCTTCTCTAGTGAGAAATCTCCTTTTACTATTTATGGAAATAATATCAGGGTTAACAAAGGGAGAAACCAATCTTATTTACAAGTAGAACAACCGTATTTCAAAAGATTTTTTTGGTTGGCAGATAGCTCTAATAGAAGTGAGCAGATAGAGCGGGATTATAATTCAAATAGCTTTGTTTATTATCCTCCCACTGCCCCGAAGTTTATTAAAGAAGAAATACCCTTTAAGTACTCTGATTACGTATTCACGCAAGCACTGGCTGATACCCTCAATAAACCTGTTCGTCTTTTGAAAATGGCATTGCCAAAAGATTACGAAACAAAATATAGCATAGTATCTGATTCTGCTTACCGTGTTATGATGCAGCAAAGTGATAATTTTATAGCAGAGCAGCTGTTGCTCACTTGTGCGGGAGTGCTCACTGATTCTTTAAAATCAGAAAATGGAGTCTTGTATGGTCAAAACGAGTTATTTAAAGACGCCCCTGATTCAATGGTTTGGGTAGATGGTTCTGGCCTTTCTCGCTATAACCTGTTCACCCCGGCATCATTAGTTTGGATATGGAGTCAGCTGTATAAAGAGATCCCTCATGAGCGACTTTACTCGCTTTTACCTGCTGGTGGACAACCGGGGACGCTCCGTAGATATTATAAGGCAGAGGAGCCTTATTTGTTTGGAAAAACAGGAACCCTGAGCAATAATCATAATCTAAGTGGGTTCTTAAAAACAAAGAAAGGTAAGGTTTATATTTTTGCCTTTATGAATAACAATTATCCTGAAAAGTCCGGTCCTGTAAAGAGAAGGATGGAAAAAATACTTCAGGATATCTATTTAAATAACTAGTATGAAGAAATATTTCGTTTTTGTTTGCTTGTTGATCAGCGTAAAGGGCTTTTCCCAGAGCATTGATAGTCTTGATTTTAAAATAGGCCAGATGCTTATGGTGGGCTATGCCAGTACTGAAATCAAAGAAGACAATGCTACTATTAAAGATATAGAGACTGGCAAAGTGGGGGGGATTCTGCTTTTTGAAAAAAATATTAATCCCAATAACTCCTATGTAAAGCTTAAGCAACTCACCTGGACGTTACAGCATCATGCTCCGGTTCCTTTGTTCGTAGCTATAGACCAAGAAGGAGGAAAAGTAAATAGGCTGAAAGAGAAATATGGATTTCCTAAGTCAGTGTCAGCTGCTTATTTGGGTAAAGTAGCTAGTCTGGATTCTACTCAGTTTTATGCTGAAATGTCGGCTTCTACTTTAGCGGGTCTGGGCTTTAATGTCAATTTTGCACCCGTTGTGGATCTTTCTATCAATAAAAGCAATCCGATAATTGCCAGAGCAGACAGAGCTTACTCTGATAATCCGGATACCGTGGCGCTACATGCTGCCAAAGTAATTGATGCACACCGTAAATTTAATATTGTTACCGTGCTCAAGCATTTTCCCGGACACGGCAGTTCGCATTCAGATACGCACCTGGGCATAGCTGATGTTACGGATTACTGGCAGTCAAAAGAGGTGACTCCATATGATTCTTTATTGAAAAATGGAGAAATAGATGCTATAATGACAGCCCATATTGTGAATAAGAAATTGGATCCTTTGGGGCTGCCAGGTACACTTTCTAAGAAGGTTGTTACGGGTTTATTAAGAGATAGTCTTCATTATGATGGCGTAGTTTTTTCTGATGATATGCAAATGCATGCCATTACCAAGCACTATGGATTAGAAAAATCTATAAAACTATCCTTACAAGCAGGTGTTGATGTGTTGATATTCAGCAATAATATTCAGGGGAGCGAAAACAGAACGGTAGATACGGTACATGATATTATTAAAAAGCTAATTAAAAATGGCGACCTTACTGAAGAGAGAATTAATGAGTCTTATCAGCGCATAATGAAGCTGAAACGAACCAGAATAGAAACCGAATAATAGGAATGAGTTTATATAATTTAATCGAACCAAAAGTAGATAAGGTGCCTATCTTGATTAGTGTACCTCATTGTGGCACTGATTTCCCTGAAGAAATAAAATCAGGTTATAATGACGAGCTTACTAAAGCTCCTGATGATACAGATTGGTTTGTTGATAAATTATATGATTTTGCGCCAGAAATGGGTATCGCTATGATCACTGCTAACTATAGCCGATGGGTTATAGACCTGAATAGAGATCCGGAGAGTGAACCTTTGTATAATGATGGCCGAATAATTACTGATTTGTGTCCCACCACCACTTTTGCTGGAGAGCCTATATATAAGGAAGGACATATGCCTGGAGGTAAAGAAATTGAAAGAAGGCTAAAAGAATATTACTGGCCATATTACACTAAAATTGATGAAATACTTAGCGGCTTGAAAGCTGAGTTTGGTAAGGTGCTCTTTTGGGATGCCCATAGTATTAGGCAATACGTTCCATTAATAAGAGATGAAGTTTTCCCTGATCTGATTTTAGGAGATAACAATGAGATGACTGCCCATAAAAATTTAATTAATGCCTCTTTAGATGCTTTGAGTACTAAGAGACTCAAGTTGGAACATAACTATCCCTTTAGAGGTGGGCATTTAACGCGTTATTTTGGCAAGCCCCAAGAAAATCAGCATGCCTTGCAGCTGGAGATGAGCAAGATTAACTATATGGATAATAAGGAACTTCATTATGATGAAGAGCGTGCCGGCCATATAAGGAGCTTGTTACAAGATAATTTCAAAGCACTTATTGAAACCCTTAACACTTTATGAAACATTTTCATTTTCAAGCTTTATTACAGAAGGAGGGCTGGTGTGAGAATGTATATGTGGGTGTAGATGAAGCGGGTTTAATCGCCAATATTTCTACTGATCAACCTTCTGGTGATGTTCAAAAAGTAAAAGGATATGTGCTCCCGGCTTTTCAGAATGCGCATAGTCATGCGTTTCAGTATGCTATGGCTGGTCTGGCAGAAAATTTTAAACGTGGAGTAAAGGATAATTTTTGGGCATGGAGAGAAACTATGTACCAAATAGCGCTTACTATTAGCCCGGATGATCTTGAGAATATCGCGGCCATGCTATATTCTGAAATGGTTAGGCATGGATACTCAGAGGTGGCAGAGTTTCATTATCTGCATCATGATAAGGAGGGTAAACCTTATGATAATCTGGCTGAGCATGCCGAGAGGTTAGTGTCTGCCGCACAAAAGGCAGGTATCAAAATTACGTTAGTGCCCATGTTCTATCAAAAGGGTGGATTTGGGCAAGATCCTACGGAAAGGCAACGTAGGTTTATAAGCAAAACCAAAGAAGACTATGGCAAGCTGCTACAAGCTACCAGAAGAGTTACAGAGAAGCATGATTGCGCTTCATTGGGTTTTGGTATTCATTCTTTAAGAGCGGTGGAAACTGATGATATTATAAAAACCTATGAAGAGGCTCCTTTAAATATGCCTTTTCATATTCATGTTTCAGAGCAGCTCAAAGAGATAGATGATTCTTTAGCCTATCTTGGTAAGAGGCCCGTGGAGTGGCTACTAGATCATATTCAGATGGATGACCGATGCCACCTGGTACATGCTACTCATCTTATAAATGCAGAAGTATCTCGGTTAGCAAGGTCTAAGGCCAATGTAGTATTATGCCCTACTACAGAAGGAAATCTTGGAGATGGAATCTTTCGGTTAAGAGATTACCATCATCAGGGCGGCAAGTGGTCTATAGGTACTGATAGCCACATAAGTCTAAACCCGCTTGAAGAGCTGCGTATGCTGGATTATGGTCAGCGGCTAACCTCGCATGAAAGAAGCACCTTTTTAGGGGACAAAAGTTCAAGCAGTAGCGGTTATGCCCTGAGTCAGTTTATTTTTAATGGCCGAAAGGCGATGGGTAGGAGTTCTGAAAATTATTTTGAAGTAGGTCAGCCATTAGACGCTGTTATTTATGATGCTAATGCTCCCTTATTAGCTGCCAGCTCACCTAAGAATGTATTACCTACTATTATCTACTCCCTTGACGCCAGTTACACTGTAGACACTATTGTTCAGGGGCAATTTGCTACTGATAGAGCTCAGATGAATAGAGAATCTATTGTAAAGGCATTTTGTAAGACCATTCAACAACTTGGCATAAGATAATATTTGAATTTTGTATTTATACTAGTGAAAATATAAATGTATTATTAGTCAGATAGTTAAATTATTATTTACTTTAAAGCTGTTTTATTTTGGAGGAAATGGTTTCTCCATCAGGTTTGAAGGTAATTTACATGCGATATTTTATTTCTTTTCTATTGATTTCGGTTTTTTCAGGAGTATATGCCCAGAAATTAAGCAGAGATAAACAGATAGAGGACTTTGATTATTTGGTGAATGAGTTGAGACTAAGGCATCAAGGATTGTATGAATATCAGAGTAAAGATAAAGTTGATTACGCCTTAGATAGCATCCGAGCTGCGCTTACCCGTCAATCGACACTTGATTTTTATAAAACCCTCAGATATACCATTGGCCTTACAAATGAGGGCCACACTTCTATTGATTTGCCAAAATGGACCATGATTAAATTGGGCCTTTCCAAATCGTTTTTACCGCTTTCAGTAAAATTCTTGGGTAATGAGCTAGTGGTGAATCAAAACTATGGTAAGGATAAAGTAGGTGTGAAAAAGGGTGACAGGATTATAAGTGTCAATGGTAAATCAATTACAGAAATTACTAACCATATATTTCCTTTAATACCAACTGATGGTTTTAATACTACTTCTCAATATGCTTGGTCAGGAGGTATTAATTTCTCCTTACTTTATCGGTTAGTTTACGGTAAAACCAAGCGCTATGTATTGGAATTAGAAGAATATGGAACTGGTAAGCAAAAGAACGTTACCATCCCGGCAGTGAGGTTTACGAGCTTTAAAAGTAAGAAGGCTAAGTTGCCATATAGCCACTTCGATTATCAGGATTTTATGTTCGAACAAATCAATGATTCTATAGCCTATTTAAGTATTCCTGGCTTTGGTGAAGATGACTTTGATTATGAAACATATTATAAAGAGCAATTTAAAAAAATCGATTCTTTGAAAATAAGCCACCTTATTATAGGTATTCAATATAATGGAGGAGGCACAGAGGGTAATGAAAATCTGCTTTATAGCTACTTGGATAATAAAAGAATCAGGAAATATGCTAAAGTAACTATGCTGCCCGCTCCCTATGAAAGAAATAAAGAGGATGAGGATTATATATTCGATAAGTGGCAGCTAAAAGGAGCAATTGCAGAAAGAGGCGATTTTACCTTATACAGTGATTATTATTCGGATCTGGAATATGAAAAGCCTATGGATAATTTAGTTTATACCGGCAAAGTATATGTGCTGATTAGTGGTAAGACTTTTTCTGGAGGAGCAGAATTTGCCAGCTTAGTGAAGATGAGCGATAGAGGTATATTTATAGGAGAAGAAGTGGGTGGAGCTTACGAGGGAAATGTGAGTGGTTATGCTGAATATGTAGAATTGCCAAATTCAAAGATAGAAGTAAAGGTGCCTACAGTTCATTTTCAAATAAATGTAGATCCTAAAGTGAAAGGGCATGGAGTAATGCCCGACCATGAAGCTCATCTTACATGGGATGATTACATGCATGGAAATAATTCACTTAAAGATTATACTGTACAGCTTATTTTGGAAGGTGAATAACTAATATTTATTCTTCGCTAATATTACCATTTCTTTTATGAAAATATAGAATGGCTTCAAAGCCTGTAGTTTCTTCACTTAGCGTATAAAAGCCTGAGCCATCTTTTTTCCAGCAAATAGCCTCGCCTTGTGGTTCAGGTATATAAGGAAGTTTGGTGGCTTTTCTTTGTAATGCTTCCCAAATGCTTTCGCCTTCCTTGCGCTTCCAATAAAGCACTTTGTCATAGGTCTTGAGTAATATTTCTTTCCCGTCAGGAGAAATATCTCCACCCACAATGTGGCTGAAAGGAATAGTGCCTAGTTTAATAAGTGTTTCACTTTCTTGTTTAGGTTGAGGATATGGATAGCGATATACGCCTACATTAGGCTCCTTTTTAGTGAATATGTAAAAATCTTTAGTGAGAGGATCTACCAATAGGCATTCAGAGTCATTGGTGCCATCAGGGTATGTGAAGGTAAGCCAATCTACTACTTCAGTGACATTAGCCGTATCTCCTGCTAATGGCTCTGCTACACGGAAAATATGAAAATAGGGGAATTGTCCATAATTGGAGCCGGTCTCAGCTATGTACAAATAGGTTTTATCAGGATCAGGGCCAGGGCCGGTGGCCATGTCTTCCCAGTCACGATTAACGCCATTTCTTAAGTGATATGTGCCTCTATGCTTGCCCTGCTCGTCCATGAGAAAAACCCGTGGTTGACCGCCACTGTCATTATGAGTCCAAATCATTCCGGGATTTCTGATAGAAGCGGCAATTCCTGATGCTTCATTAACCAGTGGGCTTTCTACTTTTCCATTTATTTCACCATAAGTGAATAGTGGCTGATAGTCTTTTGCTTGAAAATATTCGATAGAGCAGAGGGCTGCAATTAATATAACTCCTATTAGGATTAGATTTTTCATTTTTTCCATTGGTTAATAACGTCAATAGCACGCTTTTGATCTTCCCAACCCTTAAATTTTACTCCAGGTTTATAGCCGGTGAACCATAATTGTAATATTTCCTGGGCTTTTGGGTAATCTTTTTTAAGGCTGGCTAGCGAAGTGCTATTGATAGTGCGTAGGCTTTCATCTGCAGGAATAGCAATAATTTTGTCATCATTCTCACCATGATCTTCGAGTTTTAAAACTGCTATGGGGATTATGGGTACTAATTGTCCTTGTTTTAAGCTGGCCGAAATGAGCAAAACATCAAGAGCATCTCCATCGCCTCCGGCCGAAGTGTCCATTAAGGTGGACGGAATAAAACCATAATTGCCTGGGTATCCTAGGAAGTTTACACTTCTTTCTGCTCCGTCAATTATTTCCACTTCAAATTTTTCGGTTTTAGGGTTCAATTCATATTTGAGGTTGGTTCCTGCAGGAATTTCTATTACCATCTGTACTGTACCGTTTTCGGAGAAAGCAGGTGCATTATAATGATTATTAGTACAAGCAAATAGTAAAACGATTATAAAAAGAAATAACAAAGGATTGAAATGATAAGATGACCTCAAAAAGTCACAAAATTGATTTCTTAAAACGTTTAAAACTTTATTATTAGTTATTTTTCTCATGTCAGATAAATAATTACGCTAAAATAGGGTTAGAATTGAAAAAATTTCATACTTTTAAAAAAGTTTAAGGTTGTTAATTGTTTCATCTCGACTTTAAGCATATAACTGACTGCCGGATTATTATGTAGGCTGCATAATGGTTTGGCAGTCAGTTTTTTTATGCCTTCCTATTTTGTTTGACAAGCAATTAATACTTTTTAAGTAATTGAAAATCAGCAATATAAGATTGTTCTAATCCAAGTCATTGATTGGGTTTGGATGCATGAATTGATAAGATAAAGTGGACTTCAGGTATGTTGAATCTACAATTTTATAATCGGTTTCTTCTTCTATAAACTCTGGGGCGTTCAATCCTAAAGAAGCGCTGGCGGCAGTATAAAATTCTTTTCGGGTAGGGTGTTCATCCGCACATGCGTTAAAAGTATAGCCCCAAGCATCTTTATCTATTATGTTTTTAATAATAGAAATACAATCCTCTAAATGAATCAAATTTACAGGGTTGAGTCCGCCATTTAATTGAGACTTTCTCTTAAGGAACCTTCCTGGATGCCGATCAGGACCATATAAGCCGGCGAACCGTAATAGGGTCGCTTCAAAATGTGCATTATCTCTAAATTGGCTTTCAATATCAAGTAGTGCGATACCAGAATGCTTTGAGATAATGCGTTTAGCATCTTCTTCTTTTACCCAGCTATTAGTATTAGGGTACACAGAAGATGAGCTAATGAAAATTACTTTAGAAATTTTATTATACTCAATAGCTTCTATTAACCGGGATATGTTTTCTGCAAAATGGTCTGATGAGGGAGGCAGAGTGATGATGATAATTTCGGTGTTAAAAAAATCACTATTTTTAATTCCTTTATGGTTGATATCCAGCAGATAGGGTTTTACATTTGCGTTCCTAATGGAGGAGATTTTCTTCTCTTGAGTGGTGGAGCCATTAACAATGTGGCCTTTTTTAGTTAATTCCTTACTGAGGGGTAACCCTAACCAGCCGCACCCAATAACACTGATGGTTCTATTCATGGTACAATATTATTTAAAATCAGCACGTTATATACCTGCTTATAAAGTATAACATTAATTTATTTGGCTAATAATAGCATTTTTCTTACTTATTCCTTAATATTAAAATCGAAATGCAGAAATTTGTGTTTTGTAAAGTTTTAAGTAGCCAATTTTTTAAACTTTAAAACCAACATGTCGAAAAAGTATTTAGGGCTTATTGCGCTGGCCCTCATTTCCGTAGGTTCTTATTTTGTGATACCTACCATTAATGATCATCAGGAAATTTCCAAAGAGGAGAGTGAAGGAAGTGACTCTACTTCCGTAAGTGTAGCTGCGGTAATTCCTCAGCCAAAGCTTTTGTATGGCGTGGCCATAGACTCCGCGCTGGTAATTGAAGATAAGATTAAGAGAAATCAAAACATCTCCGAAATCTTAACTGCTCATAATGTTTCTACTGAAGCCATTTTTAAACTGGCGGCTATGTCTAGAGACATTTTTGATGTGAGAAAAATTGCTGCCAATAAGAAATACACCCTTATATGTGATCAGGATTCTCTGGAAACGGCTAAGGCTTTTGTGTATGAGCACAATCCTATCGAATATTTCGTGTTTAATCTGAAAGACTCATTATCTATCCAAAAATTCCAAAAGGAAGTGAAGGTAGTAGAGAAGGGCGCTGCAGGTGTAATAGAGTCTAGCTTATCAGTGGCTATGAGTGATCTGGGGCTTCCTGTACAGCTTACCAATGATTTTGTAGATGTATTTGCCTGGCAGGTAGATTTCTTCCGTTTACAAAGAGGAGATAAGTTTAAAGTGATCTATGAAGATAAAATGGTAGATGGGCAGTCCGTAGGAATTGGAGAAATTAAGGCCATTTACTTTGAGCATTTCGGTAATGATTATTATGCTTATGCTTTTGATCAGGGAGAAGGAGCAAATTATTTCGATGAATCAGGTAATAGTTTAAGAAAGGCACTTTTAAGATATCCATTAGAGTTTACAAGAATCAGCTCTCGTTATTCTGGAAATAGATATCATCCTGTACAAAAGAGATGGAAAGCACATAGAGGTACTGACTTTGCAGCACCTAAAGGCACTCCAATAAGATCAGTAGGTGATGGAATAATTGTAGATGCAAAATATAGTAAGTATAACGGTAACTATGTTAAAGTAAGACATAACAGCACCTATACTACACAATATTTACACATGTCTAAAATAGCTTCTGGCATAAAGGCAGGTGTAAGAGTAAAACAAAATCAGACAATAGGTTTTGTAGGAAGTACCGGATTAGCCACAGGAAACCACCTATGCTACAGATTTTGGAAAAACGGAGTTCAGATAGATGCATTAAAAGTAGATTTGCCTCCTTCAGAACCAATAGAAGAAACACTGCGCGCCAAGTATGAAGAAGAAAAGAACCAGTGGCGTAAAAAGCTGGATGAAATTCATATCACGGTAGATAAACCAGTGATGGCGAGCATTAATTAAGCTACTTTTCGATCCTAATAATAATAAAGCAAGGCAATTTTGTCTTGCTTTTTTTGTTAGTTTTATAGCTTAATATGAAGTAATGTATGCATAGGTTTAGCTTGTTATTCCTTTTATTGATGGTGATTCTTGTGTCAGAATCACATGCCCAAAAGGTGGCGTTGGTTTTAAGTGGAGGAGGGGCCAAAGGAATAGCCCATGTTGGGGTTATAAAAGCTTTGGAGGAAAACGATATTCCTATCGATTATGTGGTGGGTACCTCCATGGGAGGTATTATTTCCGGCTGTTATGCAGCGGGTTTTTCAGCTGATAGAATAGAAGATATTGTTACTTCAGAAGAGTTTAGAGGCTGGGTAAACGGAGAACTCGAAAAAGGCTATAACTATTACTATAATAAGGATGATCCTGATGCTTCCTTTTTATCAATAAAACTCTCTCTTGATTCTACTTTTAATGCCTCCATAAGTTCTAGTTTGGCTAGTGACCTGGCATTAAATTATGCTTTGGCAGAAAACTTTGCCCAGCCTTCAGCTAATGCTAACTATAATTATGATAGTCTTTTTGTGCCAGCAAGAATTGTAGCAGCTGATATTTTTACTCAGCATGAAGTAGTAATGAGTGAAGGTTCTCTCAGTCAATCATTAAGAGCCACTTTATCCGTTCCTTTCTTTTATAAACCCATTCGGATTGATGGTAAATATCTGTTTGATGGAGGGATCTATAATAACTTCCCTGTAGATGTGGCCTTGCGTGATTTTGAGCCTGACGTTATCATTGGCGTCAATGTATCATCAAAAGTGTTTAATGAATATCCATATGATAATGATGAAAAGCTTTTGAGCAACTCCCTTCTATACATGTTACTTGATAAAACGGATCCTAGCATTATACCTTCATCAGGAGTTTATATAGAGCCTGACTTAAATGGTTATACGGCTTTTGATTTTAGTAAGGCCGAAGCATTAGTAGATAGCGGCTATGCCTGGGCTATGAAGCATATGGATGAGATTAAAGCAAAGGTACAAAGGAGGGAAAATTGCGATTCGCTATCAACGAGGAGGAATGAGTTTAATGATAGAAATAAGCCTTTGTTATTTAAAGGTATAAAATATCATGGCTTTAATTCTAAGCAGAGAAGGTATATTAACAAGGTGTTTAAGACTCATAAAAAGGATTCTCTATTTATGGATGATATTAAGTCTGGTTATTTCAAGTTGGTATCAGAGAGCTTTTTTCAGACTATATACCCAGACATTACTTTTGATAATGAAAATAAAGCCTATCAGCTGGAGATTTTTGGCAGGCCGCGAAATAACTTTAATGTAGACATTGGAGGAACTATCGCTTCTCGTAATGTAAGTCAGATTTTTCTGGGTTTAGAATATTATTTCTTTGACAATTACCTGCTTAAGAATAGTGCAAATTTCTATACCGGCAGCTTTTATAAATCAGCTCAAGTGAAATCCAAACTCAACCTTTCGGCATTTAACCAATTCTATCTGGAGCCTGAGTTTACATTTAATGATTGGGATTATATTGATTCTGATGATATTTTAAGCGATCAGGATGATCCTACCATTTTGCAAAGAACAGACCGTAAGTATGGTCTCAATATAGGCTTTCCTGTAGGTACTAATCTTAAAGGAGTAATAACAGGATCATGGATTAATAATAATGATAGTTATTCTAACACCAGATCATTTACCACTTCTGATACACTAGATGAGCTGAGTTTGCATGGTATTAAAGCGGGATTGTATTTTATGAGAGATGATCTTAACAGAAAGCAATATCCTGATGAGGGGCAGTCTTTTGAATTTAGTATCAATTACTTTAACCTTAAAGAAGAGTATGAGCCGGGTAGTACTACTGAGTTGGCTGAAAACACATCACATAGGCGTGAATGGTTTAGGGTAAAGGCTACTGCTCAAAAGTATTTTAAAACAGGACGGTTTAGCACGGGTTATATAGCCGAAGGCGTTCTGTCTAACCAGCCTTTTTTTAGTAATTATTATGGTTCACTTATTAACGCTCCCGGTTTTAACCCCATTCAGGATAGCAGAACCCTATTGCTGGAAAATTTCAGAGCGTATAATTACGTGGCACTAGGTCTACGTGGTGTCTTTAATATAAGGCCGAATTTAGATTTCCGTATGGCAGGTTATGCTTTTAAGGGTTATGAATCACTCAATAGCGAGAATAGAGGTATGGACTTTAATAATACTGCCTGGGATAAAGTGAGCTTTGCGGGAAATGCAGGGTTCGTGTTGCATAGCCCGGTTGGGCCTATTGCCCTCACAGCCAACTATTATGATGACAGTGAAAACAAATTTGGAGTGCTTCTACATGTAGGATTTTTGCTATTTAACAAAAGGTCTACCGAATAGGTTAATATTGAAAGGATTGATAAAATCCTTTCGCTAAAAGTAATATTGGAAAAATCATATTAATGCCCTTGCCTTGGGTGTAAGATTTTAGTTACTTTTGCATATTGGTGAAATATAAGCTGTGGCTTGGAGTCATGCTAAAAAAATAACTATGTTTACCTCTGAATAACCACCTAGATCTATGAAGAAAATTTTACTATTTTTCCTTATTGTTTTTATTAGCACTTCCACTTACGCTCAAACCGTTCAGTGGGCCACTAGCGTTATCGAATTTTCATCTGAGCTTACACCTGTGCAATATTCTGCACAGCAAGTATTAGGAAAGCCAAATGTACTACCTGCCGGAGGTGAAAACCCTAATGCATGGACTCCTGAAAGGCCTAACAAAAAGGAATTTCTGAAAGTAGGTTTTGAAAACCCTATTCAGATTAGGCAAATAGCTATTGCCGAATCGTTTAATCCTAGCACCATTTATAAAGTGTATGCTTATGATGAGCAGGATGGAGAGCATTTAATTAACACTTTTAGTCCTAAAACTGTACCCCTCAAAGGAAGAATGCTTAATTTATTTGTAGAGCTAACCACCTATAAAGTAAAAGCAGTAAAAGTGGAGTTTGATGGTGCTGCAGTACCTGAGTACTATAGTATTGATGCTATTGCTATTTCTGATTCTGATTTGCCCATAATACCAGAAATAGCCGTGCCTGAGTTTATCAATCCTGAAGTGGAGAAAGAGCGGTTGAGTGAAAACGTGAACAGTAAATATAAGGAGTATAAACCTTTACTTTCGCCTGATGGGAAAACACTTTACTTTTCAAGAAAGCACCATCCAGATAATGTGGGAGGTGTTAATGACCCTGAAGATATCTGGTTTTCTGAATTAGATGAAAATGGGGAATGGAAGTTAGCCCAAAATGCCGGACCTTCTTTAAATAATAGTGGGCCTAACTTTGTGAGCTCAGTTACCCCTGATGGCAAATCTGTACTGCTGGTATTAGGGAATCAGTATCTGGACAATGGAAAAATGGCAGCAGGTGTATCAGTAAGTTCAAATGCCAGCGGAGCATGGTCTAAGCCAGCGGCTCTAACAATAGAAAATGATTATAATTATTCAGAAAAGGCCAATTTCTTCTTAGCGAATAATAGAAAAGTACTTCTAATGTCCGTAATGAGAGATGATTCTTATGGAGCTAGAGATATTTACGTTTCTTTTATAAAGGAAGATAGTACCTGGACTGAGCCGCTTAACATATCTAATAAAGTGAACACTGCAGGAGAAGAAGAGTCTCCTTTCCTGGCAGCTGATGATAAAACACTTTACTTTTCTTCTAATGGATACAGTGGTTTTGGAGGCAGTGACATATTCGTAACCAAAAGATTAGATGACACCTGGACTAACTGGTCTGAGCCAGAAAACCTGGGTCCAAGCATTAATTCTCAGTATGAAGATTTGTTTTTCAATATACCCGGAAATAGTGATTTTGCTTACTATTCTCAGGGGGTAAGTGAGGAAGATTTAGATATTTTTAGAGTAGCTTTACCTGTGTTCAAAAGACCTGAACCTGTTATTACAGTAAGGGGAAAATTACTGAATTCAAAAACGAAAGAGCCTGTTGGAGCTAAGATCGTTTATGAGCGCCTTTCAGATGGAAAGGAGATAGGAATGCATGAGACTAATGCTGAAACCGGCAACTATGAAATATTATTGCCTGCTGGCGAATTATATGGAGTAAGGGCTGATGCGAAAGGCTATCTGACGCAAAGTGAAAATATCGATTTAAGAGAATACGAAGAGGGAGACCCTCAGGAAGTGGATGATAAGGACATTTTTATGGTGCCTATAGAGAAAGAATCTACTATTACCCTAAAAAATGTTTTCTTTGATTGGGATAAAGCTGTGGTAAAATCGGAATCTTATCCTGAGTTAGACCGATTAGTAAAGCTAATGAAGGAGAAGCCTGCATTAGAGGTACGCATAAGTGGCCATACTGATAATACAGGAGACAAGCAGTACAACATGAGTCTGTCTCAGAGAAGAGCGACCGCTGTTCATGATTATCTGGCACAAAAAGGTATAGCTGATAAAAGAATGGATGTAGCGTATTTTGGTGAAACTAAGCCCGTTTCGGATAACGATACAGCAACAGGAAGAAGTAAAAACAGGAGGGTTGAATTTCAAATTATGAAAGATTAACAATTACCAAATGTAAACGCACTGGCTATGAACTATAAGGTTATTTTGGTTCTGCTGGCCACACTACTGGCCCACAATTATACGCAATCGCAAAATTTGGATAGTGCTACTGTAACCCAAGTAAAGGGTAAAGTGGTAAATGCCAATACTAAAGAGCCCTTGCAGGCACATATTAAGTATGAAAGTGTGCCTTATGGTAATAGGATAGGTGTGCTCTCAGGAGATACATTTGCTTTTAATATGGAAAATCAAAAGGATTATAATCTAGAGGTTTCGGCCGAAGGTTATATTCCTTTTATTACTACTCTCAAAATCTCTGAGGCAGACAGTGGTGCTATTAAAAAAGTAATAGAACTACTGCCCAAGGGCACGGAGAAAATCATAAAGCTGGATAAACTGATCTTTGGCTTAGGTGATGATGAAATTACGGATGCTTCTTATGAAGAGCTAAATCAGTTGGCTGACATGCTATTGGCTAGTCCTGAAATGATTATTCAGCTGGAAGGTCATACTGATTTTAGAGGTAATCCTAAGCAGAACATGAAGCTCTCTCAAAGGCGGGTAGATGCAGTTAAAGATTATCTAATAGATAAAGGTATTTCTAAAAAGAGAATAAAAACCAAAGCTTTTGGAGGTACTAACCCACTCAGTAGGGAAGACGATACCTTAGCCAGAAGTAACAACAGAAGGGTAGAGGTAAGAATATTAGCTCAATAAAATTACCTCTTAAATCCGCTTTTATGCTTAATGAATTAATTCTTTAAGAATACTGATGAAGGTATCTACTTCTTGCTTTGTATTATAATAATGTACCGAAGACCTTATCATCTGGTCTAAATCTCTTTCTTCCATATCTAGCAAAGTGCCGCTTTTGAAAGTCATAGATACATTCACTCCTTTTTGGTGTAGTTTTTTCTTTAGTTCTGGCGTAGGCACAGGAGCTGTAAAGGTTACTATGCCT
Organism: Fulvivirga maritima; assembly: GCF_021389955.1. Taxonomy (NCBI): domain Bacteria; kingdom Pseudomonadati; phylum Bacteroidota; class Cytophagia; order Cytophagales; family Fulvivirgaceae; genus Fulvivirga; species Fulvivirga maritima. The sequence continues at coordinate 1,965,147 of NZ_CP089980.1, forward strand.
GATTTTACTTTGCCAAGATCTTGAACTGATATGCCATTAATCTGGCTCAATTGATCTCTTAAATAGTCAGCCAAAGTAGTGACACGATTCCATATTTGCGCCTTTCCTATGGCATTAGCTTGTTGTAAAGCTACGCTCATTCCTCTTTTAGCAGCCAAACTACATTCAAAAGTTTCAAAAATACGGGCGTCAGGCCTAGAAGTATAGCTGGTTTTTGTTTCCCAGTTAGCAGAATGTAAATCTAGATTTTGAGGGTTGAGTTGGGGAATAATATTCTTGTTAACATACAAGAAACCAGTTCCTCTTGGTGCCCTTAGGTACTTTCGGCCTGTAGTTGTTAAGAAATCACACTGTAGCTTTTTTACATCTATAGGATATTGACCTACGGATTGGCAAGCGTCTAGCAGATAAAGTATTTTATTTTCTTTGGCAATTGCACCTACTTCTGCAGCAGGGTTTACAATGCCTCCGTTAGTAGGTATGTGCGTTATTGAAATAAGCTTCACCTTCTCTGAAATCATGCTTTTTAAAGCTTTCAGATCTACTTCTCCCGTTTCTATACTTGGAATTACTTTAATGACTACACCTTTTTCCTTTTGTAAGTTGAGGTAGGCAATATAGTTACTGGCATATTCAATTTTGGAAGTAAGAATTATATCACCTTCATCAAAAGGGATGGAGAAAAAAGCTCTTTGCCAGGCCACCGTTGCACTTTCAGTAAAAGCAATTTCATCTGAGCCGGCATTAATAAAATTAGCAGCGTGTGTATAGAAGGCCTCTAATTCATCAGCATATTTTTCTGCCACTTCATAGCCTCCTAAGTTGGCTTCGGCTTGTAAGTAACTAATTTGAGCTTCTAACACCTCAGGAGTAACTAATGATGCACCAGCATTATTAAAATGGATAAGTTCAGATGACATACGTATGATTTAAATATTTCACTAACCTGCTTTCAATCACTTAAAACTAGGCTTTTTGAATGACTTGAATACTTCTTCAGGTAATTCATTATATACTTTCAGGTCACGAGGCCCTTTGCCATCAGACCTGTCGGAAGAGAATAGCACACCATTATGTTCTTCATAATTATCAAAAGGCCAGACAGCTGAAGCACTGTCTTGAGAAGCTTCTTTAAAATAAGCCCACTGTTTTACCAAATGATCTGATTGATCGATATAAATTTCATATTTATTGTTAGGAGTGTCTCCAACCTGATCAAATGTTAAGGTAATTACATATGCTGGTTGGCCCGATGGTAATTTTTCTTCTCCTTTATATTTTAGCGTAACCCCACTATCTTTTAGTTTAAATGGCATTACTAACCAATAGGAGTCATTTATCCAGATGCTTTTAGCTTCTTGCAGGTATTTTTTTAGTGAGTCTGGTTGCGTTATTTCTTTTCCTGCTTGCTGTACTTTACCTTCTCCCGAATTGATGTAGAGTAGATATGTGGTTTCTTTTGCAGGAAAATCTATACGGACTCTGTTGGCATGCTTGTCCCAGACAAGATCTCTTTTCCCGAAGAAATTCCATGACAGATAGCGTATTTCATCATAATTTTTTCGGCCACCCATGGCGAGCATCACACTATCAGCTAGTGCTATAGCTTTTTTATCCGACTCTGCTAAATTAAAACCGTCAGCAGCTGGGTTTTCACTTAAAGGCTCTGAAGAAGGTGAACAGCTACATAATATTATAAAAACTGTTGAAAGGTAGGTTAGGTATTTATTCATGGCCCTGGGGTTTTATTCTTTTATTCTTCCATTTTACAAATTCAGTAACATCTACCTGATCTTTAAATATGTACTTGCGTAAGAAGCCTTCTATAGGTAGAATAATGATGGCTATGATTACTTGAATAATAAAGTCTATTACAGGAGAGCTAAGCATAAACTCGCTTTCGGCTACGGTTTGAATAAATTCTATTATGATGATCAAAGCTAATACTGCTAATAGCTGACTCACCACCCTATATTTACCTCCTAGCTTTTTAATATTGATAGATATAAATAGCAATAGCGCCAGGCCTACAAATTCAAAAACATAAAACCAGGGTCGTTTCCAATAAGGAGGTATTATCTTGAATTCAATAGGTTCCGTTTCATTTACAGAGCCAAAGGCATTTTTTGATCTTACATGGAGCACATATTCACCATCTGGTAGGTATGGGAAGTCTATTTGGTTATAACTGGCAGACCACTCAGACCATTCTTTGTTCAACCCATCTAGTTTATACTGGTACTGCACGTCCATATTACCAGAGTATTCCGGCTGCACGAACTCGAAAACGAGCTTACTATTTTGTTGGTTAAATTTAAGCTGTGGTGCAGGACCATACATTTCTTCTCCTGCCCTGATATCTTTTAGAAAAAGCTTATAGTTTTCACTTTTTTGGTTGATCTCATTAGAAGAAATCATAAAAAGTTCATTTCTACCTGTTACAAGCCATATTTCCTTTTCAGATTCATCAGCACTTATATATTGTATGTTATTAAAAAGGTTAAGAATGGAGAGATTGGAGTTCTCTTTCTTTGCTCCTAATTTTTGCCAATGTTGCTTAACACGATACCATATATTTTTGTCTGAGGCTTGAAAATACTCTGAGATATTGCTGCTCTTAGATTGTCTGTTAAAATGATCTGAATCTTTATTTAAGGTAAAAATTCCCTGCTTGTTTAAAACGAAAATAGTGTCATTATGGGCTATGCCGTAAGTCTCATCATAGTAAGGGTTGCTTATGGGGTATTCCTCCATTTCTATAATCTCCTGATCCTGGATTTTTATCCAATAGATATTTTCCATACTACAAAACCAGATCCGATCATCGTCATCTTCAAAAATATAATGCACATCATCTCGGAAGTCTTCAAACAGATTAATATCAGAAGCACCATTTTTACCATAATCAAATACTTTGAGAGTATGATCATAGGTGCTTACAAATAGCCGTTTTTGCTTGGGTGAAATATGGAAATATCGAATAGGTTCATCATATATTTTAGTGGCTTGGTTATCCTTTATTTCGAAAAGGCCATCTAAGCTTCCACAAAACAGGTGCGTGCCATCAGAACCAAAGAGTGCAGCTTTTGATTTTATATTTTCAATAGGTTTATACTCATAAGTGATGGATCTGAGTACTTTCTCTATCTTTTTCTCATATCTGATTTGCGTTTTGGGTTCCTCTACTACTTTAGCTACCTCAGGCTCTTCTGTTTTATTTTTTTTTCTTTTTAGAAAACTGAAAAACCCTCTTCGTTTTTTTTTCTTCTTTCTCCTCCTCTTCAGGTTGTGGGCTTGGATTAGGGGCTATTTCTACGGTTTTTTCAATATAATTAATGTTCCTATCAAAGTTTTTGATTTCATCTAAATAGTAAACACCCGTGCTGGTGCCCACATATAGTTGATTTTGATGTTTAGTGGCTGATAAAATATTGCCTTTTAGCCCAGGATAGTCGCTAAAGTTTTTAAATGGTGAGTGTGGGGCTATTCTGGTCAGGCCTTGATTATGAGCTACCCATACACCCAGTTGCTGATCACATGTAATGGCAAAAATCTGATTATCTGGCAATCCTGATTGATAGTTTACTACCTGTAATATTTTCTGTTTTATGGGGTTGATAAAGATTACTCCGCCTTTTAAAGTAGAAATAGCCACTAACGTATCAGATAAAAAATGTCCTTCTTGTATATCACTTTGCTCCAGGTATTCGGTGTCTTCATCAAAGGTGATAAGGGTGGCTCTATTCCGTTTAAGTAAAATTAACTTTTGGTCTGAAGTGCCCAAAAGGTGTGTAGATGACTGCGGGCTCTTACTGATAAAACGGACATTTTTTACGGAAGTGGGGAAGTCATTCACTTTTACCAAATGGTCACCTTTAAGCTCCTGGAGACCATGATTGAGGGTGTTTACAAGTACTTTTTCATTATAATTAATAAGGTCAAGAAAGCCGCCACTGTTAGGGGAAGTAATGGTTTTTAATTCTTCTTTATAATAAAGGTAAAGGTGTGTTTCATTTATAGCAAAGAGAGAATCGCCCAGGCTTAAAATCTTGGTGATATTAGATGCTGAGCTCTCATTAGTGGATAGGCTTTTATATTCTAAGTTGAATTTCTTGTTTCTAATAAGCTTGCCAAACCCGGAAGCGCCACCAATAAACAGCTCATTGTTTTTATTTACTGATAATGAAAATATGGCTGATGGCGTATTAATGTGCTCCCAGCTTTTACCATCAAATCTCAATAGGCCGCTACGATTAGCAATGCTTATGATGCCATTCTGATCTTGAACTATATCAAAGTGAATGTTATCATAGCCTTTGTCGGCAGATTCATAATGCCTTAGAAAATAATTACCCTGCTGGCCGAAACAGGTTAAAGAAGCAAAAAAAGAAATAACCAAACTCAAGCATAAAAGCGTATTTTTCACGACAACAGTCCTCCTGATTTGGTGTAAATTAATAAAAGAATATTGAATGAACTAAATAATTTATCTCTGACCACTTCAGTAGTAACATTGAATATAACCAGAGATAAATTCATTTTATTTATATTTTATATAATGCCTTGTGCTATCATAGCATTGGCTACTTTGGTGAAACCAAAAATATTGGCACCTACCAAATAGTTGTTTTTATGCCCATGCTCTTCGGCAGCCCAAAGACAGTTTTCATGGATTTCCTTCATAATCTCCTGAAGCTTCTCATCTACTTGTTTCTTACTCCAATAACTACCCATAAAATTTTGGATCATTTCTATTCCGGAGGTAGCTACTCCACCAGCATTACTGGCCTTACCTGGCGAATAAATGATGTCACTGTCTAAAACAAGGTTAACCGCTTCATTATCTAATGGCATGTTGGCTCCTTCTGCAATAAGTTTGACTCCATTACTAATCAGGTGCTGCGCATCTTTAGCATTGATCTCATTCTGGGTTGCACAAGGAAATGCACAGTCAGCTTTTATATTCCAAAGAGGATTACTTTCTTCATCCTTTTTGGTTGCTGTATAAGAAGCTGAAGGGTATTTGTCCACATATTCTTTTATTCGGCCTCTTTTAATATTTTTCAACTCTTTTATATAAGCTAGCTTTTCCTCATCTATCCCCGCCTCATCATATATAAATCCTGATGAGTCAGATACGGTAACAGGCTTGGCATTCATATGCAGTAATTTTTCTACAGCAAACTGAGCCACATTTCCTGATCCGGAAACCAGGCATGTTTTTCCTTCTATACTATCGCCAGTATGTTTGAGCATATTTTCAGTGAAGTATATTAACCCATAACCAGTGGCTTCTGTTCTTAGTAGGCTGCCTCCCCAGCCCACACCTTTCCCTGTAAGTACGCCTGTAAATTCATTGGATATTTTTTTATAAGCGCCAAACATATATCCTATTTCTCTGCCGCCAACTCCAATATCTCCTGCAGGAATATCGATTCTGTGGCCAATATGACGGTGTAGTTCCAGATAGAAATTCTGACAAAAGCGCATCACTTCATTGTCTGACTTGCCCTTGGGGTCAAAATCAGAGCCTCCTTTAGCTCCACCCATAGGCAGACCCGTAAGTGCGTTCTTAAATATTTGCTCGAAGGCCAGAAATTTTAAAATTCCAGGATATACCGTGGGGTGAAACCGGAGCCCTCCTTTATATGGGCCAATGGCACTATTCATTTGTATGCGATAGCCTCTGTTTACATGGATTTCTCCATGATCATCCATCCAGTTTACGCCAAATGATATTTGTCTTTCTGGCTCCAGAAGTCGTTCCAGAATTTTGTGCTTTCTATAAATAGGTTTCTTGTCTAGTACAGGTTTAATAGAAGAGATAACCTCTTCCGCTGCCTGATGAAACTCTGGTTCATGTGGGTTTCTCTGTTTAATTACATCCAGTAGTTCTGACATTTATATAGCGTTTATTGTTAAAAATTATGCTGGGTTTGTTCAGTTACTTATCCAACCCATGCGCTCATTTAATGTTTTTATTAAGCTGAAATTTTTAAATATCCCAAGGACTTGAGCTGAAGTGGAGTCTGGTAACATCATTATGGGCACTGCACTATCTGAGGCTGATGAATATAGCGGCTGTGCCATTAGCTCAATGTTTTGTAGTTCGGATCCTGCCGCTTGGATGAGTTTCTTAGATAAATAGCCTTGTTTATGATCTGGTAATTCTATTCTTAGCCATTCACCATTTTGCCCAATCGGTTTTACCACTGTATTTTTTTCTAATCGATCTAGAACAGCATAGGTGGTGCCTGGGCCGGAACGAAGGTTCATTTTGGTAGGTTTAGTGATATATTGCTGATTGAAAGTACTGGAGTCTGTGTTGAAGGGGGCAAGCGTGTTATCAATGGTTTTTACATAATTAATAGGATCTTTACTGCCTCTTGAATAAATGCCGAAATGCAGGTGTGGAGGAGTGCTTTTAGCATTTCCTGTATTACCAACAAGTCCTAATGTGTCACCAGGCATTACTTTCTTACCTGATTGTACTAATTGTTTTTCTAAATGAGCGAAATAATAGGATTGACCTCTCTTGCTATCTTTGAGCCAAACAGTATTACCTCCTAATCGATTAGTGCCTACCCTTGTAACATAACCCTCTGCCGGTGCTATTACCGGAGTGCCTCTTGCGGCAAATATATCTATGCCTTCATGTGCTCTGGCTCCTCCATCTCGCGGAGCTCCATAAAAACTGCCTATCGATCGGTTAGTAGCTCCTTGCACTGGATTTTTTAATGTCGGATCAACTAAAATTTTAATGTTATAAAAGCTTTTGGCCAAGAGCGGAGGTTGTAGTCGAAGAAGGTATTGTCCTGTTTGATAGATCTCGTATTCCATGTTCATGGTGCTATCACCATGTTCTACTTGATTCCATTCCCTATCTTTCTTTTGAAAAAGATCTATGAACAAAAAGGAAGAGGGTTTTTCTATACTGGCCTCACAGGAAATACTTACTATCTGTCCTTCATGGGCCTGGAAAGAAAATGAGCGGGCAGAAGGCTCGCTGTCAGAAAAGTATCCTGTTTCTTGAAAGGGAAGTTCTATAATAATAGAATCTGCTAACGCATTTTGGCCAGCAAGCATCCACTTTTGTGCTAAGGCAGTATTTTCTAACCCTGCTCCGGCTAGTGACTCCTTATACTTTTGATAAGGAGCCTTGTCTGAGAAGGCATCTTTGATGGACTTAAGCCCATTGCATGAACTAAGGAGTATAGCAATAAATAAAACCAGAAAATACTTCATGCAGCTTTAACAGCTGCATGAAGTTTAAAGTTTAGCCTTGAGGAACCTTGCAGTATGGTTATCCTTCAGTTTTATCATTTCCTCAGGAGTGCCTTCAAAGCAAATATTACCACCTTTTTCTCCTCCTTCAGGACCAAGGTCTATAATCCAATCAGCAGACTTTATCACTTCCATATTGTGTTCAATTATGATCACGCTGTTGCCTTGTTCTACTAAAGCATTGATAGAGTTCAGTAGCTGGGTGATATCATGGAAGTGCAGACCTGTAGTAGGCTCATCGAAGATAAAAAGAATATGATCTTTATTGTCTCTGCTATTTTTACCTAGGTAAGATGCTAGCTTCACCCTCTGAGCTTCGCCTCCACTCAGTGAGCTGGAAGATTGGCCCAATCCGATATAGCCTAAACCTACATCATACAGGGGTTGTAACTTGTTAATTATGGAAGTTTTGCCTTCAAAGAATTCCAGACTTTCTTCTACCGTAAGGTCCAGTACATCAGCTATGTTTTTGCCTTGGTGCTCTACGTCTAGAATTTCTTGTTTAAACCTTTTTCCTTTGCAGCTTTCGCAAGTAAGATAAATATCTGCCATAAACTGCATTTCTATTTTAACTACTCCTTCACCCTGGCAAGTTTCACAGCGGCCTCCGTCTACATTAAAAGAAAAATGAGATGGTTTATAGCCCCTTTGCTTAGATAGCGGTTGATCGGCAAATAACTGACGAATGGTGTCATACGCTTTTACATAGGTTACAGGGTTAGAACGAGATGATTTGCCAATAGGATTTTGGTCTACAAACTCAATCTGAGTGATTTTTTCATAATCACCTTCCAGTTTATCAAATTTACCTGTCGCTTCAGATACAGTGCCTAATATTTTGCCAATTCCCGGGTAAAGGATCTTTTTTATCAATGTTGATTTACCTGAGCCACTTACACCAGTAACTACTGTGAGTACATCAAGCGGGAATTTTACATTTACATTCTTGAGGTTGTTCTCTAATGCCCCTGAGATTTTTACAGAGTCCTTCCATTTTCTTCTTGCAGCAGGTACAGGTATAGATTCCCGGCCTAATAAATAATCAGCTGTGTGAGAATTGGAATCATGAAGATCATCTAATGTACCTTGAAACATCAGTTCGCCACCATGCACACCAGCATCAGGTCCAATATCTATAATTTGATCAGCGGCAATCATTACTTCCTCTTCATGCTCAACTACTATTACCGTGTTACCCATGTCTCTCAATGATTTAAGCACACCTACCAGCCTTTCCGTATCTCTGGGGTGTAACCCGATGCTCGGTTCATCAAGGATATACATACTACCTACCAGAGCACTACCTAAGGAAGTAGCCAGTTTAATCCTTTGAAACTCTCCACCAGAAAGGGTGGAAGTCATACGGTTTAAAGTAAGATAGCCTAAACCAACCCTTTGTATATAAGAAAGGCGGTTGTTGATCTCTTTTAATAATCTTTTAGCTATATTTTGATCATGCTCACTTAGTGATAGGTTATCGAAGTAGGCAATTACTTTTTCTATAGGAAGTAAAACTATATCAGTAATAGACTGCCCTTCAATTTTAACATAAGAGGCATCTTTTCTTAGTCTTGTTCCGCGGCAGTCCGGGCATACCGTTCTTCCTCTGTAGCGAGAGAGAAGCACTCTATATTGTATCTTGTGAGTTTTAGACTCTATGAATTTGAAGAAAGCATTTAGTCCTTCGAAATATTCATTGCCAGTCCATAGCAGTTCTTTCTCTTCCTCTGTAAGGTCAGTATACGGTCTATGAATGGGGAAATCGAAACGAATACCGTCTTTTAAAAGAGGAGCGAGCCACTTTTTCATGGTTTCACTGCGCCATGGCGCTATGGCTCCATCATAAACGGATAAGCTTTTGTCAGGAATAACCAGGTCTCTGTCTATCCCCAGTACCTTTCCGAAACCCTCACAAGTTCTACAAGCACCATAAGGATTGTTGAAACTGAAGAAATTCACATTAGGCTCCTGAAATTTCATGCCGTCTTCCTCAAACCGATCAGAAAATTGCTTTATTTCACTGCCTATGATGTGTATATAACAATCTCCTATACCTTCAAAATATGCAGTTTGTACAGAGTCTGATAATCGGTATTGAGTATCTTCATCATCAGGCTTTACTACTGCTCTATCTATTAATATCTCTATACTGCTGTCTTCTTTAATATCTGATCCGTTTTCTAGCAGATCTTCTATAAAAAGCACATCACCATCTACTATTACTCTGGTATATCCTTTACTTAAAAGAATGTTAAGCTCCTGCTTCAGGTCACGGTCTTCCTTCATCTTTAAAGGACAGCCCACCATTACTTTAGTGCCTTCTTCATAGCTGTTAATGTAGTTCACTACATCGGTGACAGAATCTTTAGATACTTTTTTCCCGGAAATGGGTGAATAAGTTACACCTATACGGGCAAAGAGCAGTTTTAGATAATCATAAATTTCTGTGGTAGTACCTACAGTAGAGCGAGGGTTTCTGGTATTTACTTTTTGCTCTATGGCTATAGCGGGGGATACGCCTTTAATGTAATCTACTTCTGGCTTTTCCATTCGGCCTAAAAATTGGCGCGCGTATGAGCTTAAGCTTTCTACATACATCCGCTGCCCTTCAGCAAAAAGGGTATCAAAGGCTAAAGATGACTTTCCAGAACCGGAAAGCCCAGTTACCACTACCAGCTTGTTTCTTGGTATGGCTACACTAAGGTTTTTTAGATTATTTACACGTGCACGCTTGATGATAATGTGCTTTTTCGGGTCAAGCGCTTCCAGATTTTCTTCGTAGGGGGCTGTAGTATCTTGCATAAGGAGCAAAGATACTACACATTTAATGGATAAGGAATGTTATTTTCAAAGATTAACCTTCAAAATCAGGATCATATTCATCACCCACATCCAAATCGTCATCATCTCCTCCGTCTGCATCATCATCTACATCTAAATCATACTCACCCTCACTATTCCTTGTCACAGCTATTTTTACCAGATACATCGTATCTTCAGTTTCTAAAGGGACAACAAAAAATGGCTCATTTTTAGCATTGGTAAGCCTCATCAAACTATTCTCGAATCCATCCGGATACCTCTTCTTTAAAAGAGTTTTTAAGTCAGAGTCCAGATTTTCCAGACTTTTTATTACTCGTTTCTTTTCCATTTTTGAGTTCTAACCTAATTGATAATCTATCAACTTTTGTTTCATGGTGGAAATGTAGTAAAAGATTTTCCTAACCATAAAATATTATTATGAAAAGTTTAAGCTTAATTTTAAAATTGTTTGCCAAGTAACCCTTCACGGAAAATTATTTACTATTTTTTTGCGTGTTATTTATGAATTTAATTACATTTGGATTTCAACTCGAAAAACTTTTTTCAACATAACCTTCAAATCGACAATATGATATAGACCTCTACGTTAACTTAAACTGAGAACTTAATGGAGAAGTATAGGATTAGTGACAGTAAACTTGTGTCACTTTACAAACTTGGTAACGAAGAGGCTTTCGAGACATTGTTGCATAGGCATAAATCTCGGATATATACTACGATATATCTTATTGTAAAGGACCATTATATTGCTGAAGATCTATTGCAGGAGACTTTTGTAAAGGCTATTAATACTATTAAAGGAGGCCGTTACAATGAAGAGGGGAAGTTTTTGCCATGGATAACAAGGATTGCTCATAACCTTTCTATTGATTATTTTAGGAAGGAGAAGAGATACCCTACGATGATTTTGGAAGACGGGAGTAAAGTATTCAATACTTTAGAGTTTGCGGAAGAGTCGGTAGAGACTGATCAGATCAAAAGAGACACCTACTCTAAGGTGAGAGATTTGATACAAGAGTTACCAGAATCACAAAAAGAGGTATTAATAATGCGCCACTATATGGAAATGAGTTTCCAGGAAATAGCGGAGCAAACGGGAGTGAGTATTAACACGGCCTTAGGCAGAATGCGCTATGCGTTGATTAACCTGAGGAAGAAAATGAAACAATATAATATTGCCTATGATCAAAACATTTACCCAGGATGACGTAATCAGGTTTATTTACAATGAGACGACTACCGCTGAAAGAGACGAAATAAAGCAGGCAATGCTTTGTGATGCTGAGTTGGAAGAACAATATAAAGAGCTACTGGCTATTACTAATTTTTTAGATAATAGTGTTAGTACTCCTTCGGATACACTGGTTTCTAATATTATAAATTATTCTAAATCGTTAGATTTGCAACCCAAAAAGTAGGGATGCAACGCAAAGAACGATTTAAGGAATTTATAGATTATTTTACTGCCAATCAGCCAGAAGCTGAAACGGAGCTACACTATAGTAATCCGTATGAGTTATTAGTGGCCGTTATTTTAAGTGCCCAGTGCACTGATAAGCGGATAAACATGGTCACTCCGGCTTTGTTTCGTGATTTCCCTACGCCTGAGCATTTAGCCACCAGTAATTTTGATGAGCTGTTTCCTTATATTAGGTCAGTTTCATACCCAAATAATAAAACCAAGCATTTGTTGGGTATGGCTAAAATGTTAGTAGAGGAGTTTGATTGTGAAGTGCCCGATGATGTAAAAACCTTACAAAAATTACCAGGAGTAGGCAGGAAGACTGCTAACGTAATCGCTTCGGTAATATATAACCAACCTACTATGGCTGTAGATACTCATGTTTTTAGAGTATCTAAAAGGCTGGGCTTGGTAAATCAAAACTTAAAAACACCGTTGGATGTGGAGAAGAATCTTGTCAAAAATATACCTGATGAGTATATCGCTAGAGCTCATCATTGGTTGATTTTACATGGCAGATATGTGTGTTTGGCGAGAAGTCCTAAGTGTGAATCTTGTAATCTAACCCACTTTTGTCGATATTTTGAAAAGAATTATGCATAAGTCCCTTTCGCATGCGTATAGTTCTTATTCATCAATATTTTAAAACCCCGGAAGAGGGTGGAGGAATCCGTTCTTATCACATCGTTAAGCACCTCAAGGATCTTGGCCATGATGTGCAGGTGATTACTGCCTACAATAAACCGCAGCCCGATGTGAAGATTATTGATGGCATTAAAATCAGTTACCTTCCTGTTTATTATACCAACCATCTTAGTTTTTGGAGTAGAGTACATGCGTTTATCCGTTTTGTAATGATGTCTTTAAAAGTGGTGAAGAAAATACAGCCGGTAGACATTAATTATGTCATTACTACTCCACTTACCACTGGTATCATTGCTCTTTATGCAAAAATTAGATTTAAGACACCCTATATTTTCGAGGTGGGTGATCTTTGGCCTGATGCTCCCATACAACTAAAAGTGTTGAAAAATGGCCTTTTAAAAAAATTGGCATATTGGTTGGAGAGGAAAAGTTATAAAGAGGCAGAGAAAATTGTAGCGCTATCACCAGACATTAAGGAGATTATTCTTGAGAAGCACAATAAAAAACAAGTGGAGGTGGTTAGTAATATGGCTGATAATCAGTTTTTTACTCCTCAAGTAAAAGAGCCGCACTTGGAAGAAAAGTATGGTGTAGAAGGGAAGTTTGTAGTGACTTATGCTGGTACTATTGGTTTGGCTAATCATTTGGAATATTTGTTAGATGCGGCTGAAGCCTGTCTTAATTATAATCAAATCCTATTTATGGTGGCGGGAGAAGGAGCCAGGGCGGACTATATAAAGGAGCTTGCTGAAAAAAGAAGTCTCGTTAATATTCAATTCATTCCATTTACTGGAAAAGAAGGAGTAAGAGAACTTATGAATGTTTCTGATGCTATTTATGTGTCTTTTAAAAACGCACCGGTTTTAGCATCGGGTAGCCCGAATAAGCTTTTTGATGGTCTTGCAGCAGGTAAGCTTATTATCATGAATTTTAAAGGTTGGCTCAAGGAGTTAATAGAAGAAAATGGCTGTGGATTCTACTACAAACCAGAGGTGCCCGAGGAGTTTTATGCTAAGCTGCTACAGTTTGTTGAAAGCAGTGAATTGCTAAAAACAGCACAAGAGAATGCTCGGAAACTAGCAGAGCAAAAATTTGATAAAAAAGATCAGTTAAAAAAATTGCAACAATTTATCGGCCTTGGAGATTAATATGGAGAGTCCTATTTTTAATAGCTGAAAATCAGATGCCTAAGACGAATTTTAAAACATACCTTACCATAATGCTGGTGCTTACCGGTACTATATTCGCTTTTGGCCAAAACGAGGATTCTGTATATAACTATTATGTAAAAAAGTTTCCCAATAAGTTTAACATGAAGCTTATTGGCGCGGATAAGATTCTATCTATGGATCTCATTAGCCAAAATGACAGGAATGATCGTGTCAATTATATTCCCAATAATCAAGGCGTAGTGGGTTTAGGTGTCTATGTTTTTGACATTGGTTTTGAAATGGCCCTGAAGGTGCCAGACTTTTTGCAGCGTAATGAGGACCAGTTCGGAGTCACAGAATTTAAAGATTTTCAGGGTAATATATACGGGCGCAAGTGGTGCTTTGATATTACCTATCAGAAATATAGAGGGTTTTATATTAATAATGCTGATCAGGTTTTTCCTGACTTTGATTCTCAAGGCATATATCCACTAAGGCGAGACTTGGGAATAAGAAAAGTTATTCTTAATGGAATTCATATTTTTGATAGTGATCGGTATTCTTTTCGAGCAGGCTATAACCAATCAGAAAGACAGCTGCGTAGTGCAGGCTCTGTTTTATTGATTACCTCACTTAATAATACTAAAATAGAAGCCGATTCATCTTTACTTCCTATTGAAATTGGAGATCATTTCGGTGAAGATGCTAATTTGGTAAACGGTGAGTTTAGCGCTTTCTCATTATTGCCTGGCTATGGCTATACTTTTGTAAAGAAGTACTTTTACTTTAATATCAATGCAGCGGTAGGTGCCGGTTTGCAGTACCAGGAATATTATTTGAATGAGGAATATAAAAGTGATTTTGTCCTGGAGAGTAAGGTAAACTTGAGGGCATCATTAGGTTATGATCATGAGAACTTTTTCTTTGGAGCCACGGCCATTTATGATAATGGATCTATGCAGCTGGAAGATGCTCGTATAAGCAGTGCTACGGGAAATTATAAGTTCTTTATTGGCTACCGTTTCAATGAGTTTGGATTCCTCAAGTACAGTATTAGAGATACACTGGAAAAAATAGGCTTATAAAAAAAGAAGCCGGCTTTTAGGCCGGCTTCTTCGAATGTCATCCATTGATTTCAATTTCTTCACCAAATTTATTTAAAAACTGGAACTGGGTTACTCCTATGCTGGAGTCTTCCACCATCTTTATCCATTTAAAGTATTTCAAGAACCATTTTAGTCTTCTTGAAAGAGTGCCTTTGGTGAAATAGGCGTAAATGAAAGGGTGTACTACTACGGTAATATCCTTGTCATTTTGTTTGGTCATTAAGTAATCTATGGCCCTTTCTATTTGGTCGGACACTAAGATTGAGGCATTGATCTTACCTGTGCCATGACAGGTAGGGCAGAGTTCTTTAGTGGTAATGTTCATTTCTGGCCTCACACGCTGACGGGTAATTTGCATCAGGCCAAATTTTGATAATGGTAATATAGTGAACTTTGATCGGTCACTTACCATTACATCTTTCATGGTTTTATATATGAGCTTTTTATTTTCCGCTCGCTTCATGTCTATGAAGTCAATCACTATGATTCCTCCCATATCTCTGAGTCTAAGCTGCCTGGCTATTTCCTTGGCTGCTTCTGTATTAACAGAGAGTGCAGTAGCTTCTTGGTCTTCCTCTCGGTTAGACTTATTGCCACTGTTTACATCTATAACATGAAGAGCTTCTGTATGCTCTATAATAAGGTATCCGCCACCTTTAAGACTAACCGACTGACCAAAAGCCGATTTTATTTGCCTCTCTATGCCAAAACTTTCAAAAATTTTGGCCTTTCCTTGATAAGGTTTTACAATTTTCTCTTTATCCGGTGCTATAGTTTTTATATAGCTTTTTACCTCATCGAGAATAACCTTATCATCAATGTAAATGCTGTCGAAAGACTCGTTAAGGACATCTCTTAAAATGGCTGATGCCTTACTCATCTCTCCTATAACCTTTTCACGAGGTTTGGCTACTTTAAGAGTCTTTACTCCTTCGTGCCATATGTTGAGAAGGTTGCGTAAATCTGTGTCCAGCTCTTTAACATCTTTACCCTGAGCAACCGTTCTAATGATTACTCCATAATTATCAGGTTTGATAGATGATACCAGACGAACTAATCGTTTTCGTTCGTCACTGCTGGCAATTTTCTTGGAAATATTTACGGTGTTTGAAAAAGGAACAAGCACCAAATATCTTCCTGCTATTGACAACTCACAGGATAATCGTGGCCCCTTGGTTGAGATGGGTTCTTTAACCACCTGAACTAGAATTTGCTGATTTTTGGAAAGAACACTACTTATCTTTCCATGCTTATCTATGTCAGGCTTTAGACTGAATTTTTCAAGTTTGCTGGAAGTATTCTTTTTAGAAACTGCCCGCTTGGTGAAATCATGCAGCGAACTAAATTTAGGACCCAAGTCAAGGTAATGCAGAAACGCATCTTTCTCATAACCAATATCAATAAAGGCTGCATTGAGACCCTGAACCACTTTTCTAACAGTGCCCAGGTATATGTCACCTACATTAAATTGATTGCCATCTTCATCATGATGGAACTCAACCAGGCTTTTATCTTTTAATAGGGCTATACGACATCCATTCTGAGTCGAATTGATTATTAATTCGTTACTCAAAACTTAATAATTTGGATTAAAAAATCTGATGTGTACAGTGAAAAGGCCGGCTTCGCCTGTAAATGGAGCCGGCTCATTTAATAACCTAGTGTGAGATTATTTTTTCTTGTGTCTGTTCTTTCTTAATCTCTTCTTTCTCTTGTGAGTAGCAATCTTATGTCTTTTTCTTTTCTTACCGCAAGGCATAATCTTTAAAATTTTTGTCGCTTAGTGATAAGCGATGGTTTAACAATCTTTTTATCTAATATCTTCCAGATAAGAATCCACAGTAGCTTGTACTTCAGGATCATCATCCAGTGTTTTTACTAATTCAAATTGTTCTTTAGCCTTTTCCTTATTCCCTGTTTCCAAATAACTCACTCCCAGAAAAAACTGAGCTTGTGTATTTTTTGGATAAACCTCTACCAGTTTGCTAAAATGCTCTACAGCTTTTGCATACTGATTAGATTGCATGGATAATACTCCTAAATTGAACATGGCCTTTTCGTTTTTGGGGTCTTGTTCAATAATCTCTTTTAACATACCAACTCCTTTCATTGGTTTAGTAGAAAGATAAGTCATGGCTAACTTATTTTTAACATCTAAGTTAGATGGAGTGTTTTCCATTACTTTTAAGAAATATTCTTGTGCTTTTTCTCCCAAATAGGCACGTTTTTGAGGTTCCATGGCAAAACCAAAAGCATCATAATATGTGCTCCCGGCTCTTTCCCAGTTTTCCTCGTTTGGAATATTCTCAGCTATTATTTCAACGAACTTAGCTGCACTGTCATATTTATTAATGCTCAGATACAGCTCGGCTAAAGAGTCTGCAAAGATAACACTTTTTTCAATATTACTACTATTTGCGTAGTCAATCTTTAAATTATCTATTTTTTTCTGCACATCCTCTGGAACGGCCTGTCCATGTGGTGTGTCGCCGGTTTCTATTTCTGTAGGAGTAGGTTCGGCGTGGGAGCTGCCGGCTGGGGTTTCGTTAGGCACGGCTTTGTCATCATTGTCTACCACTACTTTTGGTAGTGTGAAAATTATGGCCACCAAAACGGCAGCAGATATAATTAAAATTATCCTTGTCTTTAGCATGCGTTATAGTTTAAGCTGCAAAAATACAAGGATAATCTCAATTGCGAAAAGTGTAGGCTAGTTGTTCACGTCTTTTACTTTATCGCTCGTTTTAATTTTTTCTACAAAAACTTTAGATGGTTTAAAACTAGGTATGTAATGCTCGTCGATTACAATAGCTGTGTTTTTGGAAATGTTTCGCGCAATTTTCTTTTTGCGTTTCTTATTTACAAAGCTGCCGAAGCCTCTAACATAAATGTTATTACCTTCTGACATGGCATTTTTGACTATATTAAAAAATGCTTCAACCGTTACAGAGACATCGGATTTATCAATTCCTGTTTTATCTGATATTTCTGCTATTACTTCTGCTTTAGTCACGTTATATCTTTAGATTTGATTAAAAAATAGTTAAGTAAGTACTGGTCAGCAAATTTAGACTGAGCGGTCGGATATAAAAATTAAATATGTAAAAAATCTGACACACTCATTTCTGACTTTTTTAAGATTTTTTTGATGGATAATAATATTGCTTTCTCAGAGAAGCTGGTGAAATGGTATGAAGAAAATGCAAGAGAGCTGCCCTGGCGCCAAACTACTGACCCTTACCGGATTTGGCTTTCAGAGATTATTTTACAGCAAACGAGGGTAATTCAAGGGCTGCCGTATTACGAAAAATTTATTGAGACTTTTGAAAATGTCTCCGAGTTAGCTGCGGCTGATGAGCAAACGGTGCTAAGACTTTGGCAGGGGTTAGGATATTACTCAAGAGCGAGAAACTTACATAAGTGCGCAAAAGAAATTGACAAAAAGTTTAAACAAAACTTCCCAAAAGACTCTAAATCACTGATAAAACTACCTGGTATCGGCAAGTATACGTCGGCGGCAATTGCCTCCTTTGCTTTCAAAGAAAAGGTACCAGTTATAGATGGAAATGTCTATCGGGTGCTAGCCCGAGTATTTGGTTTAGACGCTGACATTGCTAATGGTTCCGGGCAAAAGAAATTTGAAGAACTGGCCTGGAAATTAATACCTGATAAAAATCCTGACACCTATAATCAGGCCATTATGGAGTTTGGAGCTTTGCATTGTACTCCCAAATCGCCTGCGTGCGAAGATTGTATTTTTCGATTGGAATGCTTTGCTTTTCAGAATGATAAGCAAGACCAACTACCTGTAAAAACCAAAAAAGTAAAAGTAAAAAACCGATACTTTAATTATATGGTGTTTATTGGTGACGATGGAGAGATGATACTTAATAAAAGAGGAGAGTCAGATATATGGACCGGACTTTATGATTACCCAATGAGCGAGACTTCAGATTTTTTAGAGCTTGATGAACTGGTTAATAAAGAGCCGATTTTGGGTAAATTGAAACCTTATATTACCTCCGTAGAAGTAAGTAAAGATTATAAGCATATTCTTACTCATAGGCGTATTTATGCGCGATTCTTTACTTTTAAACTAAATATTACAACTGAGGTAAAGAGCCTATTATCAAATAAAAATATGATTTTCTATAATGAGGAGCAGGTACATGACCTTCCTAAACCTGTTTTGGTTTCTCGTTATTTGAATGATGCCATTTTTTAGTTAGATTTATAAAACATTGCTATTTTTGCATAAAAACTAAGCTTAATTATGTCTGGAGTAAATAAAGTGATAATTGTTGGTAGGTTAGGAAGAGATCCTGAAGTAAGACACTTAGAAAGTGGTGCTTCGGTGGCAAATTTTCCGGTAGCTACTTCAGAAATTTACAAAGATAGAAACACAGGAGAGAGAAGAGAACAAACAGAATGGCACAATGTAGTACTATGGAGAGGCCTTGCTGATATTTCAGAGAAGTATCTAAATAAAGGTGACATGGTATATATAGAAGGTAAGCTCAGAACCCGCTCATGGGAGAAAGATGGCATTACCAGATATACCACCGAAATAGTAGGGGATAACATGACCATGCTTAGTCCTAAAGGTAGTAATGAAGGTGGTAGCGGGCCATCATCTTCAGGAGGAGGCTCTTCTTCTTCATATCAGGAAACATCTCAGCCTACTGCAGATATTTCTATGGATGATGATACTGATGACTTACCATTCTAAATTTATCTTCATAAAGTTTTAATATTGGAAAGTATAGACGAACCTCCGAGTGAGTTTTTGTTAGCAGCAGGATTTAATGAGAGTACGTTAGTATACGTATTTAGTGGAATAGCCCTGCTTTTTTTGCTCGTTTTATCTGCTTTAATAAGCGGATCAGAAGTTGCCTTTTTTTCACTTACAGCTAAAGATATTACTGAGTGTAAAGAAAGTGATAAGCCTGCAGATAGCAGGATAGTGAGCCTGATCAAGAACCCTCAAAAACTGTTAGCCACGATACTAATTGTTAATAATTTTGTAAACGTGGCTATAGTTACCGTTTCCACATTTGTGATGTGGGAAATGTTGGGGACAAAAACTACTGAAGGCACTGCAGTAGTAGCACTTACCTTTTTAACCACCATAGGCATTGTTTTCTTTGGAGAGATCATGCCTAAGGTATATGCTACTCCTAATAATCTGCAATTTGCCAGGTTTACTTCCGGGTTTTTAAAGGTTAGTAACTCTATTTTTAGGCCACTCTCTTTCATGTTGCTCTCAGTGAGTAATATTATAGAAAGCAGGTTTCAAAAGAAGGGATATGATATATCTGTAGAGGAGCTGCACCATGCTCTGGAGCTTACCACCACTAATGAAGATACTACCGAAGAAGAGAAGGATATCTTAAAGGGTATAGTGAACTTCGGTACTCTGTCAGTAAAGCAGGTAATGAGATCAAGAATGGACATTACTGCTTTTGATAATGAAATGGATTTTCATGAGCTGATGGATAAGATCAACAAGTCTGGTTTTTCAAGAATTCCTGTTTATTCTGAGACTATTGATAATATTGATGGTGTTCTCTACATTAAAGATCTGCTGCCTTATCTTGAAAATGATGAGAAGTTTAGTTGGCAAAAACTACTCAGGCCAGGTTTTTATGTACCGGAAAACAAGAAGATTGATACACTACTAAAGGATTTTCAGGAAAAGCGTGTACACATGGCCATAGTAGTAGATGAGTACGGAGGTACTTCTGGTCTTATTACGCTTGAAGATATTATAGAAGAAATAGTAGGGGAGATAAATGATGAGTTTGATGATGATGACGTGGTGTATAGCCAGATGGATGAATATACTTATGTTTTCGAAGGCAAAACCACTTTAAATGATTTTTGTAAAATATTAGAAATAAACCCTTCCACCTTCGATAAAATAAAAGGAGAAAGTGAGTCTCTAGGAGGACTGTTATTAGAAATTAATACTAAATTGCCTTCTGCCGGAGAGAAAATCTACTTCGATAGATTTATTTTTACTGTGGTTGCTGTGGATAACAAGAGAATAAAGAAGGTTAGGGTATTTTTAAAAGCAAATGAAGAGCAAAGCGAGAAAGTCGATTAGTCTATGGTTAGTTATAATAGGTTTTGTGGTTATAGGATGTTCTGCAGAATATACGCCCAAGCCTAAAGGTTACAATCGCTTCGTGCTTCCTGAGCATGAGTACCAGCATTTACCCGATACTTTTCCTTATAATTTCGAGTTTTCTAAACATGCCAAATTATTAAAAGATACCTCATGGATATCTGAAAGGTATTGGGTGGAGATTTATTACCCTGAATTAAAAGCAGATATTAACCTTACTTATAAGGTGATCGCTAATCAGGATAGTTTGAAAGAATATTTAGACGATGCATATTTTCTCACAGCCAAGCATCAGATAAAAGCGTCAGCTATTGATGAAACCATTACCACCACCCCTTCTGGTAAAACAGTGGTGTATGCTGAGCTCGATGGCCAGGTGCCCAGTCAGTTTCAGTTTTTCAGTACTGATTCTACTAAAAACTTTTTTAGAGGAGCCTTGTATTTCAATACTGAGGTGCAAAATGATTCTCTAAGGCCGGCAATAGAATATGTGAAGATAGATATCGTTCATATGATGAATACTTTCCAATGGAATGAAAGTGCTCAGTAAAAATTGAATATTAAGTAAAGCAGTTTTTTGGCGTGTAAATAATATAAGCTTGCTTTAGAAGCTTAGGCCATTATCCAATTCATGCAAGGCTTCTTCGATACCAAAATAGAGTTTTTAAAAGGTGTAGGACCACAAAAAGCGGCTCTTTTAAATAAAGAGTTGAATATTTTCACTTATGGTGATTTTATCCAGCATTATCCTTTTCGCTACGAAGACCGAACTCAGTTTCATGAAATTAGTACCTTAAATGGTTCTATGTCTCAGGTTCAGATCAAAGGTAAGATCAGAAATATGCAGACCATAGGAGAAGGTAGAAAGAAGCGGCTGGTGGTTCAGTTTGCTGATGGAACTGGCGAGATAGAGCTGGTATGGTTTAAAGGTATTCAGTGGGTTATGAAAAAGCTGCAGCCGGGCATGGAGTATCTGGTGTTTGGCAAGCCTACTGCTTTTGGTAGTAAACTGAATATGGCGCACCCCGAAATAGAGGTGATGACACGCCAAAATCAGGAAACCAGTTATCTGCAGCCTGTGTATGCTACTACAGAAGTTTTGAAACGTAAATTTCTTGATAGCAAAGCCATAGGCAAACTCCAACTTTATTTACTGCAGCAAGCACAACAGAAAATAAGAGAAACCCTTCCTAAAAATATTCTGGAAGACTATCGCCTTATTAATAAACGAGCGGCATTAAATAATATTCATTACCCAAAGGATCAGTCTCATCTGCAAAAGGCGCAGTTCAGGCTTAAGTTCGAGGAGCTATTTTATGTTCAGCTACGACTGTTGATGCTTAAAATTGCTCGCCTTGATAAATTCAAAGGCGCAGTTTTTCATGATACTGATCTGCTCACCCGATTTTATAATGATCATTTGCCTTTTGATTTAACTGATGCCCAAAAAAGGGTAATAAAGGAGATTTATAAAGATATGCGCTCTGGTCAGCAAATGAACCGGTTGCTTCAGGGAGATGTGGGTAGTGGAAAAACCATTGTGGCTTTTATATGTATGCTTTTGGTGGTGGGTTCTGGTAGCCAGGCAGCGCTAATGGCTCCAACGGAAATTTTGGCCACTCAGCACTTTCAGGGGTTGAAGGAGTTTGCTGATAAAATGGGCATAACCATCGCCTTACTTACCGGCTCTACTAAGCAGAGTGAAAGAAAAGTGATCCATCAGTATTTAAAGGAAGGCGATCTTAACATCATAGTAGGTACGCATGCTCTTTTAGAAGATATAGTGCAGTTTAAGAACCTTGGTTTAGCAGTGGTAGATGAACAACATAGATTCGGGGTAGCTCAGCGATCTAAACTTTGGCAAAAAAATAAATATCTGTATCCACATGTGCTGGTAATGACAGCTACGCCTATTCCCCGAACGCTGGCTATGACTCTGTATGGAGACTTAGATATTTCAGTGATTGATCAGCTGCCCGCAGGTAGGAAGCCTATTAAAACGGTACATCGTTATGATGCCAACAGGTTAAAAGTAAATGGTTTCTTAAAAGAACAGCTGGAGGCAGGTCGGCAGGTATATATTGTTTACCCTCTAATAGAAGAATCAGAAAAATTAGACCTCAATCATTTGATGGATGGCTATGAAAGCACTTGTAGGGCTTTCCCTGATGTGCCTATTAGCATAGTGCATGGTAAAATGAAACCTGATGCCAAAGACTATGAGATGCAGCGTTTTGTAAAAGCCGAGACTAAGATTATGGTGGCCACTACTGTAATAGAAGTAGGGGTAAATGTGCCTAACGCCAGTGTTATGGTAATAGAGAATGCAGAGCGATTTGGCCTGGCGCAGTTACACCAGCTACGTGGCCGGGTTGGTCGGGGAGCAGAGCAGTCATATTGTATACTTATGACTAACTACAAGCTAAGCAAAGAGGGCAGGGTGCGTATTGATACTATGGTAAGAACTACTAATGGTTTTGAAATAGCCGATACTGATTTGCAGCTGCGTGGACCAGGTGATCTTATGGGCACACAGCAAAGTGGAGTTTTAGACTTACTAATAGCGGATTTAGGTAAAGATGGAACTATTTTACAGGCAGCGAGAGGCGCAGCTCTAGGTGTGCTTGATAAAGATCCTGATTTGAGTAATGTAGAGAATCAGGTAATTAATCAGCAAATTAAATCAATGAAGAAAACAGCCATTAACTGGAGCCGTATCAGTTAAAAGGAAATGACATAAAATCTTATCTTTACAAGAGAAATAAAACTATCAACTATGCGACAAAAAATTGTAGCCGGAAACTGGAAAATGAATAATACCCTTGATGAGGGACTTAAACTTACATCAGAAATCGTAAACATGGTTAATGATGAAGTAAACACAGATGTAAAAGTAATTTTAGCACCTCCTTTCGTGCACCTAACGCAAGTGAAAGGATTGGTAAAAGACTCAGAAAAGATTTCCGTATCAGCTCAAAACTGTAATGAAAATGACAAAGGAGCTTATACTGGAGAAATTTCTGCTGAAATGCTAGCTTCTGTAGGCGCAGAATATGTGATATTAGGACATAGTGAAAGAAGAGAATATTTTGGCGAAACAAATGAACAGCTAGCTAAGAAGATTGATATTGTTTTAGCTAACAATCTTAAGCCTATTTTCTGCTGTGGTGAATCTTTAGAAGTAAGAGAAAACGGATTGTTTAAAGAATTTGTAAGCAACCAAATCTCTGATAGCCTTTTTCACCTGGGAGAAGAAGATCTGAAAAAAGTGGTTATTGCTTATGAGCCTATCTGGGCTATTGGTACAGGAAAAACCGCTTCTACAGAGCAAGCACAAGAGATTCATGCTGTTATTAGAGAGCTTTTAGCAGAAAGATATGGAGCTGATGTAGCAGAAGAGATCTCTATTTTATATGGAGGTAGCTGTAAGCCATCAAACGCACCTGAGCTATTCGCTTGTAAAGATGTAGATGGAGGACTTATTGGCGGAGCATCGCTTAAGTCAAGAGATTTTTTAGATATAATTAAGTCGTTTTAATGTCAAAAGGCATAGAATTTATTAGTGTAAAGCTTTCTTGTGAGGAAGCTTTCATAGAAATTGTGGTAGCCGAGCTGGGAGAGCTTGGCTACAACTCTATGATGGAAACAGATGCTGGAGTTGAAGGGTATATAGAGCAGGAAAATTTCAATGAACAGGATATAAGTGATTTGATAGCCAGGTATGCTGAGCTTACTACCATAACTTATGAAGTAGAAGAGGTGGTATCCAGAAACTGGAATGAGGAGTGGGAAAAAAATTATGATCCTATTTCTGTAGATAAATCATGCCTTGTAAGAGCGACCTTTCATGAGCCTGATCCTTCTTATAAGTACGAAATTATTATAAACCCCAGAATGTCATTTGGTACCGGTCACCATGCTACCACCTATCTGATGCTTAAAACTCAGATGGAGCTGGATCATGCAGGTAAAAGAGTGCTTGATGCAGGCTGTGGAACAGCCATTTTAGCTGTAATGGCTGAAAAACTGGGAGCTACAGAGGTTATTGCTTATGATAATAACAGCTGGAGCACAGAAAATGCTCCTGAAAATGTGGAGCTTAACCAATGTAAAAATGTCACTGTAAAAGAAGGTACTATTGATACATTAGGCCTTGAGGGTACATTCGATATTATATTGGCTAATATTAATAAAAATGTGCTGTTAGATGAGATGGACTCCTACAGTAAATACCTCATTGCAGGTAGCACCCTGGTTTTAAGTGGTTTTTATGATTATGATATCCAAGATATTGTAAAAAGAGCCGAATCGGCCGGACTGGAATTTAAAAGCCAGAAAGATCGTAATAACTGGGTAGCCCTGGTCTTTATTAAAAAATGACAATAATTTAATTTTTTATACTCATATTGTGTTTGAGTAGTGAGGATGTCAATAGTTGGTTATTTGATAATTATTTAAGAATTTACCAAAGGCAATTTTTTTAATTAGTAGAAAAGGGATGATGTTATAGTTGTTTCCTCAAACCATAACTTATCCCATTTAGTACTCAACTATCGTCTGGCGTTTTGAATATGTGGCAAAAAGTACTTTACCCCCTATTTGCTTTTTTTTTAGTAACCGGACTGGCTTACTCCCAGTCAGACACTGAAGTAGAGCGAGATTCTGTAAGACATTTATTAGATGAATCACGAGCCAAGCAGGTGCTAGGCATAAGTGATGAATTTCAAATGGCCTATTTGAAAATGTCTGCTGATCAGCGACAAAGTGTGGTTAAACGCCTAGTAGGGCTTATGAACAGCAGGACAGCAAATACTGCTCTCAGAGATTCATACTTGAACACGATAGCCAAATCATTAAACAGTGAAAATACCGCTTCAGCCAGTTTTCAGCAATTTTTAGAAGTGACGGAGAAGGTGCTGGATAACTATCCGCCTGATAAAATAAGCAAGTACCTAAAAACCACAGGTCAGTTTTTTGAATGGAAGGCCTTGTATTTTGCACGTTCTAACCGACTTTTTACAGATGGAGATTATACTTTCGAGTTTGTAGAAGTGGCTGAGCCCGAAGAAACTATAGAGATAGAAACTGTAGATGAGTACGATGACTCAGATAATTATGATGACTACGAGGATGATAATTATGAGGACGATGATGAGTATTGGGATAATTGGGATGACGAACCAGCTGACGACGATTGGGATACTGAATGGAACGAAGTGTATGAGGAGCAAACAGAGCTAGAAGATCAGCAGATGATACAGGCCATACAAAGTGGTGGAGCAGTGATGCCCATTATTGAGGGGCCAGTCATCAAGTTTGATAATGTGAATCTGAATTTTGTAAGTGCTTATGATTCCGTTTTTCTCGAAAACACTAGTGGCTCATTCTTGATCCTTAAAGATCAGTTTGTGGGTAACGGTGGTAAGTTCGATTGGACTATGGCTGGCTTAGGTGCTGATTCGGTTTATTGTTCTTTTCCTGAATATAGCTTTGATACCAGAAAAGCCAGACTTAAAGTAGAATCTGCTAAGCTTACTTATACTGGTAAAATAGACGAACCGGTAGAAGGTATTTTTGAATATAAAAGCGTAAGGCATGATAGCACAAATGATTCTCATTACCCCAGGTTTATCTCTTATTACAGTGATATAAAGGTTAAAAACATTGGTAAAGATCTGATTTACCATGGAGGCTTTTCACTGGATGGAGCCAAAATTAATAGTGCTTCTGTTATGGGTACTTATTCTATGATTGAAGTAAGGAATGATCAGGCACAGAAATTCAAAGCTCGTGCTCCGCTTTTCGAATTTGGAGATTCTGTAGTTACTGCAAAGCGGGCGGCGGTGGTCATTTATCAGAATTACGATTCTATTTACCACCCTGCACTACGTTTAAAGTATGATTATGAAAATCAGAAATTGGTATTGCAAAAAGATAAAGGAGGTTTTAGAAATACGCCATTTGTAAGTTCATATTTCAACATAGATTTTACCGCCGATCTTATCCGTTGGGATTTACAGTCAGACAGCTTAAACGCTTCAATTATGGAAGCCGCACGTATGGTTCCATTGAACATAGAGTCAGCGGATCACTATTCTTATGATGATTATAGCAGTTTAGGTGATAGAATTTATCCTTTTAATCCTCTGGCCATGGTAGTAGCCTATAGCCGAAAGGAAGGGGTTGATGAATTTTATGTTGATGAATTGGCTAAAAGCTATAAAAAAGACATTGATGTTATGAAGGGAGCAATGCTCTTTTTAGCACAGAAAGGCCTAATTGGTTATGATTCCAATAAAAGACTGATTACTGTGAAAGACAAGGCCAAACATTTATTTAACTCACGTTTTGGTAAAAAGGATTACGATAACATCATTATATCATCAGTTATACATTATAAGCCTAATGCTACTTTGAATTTCCCTAAGAACTACATGAAGGTAAGAGGGGTAGAAAGCTTTAAAGTAAGTGATTCATTAAACGTAATTATTGAACCGGATAGTAGTGAAATCACGCTCATGGAAGACAGAGACATTATGTTTAATGGAAAGATCTCTGCTGGTAACTTTGAGTATATAGGAGAAGACTTTTATTTCGAATATGATAGCTTTCTTATAAATATGGGTAAAATTTTCTCTATTCAATTTTATGTGCAAGATGAGAAAACCCATGCCCGAACCAAGGTAGATAACTCTATGGTGGCAGTGCCTGATGAAGATAGTCCAGAAAATACCGGTGCTACCCAGGGGACATTATATATCAACAGGCCTAATAATAAATCGGCAAAAGTGAAATACGCTAACTACCCGAAATTTAATGCAGGTCAGGGAGCCTTGGTGTATTTTGATAGAGAAGAGATTCTTGGAGGTGTCTATGATAAATCCTTAAAATTTGAGGTGCCTCCATTTGATATAGATAGTTTAAGTGGTGAAGATCCTTCCTCGATTGAGTTTGGTGGAGGGTTTAAATCTGGAGGCATATTCCCAGACTTTGAGGAGAAGTTGATAATTATGCCTGATAACACTTTGGGTTTTAAGCATCAGGTGCCTCAAGAAGGATATATGCTCTATAATGACCCGGAAGCGACTTACTTTGAAGAGGTCACTTTAAATAAAAAGGGACTACAGGGAAAAGGAGAGTTACAATACTTATCCGCCAATCTGAAATCTGACAATTTTATATTTTATCCTGATTCGGTAACGGGTAATGGAGACTATTTGCATATGGAAGAGTCTGACTTTAACGGAAACAGTTATCCACAAACTTCTGTAGAGAATTACAGCATGAAGTGGGTGCCGGCTAAGGACAGAATGTATATTAAAAATGAAGAGGAGCCGATAAAATTCTACAATGAAACTGCTACTCTTGATGGTACCGCTATCATTTCTAAAGAGGGAATGTTCGGAGGAGGAACCTTATTGACCAGAGGATCAGAGTCAAAGTCTAAAAGCATGAAGTTTGAGAATGATCGTTTCTCTGCTCGTCATGCAGATTTTGAGTTGAAGTCTGATAACCCTGATAAACCCGCACTCCATGGAGATGATGTAAGGCTTAGGTTTAACCTGGGAGAAGATTATGCGGTAATAAGCCCTGAAGTTGAAGGACAGGATGCTATAGAATTCCCTTTTGCTCAGTTTAAGACTTCTATTTCTGAGGCTCGTTGGGATTTGGTAGAAGATAAAGTTACCATGACTAAGCCTGATGATGTGCCACTAGAAAGTTCTTATTTCTACACTACCAGAAAAGACCTGGATTCACTTAGGTTTAATGCAACCAATGCAGAGTATGATATCAAAACATCAGAATTAAAAGTATCGGGTATTCCATATATAGTTGTGGCTGATGCTAAGATAACTCCTGAAAATAATGAGGTTTTAATTCTGGAAAACGCCAAAATTGGAAGATTAACCAACACCACCATTGTATTAGATACGCTATACGAGTATCATACGCTGACTGAAGGGGTGATTGATATTATATCAAGAAATGAATTTACAGGATATGCTACTTATAATTTCGTTAATGCGCTGAATGATACAGTACCTGTAAAAATGGAGAACTTCCATTTAGAGAAGTTTGAAGATAAGAATTCAAGAAAAAAAGACGCCTTTGAAATGCACACCGTGGCAAACGGAACCATAGATGGAGATCAAAACATACTTATATCACCCGGAATGTTTTACAAAGGAGATGTAATTATGTATGCTAACCGACCCACTATGGAATTAGATGGTTTCATTAAGTTAGATATTCATGAGCCTGATTATGATACCTGGATAGTACAGAAGAGTACTGGAGAGCAGCAAGAGGTGATGATCGATTTCGATAATACTTTAACGGAAGGTGGGCAGAAATTACAGGCAGGGCTCTATTACAATATTGAAGACAATAGTCTTTATAACACATTTTTGTCTGATGACATTATAGATGATGATCCCTTCTTTGCGGCTAGTGGTATGCTTTCTTATGAAAAGGAAACAGGCGAGTTTGCTATAGAAGATACACTTAAAGCGGCAGGAAAAAGCTTTCAGGGAAAAGTCTATAAATATAATCAGGATACAAAAACTGTGAAGTTTGAAGGGCCTGTCAACTTGGTGAGACCTGATGAAGATTTTGTGCTCAAGGCTACAGCTATAGGTAACGGAAATATCGAAACCAATGAATATACACTTAATAGTCTAATTACTGTAGATATTGCCAATGTGCCTACCATGGCCTTTGACGCTATGGCCAGAGACATTAAAGATGTGATAACTAATCTTGGTGCTCCTGAAGGGTTAGGTGACCCTACTCAGCTGTTATATAAATTGGGAGATATGATAGGAGAAAGACCTACCAAAGAATATGAAAAGTTATCTAAGGAAGAACACGTTCCTCTTGGTGGTTTTGCTAAAGAAACTTCAGCACCTTTAACTTTCACCAATGTAGATCTGAAATGGTCTACAGATTACAATGCCTTTTATAGTGAAGGTAAATTAGGACTATCAAATATCCGAAGCACAGATTTGAATGCCTCTCTGGAAGGTTTTATGGAAATAACTAAGAACGAAGGCGGAGGTACTATCTTTAACCTGTTCTTAAAAGCGTCTCCGGCTTCGTGGTTTTTCTTTAGCTATGAAGATGATCAGTTACTGGTATTCTCTAGTAACAATATCTTTAATGATGTTATCAATAAAAAGAGTAATGGTGCCAAGGCTAAGATCGGAGACCTGGTTTTTGCTCCGGCAGATAAGGCAGAAACTTTGAACTTTATTAACAGGTTCAGGCTGCAGTATTATGGTATTGATGATATATATGATCTTGATTCAGAGATAGAACCGGCCATTGAAGACCTACCTGATGATGGCTTCGGCGGAGCTCAGGAAGATGATGGTTTTGACGATGGTGATGACGGATTCTGATATTTTATGATCATTTAAAATTCATTATATTTGAACTAATAGCTCGAAAAGTTAGTTCTACACTTACTTTTTTTCAACTAAACCAACTTATATGATTGCAGCGATAATTATAGCAATATTACTTTCTTACTTATTAGGTTCTATCCCTTCTGCCGTATGGTTTGGTAAAGCTCTTTATGGCATAGACGTACGGGAACACGGAAGTGGGAACCCTGGCGCTACCAATACCTTCAGAGTGCTTGGTAAAAAAGCAGGAATTATAGTAATGCTAGCTGACATCGTAAAAGGTATGGCCGCATCTTCAGTGGCGGTAATCTTAATGAATCTTCAGTTTATTGATGAAAAGAACTTGGTTACATTCAAGCTGATCTTGGGTGTAATAGGCGTGGTAGGACATATATTTTCAGTATTCCTTCACTTTAAAGGAGGTAAAGGTGTGGCTACACTGCTAGGAATGATGATAGCTATTCATTATGAAGTAGCGCTATTATGTATAGTGGTATTTGTAGTGACTTTATTGATATCTAAATATGTATCACTGTCATCTATAATAGGAACCTTATCTTTCCCGGCTATGCTTTTATTCGTGCCAAGGTTTCAAA
The DNA here is from genome assembly GCF_021389955.1 of Fulvivirga maritima. Taxonomy (NCBI): domain Bacteria; kingdom Pseudomonadati; phylum Bacteroidota; class Cytophagia; order Cytophagales; family Fulvivirgaceae; genus Fulvivirga; species Fulvivirga maritima. Next base: position 1,995,748 of record NZ_CP089980.1, read on the forward strand.
CCAGCGAACCATTGTTGGTAATATTTGGCTTCTTCCTTTTCATAGTTATTGTATGGACTCACCACAAGAACATCAGAAGAATAATGGAAGGCCATGAGAATAAAACTTATCTCATAAAATCGAAGAAAGAGGATTAAGTTTTAATCCACTCTTAAACTTGTGGGCTACTGATCATCTCTAGCAGGCTATCAATATGCTCTCGGTTATTTGATAATCTGGGCACTTTGTTCTGCCCCCCTAATTTTCCCCGTTTTTTCATCCAGTTGTAGAAGGTGCCTTCTGGTACGTCATGCACTACAGGCATAACCAGCGCCATGTCTTTGTATCTCTTAGCGTCATAGTCTGAGTTTATTTTTCTTAAATTCTCATCTAATAACTGAGTAAAGGACGCTAAGCTGGAAGGGCTTTGTTTAAATTCAATGACCCATTCATGTCCGCCTTTGCTGCCCTCATCAAAGTAAACAGGAGCGGCAGTATAATTATCTATGATCGCTCCGGTGTGTTCGCAGGCAACGGTAATGGCTTTTTCAGCATTTTCAATAATTAACTCTTCACCAAAGGCATTAATAAAGTGCTTAGTTCTTCCTGAAATTTTGATTCTATACGGTGATAGACTAGTAAACTTAATGGTGTCACCAATTTTATAGCGCCAAAGTCCGGCATTGGTAGTGATTAGAAGAGCATAGTTTTTACCAAGCTCTACCTGATCTAAAGTTAAAGTTTCTGGATGCTCTTCACCATGCTGATCATATGGTATGAATTCATAGAATATGCCATAATCAAGCATCAGCAGCATGTCATCACTATTAGGCAAATCTTGAATACCAAAGAAGCCCTCTGAGGCATTGTAAGTCTCCCAATAATTCATTTCCGCTGAAGGGATGAGCTTTTTGAAAAGTTCTCTGTATGGAGTGAATGATACCGCTCCATGAAAGAATACTTCCAGGTTAGGCCATACGTCCAGTATATTATCAGTGCCTTTTAGGGCCAGTACTTTTTGTATTAGAAGGATAGTCCACGTAGGTACCCCTACCAAATTAGTCACATTCTCTTCAGAAGTGATATGAGCCATCTTTTCTATTTTCTCCTCCCACTTATCCATAAGTGCCACCTCTAGTTTGGGCGTACGAATAAACTGAGCCCAAATAGGCAGGTTTTTCATAATCACAGCAGAAACATCTCCATAATAGGAGTTGGAATCAGGGCTAAACTCATTGATCTGATGGCTGCCACCTATGGTTAAGCCTTTTCCGGTAAACATCCTGGTTTCAGGATTATTGTTTACATAGATAGAAATAAGATCCTTGCCGCCTTTAAAATGGCAGTCTTCCAGCGCCTCTTGAGACACGGGTATAAATTTGCTTCTGGCATTAGTGGTGCCTGAAGATTTGGCAAACCACGTAACTTCTGAAGGCCACAAAATATTTTGCTCGCCCTTCATAAGCCGCTCTATGTAAGGGAAGAGCTGCTCATAAGAGTGTACAGGAACTGTATTTTTGAAGTCATCATAATTGCTGATGTCTTTAAAACCGTACTTTTTTCCGAATTCAGTATGTTTAGCTTCGGTAACGAGCTTTTTTTGTAGTTCTCTTTGAACTTCATGCGGGTATTTTAAAAAAAGCTCAATATCATGTATGCGCTTTTTCATCACCCAGGTTAATATGGAATTGAGTATATCCACGAGTTACAGTAGTTAGGCCATAATGTCTAAGCCTAAAAATAGCAAATTCCCGATGAAATAAAGTCCTTAAACTTTTCTTTTTAATTCGAAATGTTGACCCAGGTAAACTCTTCTAACTTGTTCATCTGCTGCAAGTTCTTCGGCAGATCCGGCTTTTAAAAGTTTACCTTCAAACATCAGATAAGCTCTGTCTGTAATAGATAAGGTTTCGTTTACGTTGTGGTCAGTAATTAGAATTCCGATATTTTTTTGCTTGAGCTTGGCTACTATGGTTTGAATCTCTTCTACGGCTATGGGGTCTACACCGGCAAAAGGTTCATCAAGTAAAACGAATTTAGGGTCCACTGCCAGTGCACGTGCTATTTCCGTTCTTCTTCGTTCTCCTCCAGAGAGTACCAAACCAAGGTTTTTTCTAACATGAGTTAAGCTGAATTCTTCAAGAAGGGCTTCACACTTTTCTTTTTGCTCTGCTTTAGGGATTTTTCGCATCTCAAGAACAGCCATAATATTTTCTTCCACAGTAAGCTTTCTAAATACAGAAGCTTCCTGAGCCAAATAGCCTATCCCCAGTTTAGCCCGGCGATACATAGGGAGATCAGTAATATTTTCTCCTTCAAGAAATATCTCGCCTTCATTAGGCTTTATCAGCCCTACTATCATGTAGAAGGTAGTAGTTTTACCGGCTCCGTTAGGGCCTAATAGTCCTACTATCTCTCCCTGCTCTACTTTTACAGAGACATCGTTTACTACTGTACGCTTTTTATATTTCTTTATTAAGTGGTCTGCTCGTAAGATCATAAGTGCAAAAGTAACTATTCAAACTTTATATCCTTTAATTTTAATTGAATGGACTGATAACCCATGTAATTATTTTCTTCAACATTGAATGCAATATTAAAACTTTGCCCACCTTTGATTAAAGGTTCAAACTCGGCCATATTAAATCCTATTGCATCAAATTTAAGATTACTGCCTTTTTGCTGAGCAATAAATTTAAGATGCTGATTTTTCAATACTCTCAAAGAGCTTGCCACACTTACATTTTCAGCTAAAAAAACTGGTTGCATGTTCTCTGGCCCGAACGGCTCCATTTGGGCAATAATATTAAGAAAATTTTTACTGATTTGATTAAAGCTGATTTTACTATCAATATTAATCAATGGTATCAGCAGCTCTTCTGGTATAGACTGTGCCACCACCTCTTCAAATTTTTTCTGAAAGGCAGGAATATTTTCTATGTCCATGGTAAGGCCGGCAGCATACTTATGACCACCAAACTGCTCTAGCAAGTCACTACAGTCAGAGATGGCGTTATAAACATCAAATCCAGGTACAGAACGGGCAGAGCCGGCCGCTTTATTGTTAGATTCGGTTAAAATTATTGTAGGCCGATGGTAATGCTCTATGCAGCGAGAGGCCACAATGCCAATTACGCCTTTGTGCCAATCGTTTTTATATAAAACAGTGGTTTTGGAAGTTTTCAAAAGGTCATTATCCTCTATCATTTTTATAGCTTCATCAGTAATGCTGGAGTCAAAATCCTTTCTTTTATTATTGCGGATGTTAAGCTTTTCAGCATAATGATAGGCTTCATCTTCAGTGGAGGCCAGCAATAGGTTAACAGCCATTTTAGCATGATCAATTCTGCCGGCAGCGTTGATACGAGGAGCCATTCCGAAAACTATACCTGTTATATTTATCTCTTTTTTAACACCTGAGAGATGCATAAGAGCTGCTAAGCCAGGGCGTGGTGCTTCATTGAGCCTTTTTATTCCGAAGTGAGCCAATACTCGGTTTTCTCCGGTTATGGGTACAATGTCAGAAGCAATACTTACTACTACCAGATCCAGATAATCTAACGGATTTTTGCACCACTTAGGGTTACGCTGAGTAAGTGCTTGCATAAGTTTGAAGCCGATACCACAGCCAGGCATCTCTTTGTAAGGATAGGAGCAGTCATCTCTTTTAGGATCAAGGGTGGCGACGGCAGGAGGAAGCTCATCTCCAGGCCTATGGTGATCACAAATAATGAAATCCACATTTTTTTCAGCAGCCACTTTCACCAGTTCTACTGACTTGATGCCACAGTCTAAAGTTATGATTAATGAGAAATCATTTTCGCAAGCCCAATCCACTCCTTGCCGGGAAACGCCATAGCCTTCCTTATAGCGGTCAGGTATGTAAAAATCACAATGTGGATAAAAGGAATTCAGAAAATGGAAGAAAAGAGCTACTGAGGTAGTGCCGTCAACATCATAATCGCCATATACCAGTATTTTTTCCTGATTCGCTAGCGCTCTTTCTATGCGCTCCACTGCCTTATCCATGTCTTTCATTAAAAACGGATCATGCAGCATTTTTAAGGATGGCCTAAAATAAGACTTAGCCGCTTCAAAGCTGTCTACACCTCGCTGGGCTAATATATTGGCCAGTGGCCTGCTTACATTTATAGTATTATGCAGGTTCTCTATTACTTCTTCATCAGCGGCTTCTTTTAAAGCCCATCTTTTCTCCACCATGGCTCTAAATTAATGACCTCCAATAAAAAAAGCAGTACAATTGTACTGCTTTTCTTTCATATATGTTTTGCTATAAAATTATTCAGAATCAGAAGGTCCTCCTGATGCAATAACCCCTTCAAGCACGTCTTTAATGTCCACTCTGGTACCATCTTTATAAGGTACGATCCAAGCGTCTTTCACACCCATCTCACGAAGGTATTTTTTGAAAGTGTCTGCTTCCCAGTAGTCTCTAAATTGACCTAAAGTGATTTTTTGCATACCGTCTTCGCTTTCTCCACTGAAGTTTTCGTTGTTATCAAAGTATTTAGAAAGGTCTTTATTTCTAAAAGCACCTACCTGTACTTTAAAAACTACGCCATCTACCATTTTACCATCTGAAGAAGGTGCGGCGGTAGCTGGAGATGCCTGAGCATCACGAAGTTCAGCACGAGCACTGGCTAAGTCATTTCTAAGTTTAGACATATCTTCCTGCAACTCGCTTATTTTTGCATTTTGATCGCTTACTCTTGATTGTAAACCGGTGTTTTCATTTTTCAATGAGCTCACTTCTCCTTCCAATGACTCTTTTTCTTCCACCAGTTGCTTAAGCTCTTCGGGGTTCTTTTTGTATTCCTTTGCTTTATTCTTCCACTCCTTTGCTTCGTCTTTTGAAAGCTGAGCATACGAACTTGTGACCCAAGCTACAGCCAAAACCAACGTAAGTAATGCAGTTATTCTTTTCATATGTCTAAAATTTTATTTTTAGGCCGTTAAAAATAAGGGCCACTTGTCTGAAAGTTCTGCTAATTTATTGTTATTTCAGACAATTTAGTTTATTGCATTTTAAAAAATATTCGAAAATATAGTTAATATATTTAAGATAATAAAAATTACTTTTTCAAGCTACCCACCATATCTTCGGGTTTCACCCACTGAATAAACTCTTCTTCTGTTAAAAATCCAGACTTAACGGCTTCTTCTTTAAGCGTAGTTCCGTTAGTGTGAGCGGCCTTAGCTATTTTGGCTGCTTTTTCATATCCGATGTGAGTATTCAGAGCAGTGACTAGCATTAAGCTGTTATTAAGGTGTTGCTCTATGTTTTTGTAATTAGGTTCTATACCTACAGCACAGTTTTCTGTAAATGATACACAAGCATCTCCAATTAAACGTGCTGATTGAAGGAAGTTGGCTGCCATTACAGGTTTGAACACGTTAAGTTCATACTGACCTTGTAAGCCACCTACAGAAATAGCTACATCATTACCTAATACCTGAGCACAAACCATAGTTAAGGCTTCGCACTGCGTAGGGTTTACCTTACCAGGCATAATAGATGATCCGGGCTCGTTAGCAGGAATGTTGATTTCTCCGATTCCCGCTCTAGGACCAGAAGCTAGCTGGCGGATGTCATTACCTATTTTATTTAATGAAACCGCTAATTGCTTCAAAGCACCGTGAGATTCTACAATAGCATCATGAGAAGCGAGGGCTTCAAATTTATTTTCAGCACTTACAAATGGAAGGCCGGTAAAATCAGCAATTTTTTCAGCTACCAAGTCAGCATATCCTTCAGGAGTATTAATGCCTGTACCTACAGCGGTACCTCCTAAGGCTAACTCAGAAAGGTGAGCCAAAGTATTTTTCAATGCTTTGATACCATGATCCAGTTGAGATACATAACCAGAAAATTCCTGGCCTAAAGTAAGTGGTGTAGCATCCATAAGGTGTGTTCGACCTATTTTAACTACGTCTTTAAACTCGTCTGATTTTTGTTTTAAAGTATCTCTTAGTTTTTCTACCCCAGGTATGGTTGTTTCTACAATCATTTTGTAGCAGGCAATGTGCATGCCGGTAGGGAAGGTGTCGTTAGATGATTGAGATTTGTTTACATCATCATTCGGGTGAATAGTTTTTTTAGAATCATCTAGTTTGCCACCATTGATGACATGGGCACGATTGGCAATTACCTCATTCGTATTCATGTTCGACTGTGTACCCGATCCCGTCTGCCATATTACCAGTGGAAACTGGTCATCGTGCTTTCCTTCCAGAATTTCATCACACACCTGTGAAATTAGATTTTTCTTCTCTTCATCTAAAACGCCTAAAGCGTAATTCGTATGCGCGGCCGCTTTTTTTAAATAAGCAAAGCCATAAACCACTTCGAGCGGCATGCTAGCTGCAGCTCCTATTTTAAAGTTGTTTCTTGATCGTTCAGTTTGGGCTCCCCAGTACTTGTCAGCAGGTACTTTTACTTCGCCCATGGTGTCTTTTTCTATGCGATATTCCATGAATAAAGAGGTTTTTCTGTTTTTGGCAAAAATATAAAATATTTATTGCGGAGCGGTATAGAACCATATCTATTATGGGTTTTATTATCATATTTTAGCCGCTTTTACAGGAGAAAGTTCGTTATTCACCGGTGTGTGAGTGGCGTTGACCGATCTGGCTCAACTTACCCGCTAAAAATGGGGTAAAATAGAGTGTAATTAAACAATAAAGTTATGAGCGAACATTCAAATAGCGACAGGAGAGTATGGCTGGGAGTATTTCTGGTGATCATAGGAGGAACCTTGTTATTGCATAATCTGGATTTGATTCCATATTTCATTCCTCATGTGTTCTTTTCAGTAAAAAGCTTATTAGTATTACTAGGTATTTATCTTATAGTGGGGCGTAAGAAACCAGAAGTTGGGGCTGTATTTATAGCCTTAGGCGGTGTGCTACTTGCCCGTGATCTTGGCTGGTTATACCACTTTAATATATGGCAAATATTCTGGCCAGCAGTAATAGTGCTGATAGGTATATCTCTAATCACTCGCCGGGGCTTTAGAGATGATGGCAGAGGAATAAGTTTTGGTGACGACGAAAAAAAAAGGGAATAGACTTTATTGATGACTTCGCCGTATTTGGTGGTCATGAGATTAATATCGATTCTCAGAATTTTAAAGGAGGCAGGATCAATGCCGTGTTTGGTGGATCTACTATTGATCTTAGAAATGCCAATCTACACCCAGGAGTAAACGTGCTCGATCTTTTTGCTATGTTTGGAGGTACATCCATCATAGTGCCACCTGACTGGACCGTGCATGTAGAGGTTTCTGCAGTACTCGGAGGGTTTAGCGATAAAAGGGTATCAGCTTTAAAAGTGGTGCCAGATCCTGAAAAGACATTAATAATTAAAGGGTTTGTGATGTTTGGTGGGGGAGATGTAAAGCTTACCAGATAATTAATGAAGAATGAAGCATCCACTAATTAGCAGGAATATATTCATTTATTTATTAGCATGGCTACTGGTAGCGCTTACACACATTGGTATTTTACACTTTCATTATGACATAGGTTGGCTTATAGCGGTAGTTGATAGTGCGGTTTTCAATTTGTTAATGGCCGCTCTGGGTTTGAGTTATTGGTATGTTATTCAATTTGTTTCTCCGGCACAGCAGGGGCTTACTACTAGCATAGTGAGTATAGCGGTTTCATTGCTGATCTCACTTTCATTGATAGATTATATTGCCTTTGTTACCATTAGTCAACTTTTTTCCGATGATGAGGTCTACATGAGCCTCTTGTCTGGCACTATGGCCTGGAGGCTGATGATAGGAATACTTTACCTACTCATTATTATTATGGTCTACTATCTATTAAAGTATAATACAGACCTTAATGAGCGAGAAAAGCGGGAACTGGAAATGAAAGATCTTTTGAAGCATTCTGAACTGGAAATGCTGAAATTTCAAATTAACCCGCATTTTATATTCAACAGTCTTAACTCTGTGAGCTCATTGACTATTACTGATCCTGAGAGAGCCAGAGATATGGTTATTAAGCTGTCTGATTTTCTCCGTTCTTCTCTGGGTAAAGATGCTCCCGAAAGTCATAACCTGAAGGATGAACTTTTGCAGATGAATTTATATCTTGATATTGAGAAGATTAGGTTTGGAGATAGGCTTTGTATAAAAAATGAAGTAGACAGCAAATGTGAGCATATGACTTTGCCTAATATGATACTTCAGCCGCTATATGAAAATGCTATTAAATACGGGGTTTATGAGCAGCTGGAAGATGTTAACATTCAAACCAAATGTTCTTGTGATGATGGTAATCTGAAAATTTCTATATCCAACAACTATGATTCAGAAAGTGTACCTCTTAGAGGAAAAGGAATAGGCTTACGAAATGTTAGAAACAGGCTTGAGCTTATCTATGGAATTCCGGGTTTGGTTACTATTCAGAAAGAAAGAAAGAGATTTACTGTTATTTTACTCATCCCTCAAAAAAACTAATTATAAATGATCAAGTGCCTTATAATTGATGATGAAAAACTGGCTAGAGATGTGGTATCTGCTTACTTAAAAGGTCAGGATGATGTGGAAATAGTAGGAGAATGTAGTAATGGTTTTGAAGGAGTGAAAGCCATACAGGAAATGAAGCCTGATCTCATTTTTTTGGATGTGCAAATGCCCAAGCTCACAGGTTTTGAAATGCTGGAGCTGCTGGATGAAATGCCTGTAATTATTTTTAGTACTGCCTTTGACGAATACGCTATTAAAGCATTTGAGAAAAGTGCGGTTGATTATCTGTTAAAACCATATTCAAAACAGCGGTTTGAGGAAGCATTGAACAAAGCGAAAGCCAAATTGAAAAACCAGGAACCTTCTACTACGGCAGTAGATACCCTGCTGGAAGAAAAGCGGCAAGAAACAGAACAGCTGGAAAGAATAGTAGTAAGGTCAGGAAGTAAAATCGTAATTATCCCTACATCAAAGCTAGATTATGTAGAGGCGCAAGATGATTATGTAGCCTTGCACAGCGAAGGCAAAAAATATTTAAAACAAATCACCATGAAATACCTGGAGCAAGCTTTGCCAGCAGCAGAGTTTGTGAGGGTACACCGTTCTTATATCGTAAGGGTAAGCATGATTGATCGCTTAGAACCATACACCAAAGATAGTTATGTGGCTGTGCTAAAAGATTCATCAAAAATTTCGGTAAGCCGTTCTGGCTATTCAGCTCTTAAAGAAGTGCTGGATTTTTAGTATTTCTGTATTTCAATCATTACCAATAATTTAATTCTCATTCTTTCATTGATTATTAGTTGCTTTTTCTGATAAAAGTTTTCATATTAGAGTTAGAAATCGATTGCAATTGATTTCTGATCCACCTAAACCTAGACTTATGAGAAAGTTTTATGCCTTATTGGCAGTGGTTTCTCTCATTAGTTTCGGCTGTAATACTGATTCAGAGCATATTACTCCGGAAGAAATTGAAGAGCAAGAGCCCAGACTGCTATCAAGAGAAGAACTAGATAATATGATCATCACCTCACTGCAAGAAACAGATGAGTTTAAATGGTCTCAAGCTTCTGATGAAGAATTGTTTAGTGCTCTCATGCAAGGAGATAGCATTTTAACGATAGGCTACCGGCCCACATCGGAGAAGAATATCGCTGGGAGAATGGCTTCCATTAATGTGGACGAACAAGCATGGCAAAAGGCCAGGCAAGATATTTTAAGGAATATAGAAGCGCAAGGTGAGCAGAGAGGCAAATCAATAAGAAGTGCTGATCTTAACCTGTTTGAGCACAAAGTGCTGCCTTTTATTGAGATTAAAATATCAGATTTTGAAATTATAAGTAGCATTAGGAATATGCCTAATGTGAGATATGCAGAGCCTTTGGGTTATGAAGTTAACTTCAGGTCTGCTGGCGCGAATAACCGGGAGGAAAGTGATAGCGGTTGTAGTAATGATCCTGAAAATGGTCTTTCCCTCGATGATTATACGGTGATTTCACCGAATGCTAAAGTATCATGGAACTATAGTTTTATGAATATACCTCAAGCCTGGAACTACGCTACAGGACAAGGTATAGCAGTAGGATTAATTGATACCGGCATTTCTGCAGGACAAGCTAAACTGAACAGTCAGTTTAACTCCGGTTATTCGAGCGGCAGATATGTTAATAAGTATGGCTTTTATAACAGCAGTTTCTGGCCCTGGAACACTGACCCTGATGGGCCGGATGATCAGTGCGGGCATGGAACGGCAATGGCTGGAGTCATAGCCGCACCAAGATCTAACTCCGGTTCTTCAGTAGGTGTAGCCTATAACGCTAATCTGGTAGCTACTCGCGGTACAGGAGATGTGATAGTGAATAGTGGCAAAGAGAAAACAGGCGTTTCTGATGCTTTAGTGTTCTTAGGCGATAGGTCAGATGTAAAGATTATAAGTATGTCTATAGGAGATGTTTTTACTAATTCAAAAGTGGAAGATGCCATAAGATATGCATATGGAAAGGGGAAATTGATATTTGCGGCAGCAGGCACTTCCACTTCTTTTACGAATTGGTATGGAGTTATTTTTCCTGCTTCTATGAGTGAAACTGTGGCTGTTACCGGAATAAAAGAAGGGCAATATGAAAGATGTGATGTTTGCCATTCAGGCTCGCAGGTAGACTTTACCATAGTAATGGAAAAGGCTTCTAATGATAGACATGGATTAACCCTGGCTATGAGCGGAGATCAGCCATCTACCGTAGGTGGTAGTTCTGTAGCTACAGCTACTGCAGCAGGTATTGCTGCTTTGGTGTGGTCTAATCATCCGAATTGGAATCGAGATCAAGTTTTAAATAAACTTAAAGAGACAGCCGACCTGTACCCTAACCGAAACTCGGAATACGGCTGGGGTACAATTGATGCGCTGGCGGCTGTTAATTAAGTTCTCTCTGGTTTGATTTGTGGACGGTAGTTACCGACCATGTTTTTAGTTTGGCCCGAAATAGTTTCGGGCCTTGTTTTTTTAAGAGAGCTTATTATAGAAATCCCAGACGGTAATTCCAAGACTTACTGATATATTTAAAGAATGTTTGGTGCCATGCTGCGGTATTTCTACGCAAACATCAGCTTTCGCTACTACCTCTTCGCTTACACCAAAAACTTCGTTACCAAAAACCAAGCAGTATTTTTTGTTCTTTTCTGGCTTAAACTCATCTAGAGAAATACTTTCATCTACCTGTTCTATAGCTACTATTTCAAAGCCTTCCGCTTTCAAATCATCCACCAGCTTAGCAGTGTCTTCTGCATGTTCCCAGTCTACCGATTCTGTAGCGCCAAGTGCGGTTTTGGTAATTTCTCTATGCGGAGGCGTGGCTGTGATACCTCCCAGATAAATTTTTTTAATAAGAAAAGCATCCGAAGTTCTGAAGGCAGATCCTACATTATTCATGCTTCTAATGCCATCAAGCAATATAACTATGGGCAGCTTATCTGCTTCTTTAAATTCTTCTACCGTTTTTCGGTCTAGCTCTTCATTGGCTAATTTTCTCATCCTGCAAAAATGCGGTATTTTCGAGGTTTATAATAATTTTATGTCAATTAGTGTCATTGAATATAAGTTGCTAATACTCGTAAAATAGTTAATCTTTGTGTTGAAAACTGAACCCTATCCATGGCTAAGAAAAAAGAAGCGAAAGAGACTCCGTTAATGAAACAATATAATGCAATAAAAGGCCGCTACCCTGGCGCATTATTGCTTTTTAGAGTAGGTGATTTCTATGAAACATTTGGTGAAGATGCTGTAAGAGCCAGTAAAGTACTTGATATTGTGCTTACTAAAAGAGCCAATGGTTCTGCTTCTCATATAGAATTAGCCGGCTTTCCTCATCACTCTTTAGATACTTATCTGCCTAAATTGGTTCGTGCGGGTAACAGGGTGGCTATTTGTGATCAGCTGGAGGACCCCAAGTCAGTAAAAGGAATAGTGAAAAGAGGAGTGACAGAGTTAGTAACTCCTGGCCTTTCTTTTAATGATAATGTTCTGGAGAAAAAGGCTAATAACTTTTTAGCTTCAGTGCACTTTGATAAACATGGAGCAGGCGTTGCTTTTCTTGATGTTTCTACGGGTGAGTTTATGGCAGCTCAAGGCTCTGTAGATTATGTGTCGAAGTTATTCCAGGGCTTTTCTCCTTCTGAGGTAATTTATTGTAAAGCCGCTAAAAAGCAAACAGAAGAACTGCTTCAAGATGAATATATCACCTTCTCTTTAGATGAGTGGATCTATGGTTTGGATTTTGGGTATGAAAAACTGATCAATCATTTTCAAACTTCTTCATTAAAAGGATATGGTATAGAAGGTATGGATAATGCCGTAATAGCCGCGGGCGCCATTCTACATTACTTAGAAGAAACTGAACATAAAGAGGTAAAGCATATTTCGGCTATTTCCAGAATAGATGAAGACAAATATGTGTGGCTGGATAAGTTTACCATTAGAAATCTGGAGCTGATATTTCCACAGCATGAAGGCGGTGTTCCGCTGATAGACATTCTAGATTGTACGATAACGCCAATGGGTTCTCGTCAGTTGAAAAAATGGATGGTGCTGCCTTTGAAGGAAATCAATGCTATAAACCAAAGGTTGAAAATCGTTGAGGGCTTTCATCAAACACCTGATCTGCAAGAAGAGGTTCAGAAGAACTTAAAAAATATTGGTGATCTGGAGCGACTTATCTCTAAGGTGGCCGTTGGCCGGATTAACCCCAGGGAGATGAATCAACTAAAAAAGGCCATGCAGAATACATTGCCTATTAAGTCTACCCTTCAAAGCAGTGATTTTGATGAACTCAAAAAGCTGGCTGATCAGATCAATCCTTGTGAATTTTTATTAGAGAAAATAGAAGCAGAGCTTAAGGAAGAGGTGCCAATTAATGCCTCTGTAGGAGGTATAATTAAGGATGGTGTAGATGAAGAGCTAGATGAGTTAAGAAAAATTGCTTATTCCGGAAAGGATTATCTCGTGCAGATTCAGCAGCGAGAAAGTCAAAGAACGGGTATTCCTTCTTTAAAAATCGCTTATAATAAAGTGTTTGGCTATTACCTTGAAGTGAGCAATGCTCATAAAGATAAAGTGCCTGAAGAATGGATCAGAAAGCAAACCTTGGTAAATGCAGAGCGCTATATTACTGAAGAGCTCAAGGTATATGAAGAAAAGATATTGCATGCTGAGGAAAAGCTTTTTGTCATAGAGCATCGTATTTTTAATGAACTGGTGCTAAATGCCGCTGATTATGTAACGCAGATACAGCAGAATGCCAGGGTACTTTCTGTTATTGATTGCCTTTCTTCTTTTGCGCAGGTGGCACAAGCTAATAAATATGTGAAGCCTGAGGTGAATGATTCTACCACCCTGGATATTAAGGAAGGTAGACATCCGGTTATAGAAAAGCAATTACCAATAGGAGAAACTTATATTCCTAATGATGTTTTCATAGATAATGATAATCAGCAAATCATAATAATAACCGGGCCGAATATGGCTGGTAAATCAGCTTTACTTAGGCAAACAGCCCTGATAACGCTGATGGCTCAAATGGGAGCTTATGTGCCCGCTAAAAGTGCTTCAATAGGAATAGTTGATAAAGTGTTTACCCGAGTAGGAGCATCAGATAACCTTTCTAAAGGTGAATCTACGTTTATGGTAGAGATGACCGAAACAGCTAGCATCCTTAATAATTTAAGCGATAGGAGTTTGGTTTTGATGGATGAAATAGGCCGAGGTACTAGTACTTATGATGGTGTTTCTATCGCTTGGTCCATAGTTGAGTTTTTGCATAATCATCCTGATTATCGTGTGAAAACCTTATTTGCTACGCACTATCATGAGCTGAATCAGTTGGAGGAGGATTTCCCCAGAATCAAAAATTTCAACGTCTCAGTAAAAGAGGTAGGTGATAAGATTATTTTTATGCGTAAGCTCAAAGAAGGTGGCAGTGAGCATAGCTTTGGTATTCATGTAGCTCAGCTGGCAGGTATGCCTAATAACGTGGTGATCAGGGCTAGCGAAATCATGCATTTTTTAGAGAAAGATAAACATAAAAATGACACCAGGCAGAAGTTGGAAGAAGTGCCTAAGGCTAACTTCCAGATGAGCTTGTTTGAAGCAGATCCTTGCTTTAAAGAGGTAAAAGCTATGTTGCAAGAGCTCGATATAAACACTATTTCACCAGTAGAAGCCTTGCTTAAATTGAATGAAATAAAGACCGCTCTAGAAAAAAAAGAATCCTAAAAGGAACGTTTATTTTGAGCTTATGTTTTGTAGAAACATTACATCCTGTTTTCATGATTATTGTCATATTCTGGAAGCCGAATGGATTTTATAATTATTATTGCAGTTAATTTTAATTGACAAAAAATGTCAGAAGTAGTTTTAGAAAAAAGAAATAAACCCGTTCTGAAGCAAGAGATAGCTTTTGCTCTTGTACACTTAATGCCCTTGGCGGCAATTTGGACTGGCGTAACCTTATTTGATTGGATAGTTTGTGCCTTTTTGTATTTTTTCAGAATGTTTTGGGTAACTGGAGGGTATCATAGATACTTTTCCCATAAATCTTATAAAACCTCCAGGTGGTTTCAGTTTGTAATTGCTTTTATGGCGCAAACTTCAGTGCAAAAAGGAGCTCTTTGGTGGGCTGCCCATCACAGGCATCACCATCGTTATAGTGATACACCTGCTGACCCGCACTCAATGAAGTTATATGGTTTTTGGTATTCTCACATTGGTTGGATTATAGGGCCTGACTTTAAGGAAACGGATTACAAAACTATTGGTGACTATGCCAAATACCCTGAATTAGTGTGGTTGAATAAATATCATGTGGTGCCTCCTATTGTACTTGCATTAGTAGTTACGATGCTGGGCGCTTGGGTAAATGGTGGTAGCCCGTTGTTAATGTTTACTCACCATGGCCTTTCTACTTTATTCATTGGCTTCTTTCTTAGTACCGTTATTCTTTATCATGGTACTTTTACCATTAACTCTATCATGCACAAATTTGGTAAGCAAAGATATGAGTCAGGTGATGAGTCTAAAAACAGCCTTTGGTTAGCACTGCTTACATTAGGTGAAGGATGGCATAATAATCACCACTACTATCAGGTAGCTGCCAGAAACGGCTTCTTCTGGTGGGAAATAGACATCACTTTTTATGGATTGAAAATGCTTAGCTGGTTAGGTTTAATTTGGGATTTGAGAGGTGTGCCTAAGCATATTCTACATTCCAAAAACAAAGAGCATGCTAAAGAGCTTTTGGTTCAGGACAAAGGATCTGCAGAAAAGCAACATTTGCAGCAATCAGCCTAGATAAGGCCCTTTAATTATAAAAGTAAATCTGCTTATTCCACATAGTTAGTAACTGTTGGAGTGAGCAGATTTTTTTTGTCCGGAGCTTTTTAGTTGATTTTGATGAACGGTGCAATACTTTTTATGATTATCCGTAATTAGTCATATGCTGTAATGTTAGCTATAACGAGCCTATCAAAGAGCTTATCACCAAAGTATCGTCTATTGAGTTTGTAAACAAACTCATCGAGATACAATTGAAGGTACTTTCCTTTAATCTTATGGTAGTTCCCTAGAAATGTTCTTTTGGCATTGCTAATGGTGATATGCACCCATTTAAGTGTCTCGTTAGTGGTTTGCTTATTAGATTTCTCAGTAATGTGAAGCTCTATATAATCAGCAATGTTAACATAGGAAGTGCTTTGGTCTGAAAAAACAATACTTTGTTCATCAATGGATGATTGTAATACATGATCTACTTCCTGTGAACTGTGGCCTTTAAGTACTTTAGCTTTGAAATAACGACATTGGCGTTCTTTTTTTCCTGTTTCCAAGTCTTCTAAAGGAGTAGATTCAGCCATTACTGCTACATTTTGTTTTCCTGCCGCTCCTCTACCTCTTTTCCCTTTATTCTTCTCGATCTCAGTTGATTCCACTGTAAAATAGCCCTCATCCATCTCAATCATTCCCTCTAAAGTGTATCTGGAATCTCGATTTCCCATGGCTTTTCTCAGTTTATGAACCATTGCCCATACGGGCTCATATCGTTTCAATCCCAATTGCTTCTGAATCTCCTTGCTGGAAAAACCTTTTTTGGTAACACTCATTAAAAACATTGTTTTGTACCAAACCAGAAAAGAAAGGTTAGAGTCTTGCATGATCGTGCCGCTACGTAAAGAAGTTCTACTTCGGCAAGCTTTACACTCATAGCTCCATCGGCTTTTTATCCAATAATGCTGATCATGACCGCAACGGTGACATATAACTCCTAACTTGTCTCGTTCTCCTTTAAAATGCTCTCTGCATGATTGTTCATCACTGAAGTGGGTAGTGAAACTGAATATATCCATACACTAATTTAATACTTTTTTTACATTATGGGTAATTACGGATAATCATAATACTTTTCATTAAAAAGTGTTTTCTTATTAAATAATTAGGTGTTGAAGATTCTTTTTTCCTTAAACTGTGCCGCTCTATAAAGGCATAGCTATAGACTATTTGTTTTTTATATTATTTTATGACCTGATATTGTAGGTATATCTATAAAAATAAGTTCTGATCTGGATTTTAGATATGATTCTTCAAACTTTAAGTCTATTCAGGAGGTTACTTTAATGTGTTTGTTCCCATAAATTTGTAAAACCCCATATCATTTTGTGTATAAAGAAATATCTCATCGCTTTTTTGTTCTTATGTCCACTCATAATTCATGCTCAGCAGAAAGAGCTTTCTGAAGAGTATTATGAGAATAAGAAAATTCCTCAATCACTAGAGGCGCCCATTAGGGAAGCTCTGTCGTATTATCCTGAGCTTAAAGATATTTCAATCGACTTCTTATTTAAAGAGCATATTAATAATGCTGTAATGCAGGCTCAGCCGCGCATAAGAACCTTGTTTAGAAGTAAGTATAATCGTGTGTACAAGATTAAGATGCAAAAGATGATTTCTTTAAATGATTCTTTAAAGTCTATTTCTACTTTACCTGATGATATTATAGTTGGGTGGGTAGCACATGAGCTAGGTCATATAGTGGATTACCTGAATAGAAGTTCTGTTCAAATGGTGGGTTTCGGTATGAGATACTTTACTTCTCGCCGTTATTTAAGAAGAGCGGAACGCAGAGCAGATACTTATGCTATAAAGCATGGCTTTGCTGATTATTTAATAAAGACGAAAAAGTATATTCTAATGCGTGATGATCTTCCTGAAGATTACAGAGCAAGAATAGATAATCTTTATATCTCTCCTGAAGAAGTTCATGATATTGAGCAGAGTGTAGGCACACCTACTTCTACTTTCTAATATTTATTTTCTAAAGCCTATAAAACACAAAACCCCTGAAAATCTTATCGATTAACAGGGGTTTGAGTACCCGGGGCGGGACTTGAACCCGCACGAACACAATGTTCACAGGATTTTAAGTCCTGCGTGTCTACCAATTCCACCACCCGGGCGTAAGCTACGGCGTAGCCTAGTTTTACCTTAAAAATAAAGCCTGCTCGTGTGCAGGCGATGTTTCTGAGCGAGAAACGGGATTCGAACCCGCGACCCCGACCTTGGCAAGGTCGTGCTCTACCAGCTGAGCTATTCTCGCTTTTTTAAGCTTCTCACTAGCTATCTTGCTAAGTGGACTGCAAATGTATAAAAGCCTTTTTAATTTACAATGGGTTAGTGAGAAAAAACTTAAATTTTTTTTAGTGGAAGTTCTGTCCACCAAATAAATATTGAGTGAACTCCTTCATTTTCTGGAAGATAATGTTCTTGTTCCTTGCTAAAAATAATATTATAAAAATCCCTACATAAATAAGAGACACTATAAGGTAGCCCATTAGCTCTGACTCTGTAACACGGTTCAGATAAAGAGCCAGGCCTATGCTGGCAAAGAGCACAGCAAAGCATAGCATGACCATCATAACCACCACAAGGGCAATTTTGGAAATGGCTTCGCCTATCTCTTCTTTCACCTGGCTTTTTAGCTTGTCTACTTTATGCTCTACAATATCGATAGGCTTACGTGCTATGCGGCTGAGAAATGACATATTATTTTGTAACCTTTTCGGCTTCTTGTTTGAGAAGTTTTGCTTTTTCAGCTCCGAAGTTCACTAAGTCGTTAGCAACGTCTTTTACGGTGCCTTCAATTTTTTTGTAGGTTTCAGAGCCTTTTTCTGGAGCTAGTAATACACCTAATACAGTTCCTATTCCCATACCGGCTGCTAGTCCAGCCAAAAATTTTAAATTTCCGTTGTCCATAATTGTTGATTTTATTGGTTGTCGTCTATATTAATTGAACTTACTGATTCCCAGTTTTCGAATTCTTCAATCTCTTCCTTCAAACCATTATATACCCATACTATTACTGCTATGTCATCGGCCAGGCCCAGAATGGGTATAAAATCAGGAATAAAATCCAGCACCCACACAAAGTACACCAAGCCTCCTACCACTCTTAGCAGAGCACTAGTGGGTATTTTGGTATATAAACCATTGTAATAGGCTTTAATCATACGTATGAGTACAGCTGTTTTGTGCTTAAACTCACGCTGAATATTATTTCTGTTACTCTCTTCTTTAAGTTTTTCAAAAGCATGCTGAAGAAGACGGAATATTTTACTTTTACTATAAGATATCTTTTCTGCAATACTCATAGCTAATGCAAAAACCTTGGATTCTAAAACTGCTGTTAATTTTGAATTATCAGTTTGGGAATCTTGTTCTGTACTCGCCGGTTTCGCTTTAGAGCTTCTAGCTTTTGTTTTAGCTCCGGCTTTGCTGTTGGTTGTTGTTTTAGTTGTAGCCATGGTAGTTTAAGTTATAAATATCGTGCCTCAATTAATTTAACTAAATAATTGAAAAATTGCAGTCTAATGGCATAATTATAATTTTTTAACAGCTAAAAGCTGTAGATGTTTAGAATACTTTTGAGAGGAAACTCTACAATCTAGATTAAGAAAATTGTACGCAATAGTAGATATAGAAACAACGGGGGGCTTTGCCGGTAGTGGTAGAATTACCGAAGTGGCCATAGTAATTCATGACGGGGAACAGGTGATAGATACTTATGAAACGCTCATAAATCCTGAGCAATTTATACCATCTTATATTTCTGGCCTCACTGGCATTGATCAGTCTATGGTAGATTCTGCTCCGCTTTTTAAAGAAGTGGCTGAGGAAATGAGTGAAATGCTAGCGGATAAAATTTTTGTGGCACATAATGTTCACTTTGATTATTCATTTCTCAAAAGAGAGTTTGAGAATGTAGGCATTACTTTTAGTCCTAAGAGGTTATGTACGGTAAGGCTAAGTAGAAATGTGTTTCCTGGTTTAAGATCATATGGTCTGGGTAATTTGTGTGAGCAGCTGGATATTGATATTCAGAATAGGCACCGTGCCGGGGGAGATGCCCACGCTACGGCTATTTTATTTGAACGAATTATTAAAGGCTCACCTGAAATAGTAGAGGCGGCGCTAAAGAGAAATTCCAAGGAAACTACATTGCCTCCAAACCTTCCAAAACAAGAATATAGCAGCTTGCCGGAACTACCCGGGGTATATTACTTTCATGATCAGCATGGCAATGTGATATATGTAGGCAAGGCCATTAATATTAAAAAACGAATTACTGGCCATTTTTCAGGAACCAGCAAGCATAAACGAAATCAATTTATTAGGAATGAGATTCATCATATCAGCTTTGAACTGACAGGAAATGAGCTGGTGGCGTTGTTATTAGAATCTCAGGAGATCAAGCGGCTTTGGCCCAAGTATAATCAATCGCAGAAGGTGAAGAGCAATCCTTGGGCTATTTATAAATATGAGGATAGAGATGGCTATCTACGTATGAATGTGAGTAAAAGAGTGAAAGGGCTTATGCCTCTTATAACTTTTCATGCTCATACTGATGCCTGGCATTTTATGATTGATAAAGTAAAAGAGTTTGATCTTTGTCCAAAATTATCAGGGATACAAAAAAGTGAAGGAGCTTGTTATGACCTTGAGTTAGGTAAGTGTCATGGTGCTTGTGATGGTAAAGAGTCTGCTGATGATTATAATAAGAGAGTAAATGAAGCTATTCTATCTTTTCAGCAAGGCGCAGATAAATCATTTGCCATATTAGGAGAGGGCAGAACGGAAGATGAGCAGGCAGTAGTACTAGTTGAAAAGGGTGTTTATCATGGCTTTGGTTTCTGCGAGAAGGGAATGCAGATGGTAAGTTTGGATGACATTAAAAATGTAGTTACTAATTATAAAACTACGGCAGAAATAGACCATTACATACAGAATTATACCAGCAGTGTGGAGGCACAGATTATTGAGCTTGATGTTTAATACGGCCACTACCTTTTGGGTACATGGTGTCTACCCGGTCGCTAATAAACGTTTCTTTACTGTCTATATCCATAAGTGACAGTACGCCGTTCCAACCAGCTCCTGTATCCATACACCATACTTCGCAAGCTTTTATGGGGTGAAAAAGATCATAGTTATGAATAGGAGTATGGCCTATGTATATTTCTTCGAAAGCAGATAGCTGTTGTTCATTATTATTTTGATAGGCATCAAAAGCTATTTTAAATAATGATCTATCCCACAGAAAGATGTTAGAGCCTTGAGCTTCCAGCGGTATGCCAGGTTCAATGCCAGCGTGTACAAACAGTTTGTTATCTTCTAAATAATATAAAAAGGCCTTTTTTAATAAATTATAATGGGCTTTAGGCATGCCATCAGGGTAGCTGTTAACAGTGGCGGCTCCCCCTTGATTAAGCCAGAGGCTGTCTGGCTCATTAGTTCTTGCCCACTCTTCGGCCCAGAAATCATGATTCCCTTTTACAAGGGTAAGATTTTTGATTTTTAAAAGCTCTTCCAGTGCCAGGTTAGTTTCTGGCCAGCCGTCACACACATCACCCAGGCATATTAGGTGATCTTCTTCATAAGAAAAATGTGCCTTTTGGAGGCATTGAATTAAAGCTTTGTAAGCTCCATGAATATCACCTATAACAAATCGTCTCATATATTATTAATAAGATATGCAAATAAATGTTAAATATTGACCAGTTAGTCGTAAAGCCTAACCCTTTGTAAAAATTTTAAAGCTAAATATATATTATTGCAATAGTTTTACAGTTGTACTAATAAACTTAACCAATCTTAGGAATGGACGAATCAATATCTACAGTAGATAAGAAAAGAGAGTATCAGGACAAAATTAAGCAGGTATTTTCAGAAGTAGGAAAAGTGGTGGTAGGCCAGGAGGCTATGATAAACAGGCTGCTTATAGGGCTGTTTACCCAAAGCCATATTTTGCTGGAAGGGGTACCCGGAATAGCCAAAACTTTAACTGTAAGTACTTTATCTAAAGTATTACATCTCGATTTTCAAAGGATTCAATTTACACCAGATTTATTGCCGGCAGACCTTATTGGTACTATGATTTATAATCAGAAGCTTGCCAAGTTTGAGGTGAAGCAAGGGCCGATATTTGCCAATATGATTCTGGCTGATGAGATTAACCGTTCTCCTGCTAAAGTGCAGTCGGCATTATTAGAAGCTATGCAGGAAAAGCAAGTGACCATTGGTGAAACTACTTTCCAACTCGACAGGCCATTTTTGGTACTTGCAACCCAAAACCCGGTAGATCAGGAGGGAACTTACCCATTACCAGAGGCTCAGGTAGACCGCTTTATGATGAAGGTATATGTAGATTATCCTACAAAAGAGCAGGAGCTGGAGGTGATGCGTAGAATCTCAAATATGACTTTTGATTACACCGTGAATACAGTGCTTTCTAAAGAAGATGTATTTGCGATCAGAAATGAGATTAATAACGTTACTATTTCTGAGTCTCTAGAAAAATATATAGTAGAAATAGTATATGCTACCAGAGATCCTAAATCTTATGGCTTAAACAAAGAGGCCGAATACATTCAATTTGGTGTTTCTCCTAGAGCAACTATTAACCTGAATTTGGCATCTAAAGCAATCGCTTACTTTGAAGGAAGAGATTATGTGCTACCAGAAGATATTAAGGAAGTAGCTCCTGATGTGCTAAATCACAGAATAATACTAAACTATGAGGCTGAAGCCGATAATATAAAGACACATCAGATCATTGATTCTATTCTCAATAAAATACCAATTAACAATTAGTTAATATATAGATTATAGCACCTATTTCTTTATAATAGTTAAAAATGTAAAGCCATCTCATTCCGGAGATGGCTTTTTGTTAATATTGGGATAAAACACCTTTTCTGTTCTTTAACAAATAGTTAATATAGATGTCGACTTGACTTAACAATTAAACTCCACATTTGCAGCGAATTTAATTTGGTTGCAAAAATGAAAAATTTATTAATCGTGTTTTTATCCCTAATGGGCATAACAGCTATGGCTCAGAAAGGGACTGTTAAAGGTTTGGTGAAGGATAAACAGACCGGCGAAGAAATCATCGGTGCCAATGTTTTTGTAGAAGGTACTTCTACAGGTGCTGCTACTGACATCATGGGGAATTTCCAATTCCAGGTAGAGCCAGGAACTTACAACCTTATCGCTACTTTTATTGGTTACGCTAATTTCAAAATTCAGGATCTGACTGTTGGAGCAGGTGAGGTAGTTGAACTTACTGTTCTGCTTCAAACGGACGATGTTCAGTTAGAAGAGGTGGTGGTAACTGCTAAGGCTGATCAAACTTCTGAAAATCTTCTTCTTTTAGAAAGAAAAAATGCTGTCGAAATTAAGCAAAGCATTGGAGCCCAAGAACTATCTAGGAAAGGAGTTGGTGATGCTCAGGCAGCGGTAACTAAGGTTACTGGTGTTAGTAAGCAGGAAGGTGTTAAAAACGTATTTGTAAGAGGACTAGGAGATAGATACAATTCTACTTCATTAAACGGTCTTCCTCTTCCATCAGAGGATCCTGAATATAAAAACATCTCTTTAGACTTCTTCTCTACCAGTATTATTAATAGTGTAGATATAAATAAGACATTTAATCCATCAATTTTTGGAGATGTTGATGGTGCTAACATTAACATAGTTTCTAAAGAGTTATTCGAAGATCAGGAACTAAGAGTAAGCTTATCTGCCGGGCTAAATACAGGTGCTGTTGGCCAAGATTTCCTTCGTCCGGATGGTTCAAATATGTTAGGAACAGGTTTAAGTGAGGAGAGTCCTATTACTGATCTTACTCAGTATGATTTTAACAATAGCTTTAAACCCTCTACTGTAAGCATGCCACTTAACAGCTCTTTCTCTATAAGTGGGGGAAAAAGACTAGATGTTGGTTCTCATAAGCTAGATGCATTTTTAGTAGCATCAGTTCAAAATGAATATGTATATAAAGAAGGTATAACAAGATCAGCAGTAAGCTCAGATGGTGGAGCTGGTAGAGATTACACTTACAAAGCTTTCGATTATAATGTGGCTCAGATCTTCATGGGTAATTTTAACTATGATCTGTCTACTAATATAGATTTGTCTTATAATACCATGTACATCCACAATAACAGTCAAATGGTTGGGGAGTATGCTGGTCAGGCACAAAACCTTACAGAAGTGGATGGTAGGTCTGCTTTTATTAGAAGGCAACAGGTTAATGACAATGATCTTTTTGTGAATCAGCTTTTAGCAGATGTTTCTCTTTCTAATAAGATTAATTTAAACTTGGCGGGATCATTTAACTCTATCAGAGGATCCGAGCCAGATAGAAGAACAAACACATTCTTGCTGGATGAAAACACTGGTAAATATTCAGTGGCGGCTGGTAGCGCTGGCTTAAATCATAGATTCTTCTCAACTCTTGAGGAGGATGATGTTAATGCAGAAGCTATATTCAGTTATGCATTAAAAGGAGATAAAGATGGAGCTAGTAAATTTGAGTTAGGTTATTCTTACAGAAATACTCAAAGAAATTTCGGGTATAGACAATTCAGTTTTGATTTCGCCAACCAGGCACCTGTAGATATTAATAACCCTGATGCGACATTATTTAATCAACAGTCAATTAATGATGATATATTTAGATTAATCACTACTCGTGGATTTAATCAAGAGCAGATTGATGTTTTCGCACCAGATACCTATGACGGATCTAAGATTATTCACTCTGCTATAGCTAACTTCAACTATGAACTTTCTGATAGATTTGTTTTAGGAGCCGGAGTAAGGTATGAGACAGTTAGACAGGAAGTAATTTGGGATTTCAACCAGGATCGTAATGAATATGGCGAAAACTTGTCAGAAAGAAACCCTAACTATATTCTTCCGAGTTTTAACTTAAAGTATTCACTGTCAGAAAATGACATTATTAGACTAGCGGCTAGTAAATCATATACTTTCCCGCAGTTTAAGGAAGTAGCTCCGTTCTTATATGAAGATGTTAACTTCTCAAGTTTTGGTAACCCAGATCTTAAGCCTGCTGATAACTATAATGTTGATTTAAAATTTGAGAAGTATTTTGGTAAGGGAAATCTATTTGCGGTAACTGGTTTCTATAAGCATATTGAAAATGCTATCAACCGTGTTCTTGTAACTTCAGCAGCGACAGAATTGTCTTATGTAAATACAGGTAATGCTGATGTTTCAGGTATAGAACTCGAATTCCAGAAGAAAATTTGGGAGAAGCAGAAAGATGATAAATTCAGCTCGTTCTCAGTTGGAGTTAATGCTTCTTATCTGTACTCCAAGCAAAAGTTAGAAGACGATCCTGATGATAAACTTACTGTTCTATTCACGCATGATGAGGCTGAATTAGAAGGTGCATCACCCCTTTTATTAAATGCTGATATCTCTTACAAGTCAGAAACGGAAAACAAAGGCATAACTGCAGCATTAGTGTTCAATTATTTCAGTGATCGTATTTATACAATTGGTACTGCTGATAGAGATAACATTATGGAAAAGGGGATACCAACTTTGGACATAATTTCTTCATATAGATTTAACAAAAATTTTCAAGTTGATTTCAAAGCACAGAATATCTTAGACCCTGAATATAAGTTATCTCAAGATATCGGATCTGGTGAAAGTTTTGTGATTCAAAACTTTCAGAGAGGAGCTAAGATTTCTTTGGGATTAACCTTTAAACTTTAAACTCTAAATAACTTATTGATTATGAAAATTGCTTCGAAATTTCTTTCGTTAATGGCACTGACAGGACTTTTAGTATTCTCATCATGTGGTGACGACGATGACGGTGGATCTACACCTGAACCAACAAAAGATGGTATTATAGAAAGCCAAGATGATGCGGATTTAGATGCTGCAGATTTGAAAGGATCTGTAACCGCAGACATTAAATTGGATGCAGCTACTGAGTGGACTTTGACAGGTCCATTGGCCGTAAAGTCAGGGGCTACTTTAACTATAGAAGCTGGAACTACTATTAAAGCTGTTGCTGGTGGCACGAATGTATATATGGTTATCGAAACGGGTGCTAAAATTATGGCAGAGGGTACAGCTACGGATCCTATCAAAATAACTTCAGCTGCTTCTAACCCTCGTTCTGGTGACTGGGGTGGTTTAATAGTGAATGGTCTTGCTCCAATTAGTGGAGGGGGTACATCCACTACAGAGGTATTGCCTTTGTCATATGGTGGTGACGCCGTTGAGGATAACTCAGGTGTAATTAAATATATGATTCTAGAGTATACAGGTGCTCGAATCAATGGAGAAAAAGAATTTAATGGATTTACTTTCTATGCTGTTGGCTCTGGAACTATTGTAGAAAATATTGCTATTAATTATGGAGATGATGATGGAATAGAGTTCTTCGGTGGTCGTGTTAATGTTAAAAATATATTAGCAGTAAACATCAGAGATGATATGTTTGACTGGACTCAGGGTTACCAAGGAACAATCACCAATGCGTACGGTATCAGACAGTCAGGTTTTACTGCTGAGTCAGAAGATGTTAGAGGTCTTGAAGGAGACGGTAACTTAGATGGAATTTCGCCAGACCAAGAAGGTCAGTCTGATGTAACTTTTAATGGTTTAACTATCATTAATGAGGATGAGACAACGAATTTTGCAGACCTTATTAAGGTAAGAAGAGGATCTTCTATTACAATAACTAACGGGTTTGTTTCTGATGTTGCTACAGCTGAAGACTTCATAGACTGCACAGATAAAAAAGGTCACGCTGCAGGTGGAACTATTACTGTTGTGGGAGCTGGTACAGTAGATATCGAAGATGTTCAAGCTGGGGATAATGAGGTAATTGTTACTGCTACAGAAGGTGAAACAGGTGGAGTTGATGCTGCTCTGTTCTCGTGGACAAGTATTCTTAACTAAGATAATATAGTATTGGCGTAGGTTGGTGTGGCTGCAACCAAATAAAACACCACAGTCAGAGAAATCTGCTACGTCAATATTAGATATGAGGACAACCAGAAATGGTTGTCCTTTTTTATTTAGGCATTAATTATATAACATAATAGTAATCTAAGCTTTTATAATGATATTATTATAATTATTAATTTAATATAATTATTAATTTAATATAATTAACTAAACCTAATGTGATTATGAAAAAGAAATTAAAATTTTGTCTTAGTGTTTTAGCCGTATTAATATTTTTTTCATCATGTGATGAAAATGAAATTCATAAGGCATCAACAGTAGAGAATGATCCAATGTTAATGATCGGGGAAGTGGTCAATAGAAAGGCAAGTCAGCAAGAACTTCAGTCTATTCCTGAACCTGATGCAAATACCTATCGTATAGGATGTGCTCTTAGTGATGATGTTCAGTGCGGAGAAGCTAGTTCTGAAGCAGCTTACTATATTGAGAATTGTTCGGTTTATCCAAAAAGTTGGCCTCCTTCAGGTGATGTTACACAATTCTACAAAGGTTTTTCATTTTATATGGATAGTGATGATGATGTTAGCATGGATATATATGAGGATGATCTTCAAGATCATGTTGATGAAATTATTGCTTCAACTGGATCAGTGTCTTACATAGATGCACAAATAATATATTGGCCTTGCAGTAAAGGTTATAATGCCGCAGTAATCCTGTATACCGTTTACAAATAAAACTAATCCCTAACCTGTAGGCTATTGATCTATTTTCAATGGCCTGTTTTTTTATTTAAAACTTTTATACTTATTGACCGTTTTTCCTATAGGATATGAATCATTAAATAATGAGTGGAACTGTACTAATCACAGGAGGAACGGGCCTCATAGGGGGCAGACTTACCGAGCTACTTCAGCAGAAAAATTATACGGTAAAATATTTGAGCAGAAACCCTAAAAAGGTGAAGAACATAGAGGCTTATGCCTGGGATGTTAATGCTCATACTATTGATGAAGCCTGCTTACAAGGAACTGATTATATCATTAACCTGGCAGGAGCGGGAATAGCTGATGAAAGGTGGAATAAAGAGAGAAAGAAAATTCTGTTAGAGAGTAGAACCCGATCTACGGCTTTACTGAAGGACCTCCTTCGAGATCATGAACATCAGGTGAAGGCTGTGGTGTCGGCGTCTGCCATTGGTTATTATGGTTATGACTCTGGTGGGGTTATGAAAAGAGAGGAAAGCCGTTTTGGAGATGATTTTTTGGCCACTGTAACTAAGGCCTGGGAGGCAGAAGCCGATCTTATTGCCGATCTGGGCATTAAAGTGTCAAAAATAAGAGTTGGTTTAGTGCTTACCCCGAAGGGAGGGGCGCTAGAAAAGCTAATGATCCCTGCAAAATTTGGATTGAATGCTCCATTAGGATCAGGGGATCAGTATATGAGCTGGATTCATATAGATGACCTTTGTCATCAGTTTATATATGCTATGGAAAATCAATTAATAGGACCATATAATGGCGTAGCTCCAAATCCTGTTACTAATAAAGAATTTACAAAAACTACTTCATCGGTGCTGCACAAGCCCGCTTTTTTACCTCCGGTGCCCGCTTTTATGTTAAAGCTGATTTTAGGCGAAATGGCTTCCATGCTATTAGGAGGGAGTAGAGTATCCTCAGAAAAGATAGAAGAAAAAGGTTTTCAGTTTCAATATCCACAGTTGCGTTCCGCATTAGAAGACCTTATCGGCTGAGCATAAGTTTGATAACTGTTTGTTATAAGAAAACTTATTAAGTATGTTTATCAGCTGTTTAAAATTTTAAGACAATGAAAGGAAAAAAGAGAAAGCAAGATCATATAGAGAATTTTGATGAATTAAGTGAAGACGAAAAAAGAATTATTCGTGCTTTTGAAGAGAAAGATTGGAATGAAATAAAAAGTTATGACTCCTGGGTGATATTCAAAGTAATGTCAGAGTTTGTGGAGGGGTTTGAAAAACTAGCCAAAATTGGCCCGTGTGTAACTATTTTTGGATCTGCCAGAACTCGTGATGACCACAAATATTATAAAATGGCTGAGAAAATTGCGGCTAAGTTGGTAAGACATGGCTATGGTGTTATTTCAGGCGGTGGTCCTGGTATTATGGAGGCGGCTAATAAAGGAGCCAAATCTGAAGGGGGTAAGTCAGTAGGACTAAATATTATTCTTCCATTCGAGCAGAAAGGAAATGATTACATAGACCCTGATAAGCTGATCACTTTTGATTACTTCTTCGTGAGAAAAGTAATGTTCACTAAATACTCTCAGGGCTTTATAGTTATGCCTGGAGGTTTTGGTACTTTAGATGAACTATTTGAAGCTTTAACCTTAATCCAAACCAAAAAAATCGGGAAATTCCCTATTGTACTGGTGGGTAAAGAATATTGGGGAGGCCTGATAGACTGGATCAAAGATGTAATGCTTACAGCTGCTAATAATGTGAGTAAAGAAGATCTTAATCTGTTTAAAATTGTAGAGACAGAAAAAGAGGCTGTGGAAGTAATTGATGACTTCTATGCTAAGTACCTTCTATCACCTAATTTTTAAAAAATTACTGTTCAGAGTTGGCTTTTGTGAACTATTTAAATCGTCTAAGAATTAAATAATTGTTGGTGCTAATTTTTTAAACTACAATACTTATGAAATACTTCCCTCATGCTATTTCGTTGCTATCATTAATCATTATATGTAGTTATGTAAAGTATGATAACAGCAGAGCTGAATCTGCTACTATTACTAAAAAAGCAGTTACGGCAGATATGCCGAGGTATAACATAAACCATGCTCCGGGAGGTGAATATATGGGATACTTAAATGCCGTTTCACTAGACATTCCCAGTGAGCTTACTTTTGCAGGAGAGAGGGTTCCTTTGGAAATTCCTGATGTGAAAGAGCGGTTAGATAGAGAGTTGCTGATTAATACTTATTGGCACAGCAGCACTATTGTATTGATAAAGAAGGCGCACCGATGGCTTCCTCAGATCGAAGAGATTTTGAAGAAGAATGATATTCCTGATGACTTTAAATATTTAACAGCCATAGAAGGCGGCTTTGCTAATGTGGTATCTCCTAGTAATGCCGTAGGCTTTTGGCAGATTCTCGAATCTTCAGGCAAAGAAAATGGCCTGGAGATAGATAGAGAAGTGGATGAACGCTATGATCCTTTAAAAGCTACCGAGGCTGCTTGCAGTTACTTGAGGAAGTCATATAAAAAATTTGGCAACTGGACTAACGTAGCAGCCTCATATAATAGAGGCATGGCCGGCCTGCAACGGGCTTTAGATAATCAAAAAGTAGACTCATACTATGATCTTCTGCTCAATGAAGAAACATCCAGGTATGTATTTAGAATTCTGGCGATTAAGGAAATCATTGAGCATCCTAAAAAATACGGTTTCAATATAGAGAAGAAACACCTTTATGATGCCGAAGAACTACGCTATGTAGAGGTGGATCATGATATTAAAGACCTAATAGCCTTTGCTAAGGATCAGGGCATTAATTATAAATTACTGAAAAGACATAATCCGTGGCTTAGAGATGATCACTTGGATGTTTCCCGAAATCAGGTATATCGCATTGCCATTCCTGTTAGTAATTAGTAGCGTTTAAGTTATTAGGTGATATAACCTTAATTGAAAGAAACCCATAAAGACTAACACTATTGCAGTCTTTGCGTTATCTTCAGAAAGGTGATTATCATTTTAAATAACGCAAACAATACTCTTTATGGAAAAGACCTATTATGATCCCGCAGATTTAAAAAAGTTTGGAGATGTAGCAGAGTTTGGCCCAGAATTGGCCAAAAAGTTTTTTGATTACTACGGAGATGTCTTTAAGGAAGGTGCTCTCACTGCTCGTGAAAAATCACTTATTGCTCTGGCAGTAGCTCATGCTATCCAATGTCCATATTGTATAGATGCTTATACTTCAGATTCATTAGAGAAGGGAGTTACAGATGAGCAAATGATGGAAGCCGTGCATGTAACTACAGCTATTAGAGGCGGAGCATCATTAGTGCATAGTGTACAAATGATGAATAAGTCTAAGAAGCTTTCTATGTAGTGCTATATTATGATTAAATCATTAAGAGCTAACCACCATATTTTAGCCAATACGCAAGAGCAACTGCGGATACTTTCTGAAGGCATGTTTGCTGATGGCGAGCTACCTACTTTTGAGGATAAGCTTAGCCTGATCAATGAATACCCTTTAAAGCCGAATAGCCTCGAAATATTTCAGGTAAATGTGGGTTATATGTGCAATCAGGTGTGTAAGCATTGTCATGTAGATGCGGGGCCTGATCGTAAAGAAATTATGACTCGCGATACCATGAAAATGTGTATCGATATTATTAGGAAAGCGAATATTAAAACGCTGGACCTTACCGGTGGTGCGCCTGAAATGAATCCGGATTTCCGTTGGTTTGTAGAAGAAGCTAATAAGGCAGGAGTTGATGAGATAATTGTGCGGTCTAACCTGACTATAATCCTGGCTAACCCGTCTTATCATGATTTACCCCAGTTTTTCAAAGAAAATAAAGTAAGAGTAATTTCTTCCTTGCCATTTTATCAGCCAGATAAGACGGATAGGCAAAGAGGGAAGGGAGTTTTTGAAAAATCTATAAAAGCCTTACAAATGCTCAATGAAGTGGGCTATGGAAAAGAGGGTACAGGTTTATTAATGGATCTGGTGTATAACCCGGCCGGAGCTTTTTTGCCAGCTGATCAACTACAGCTTGAGAGAGATTTTAAAAAGGAATTAAAAAATCATTTTGATATAGATTTTAATAGCCTTTTTACCATTACCAACTTGCCCATAAGTCGGTTTTTGGAGTTTTTACTGCGTACGGATAACTATGACGACTATATGGAGAAATTAGTTAATGCTTTTAATCCGGCAGCCGTAAAAGGTGTTATGTGTCGCAATACACTTTCTGTAGATTACCAGGGCTATCTATATGATTGTGATTTTAATCAGATGCTAGGCTTAAAAGTGCAGAAGGCTGCTGGTCAGCATTTGAGAGATTTTGATATAAATAAATTAGAGAACAGAGAAATTAAAATAAGTCAACACTGCTATGGCTGTACTGCAGGAGCTGGCTCCAGCTGCCAGGGTACAGTGGCATGAGCAGGTAAATGTTGCACCTTACATTAGCTAAGGTTATTATTGTCTTATGACTATAGATCAAATAAAAGAAACCACCGCTTTTCTGCAAGATAAGGGAATAACTTCTCCTCAGATAGGCGTAATACTAGGCACAGGCCTGGGCAATAAATTTGTAGAGCAAATAAATATAGAGGTTGAAATTTCTTACGATGATATACCTCATTTTCCACAGGCTACAGTAGAGTTTCATCATGGCAAATTGATTTATGGTGAAATTGCAGGTAAGAAGGTGCTAGCCATGCAGGGCCGCTTTCATTATTACGAAGGTTACAATATGAAACAAGTGACCTTTCCGGTAAGGGTGATGAAGTGTCTGGGAGTGCAGCAATTGCTCATTTCTAATGCTGCTGGCAATATGAATCTAGTGTGGAAAAAAGGAGATATGATGCTTATTGAAGATCATATTAATCTACAGCCAGAGAACCCATTAGTTGGGCCTAACATAGATGAACTGGGGCCTCGCTTTCCTGACATGAGCCAGCCTTATGATGAGCAAATGAGTAATATGCTTATGGATATTGGCTATGAAAAACATATACACTTGCACCGAGGGGTGTATGTGGCGGTAACTGGTCCTAACCTGGAAACTAAAGCGGAATATAAATATCTCAAAAAAATAGGAGCTGATGTAGTAGGTATGTCCACCGTGCCAGAGGTAATAGTGGCTAATCACATGTCTCTACCTTGTTGCGCTATTTCTGTACTTACTGATGATTGTGATCCTGATAATCTGCAACCAGTGAGCCTAGATGAAATCTTAGAGATTGCCGGTGAGGCAGAGGTAAAACTTACCGCCTTATTTGTAGAGCTCATCGCTAAGCTTTAATCTTTCTTGTAAAAACCAAAAGTAACAAAATAGCGTATCTGTGTAGGTAAAGGTTGTTCAAACAATTAATTGAACCCTACCTTTTACTGAGGTGTTATTACATCATAGAATAGATAGCTTATGTTATTCGTTAAAAATATTTTAATCATATCAATATTGACAATTATGCTAGGTGAAGCTAATGCTCAAACAAGTAATGATCATAAAAACAATCCTTATTACTCCAGAACGGATACTTCTAAATTAAATGTGAGTAATGCGGAATGGAAAAAAATACTTCCTCCTGATTTATATGCTGTGGCAAGAGAAGCAGCTACAGAAAGAGCCTTTACAGGAGAATATTGGGATACTGACGTAAAAGGAGTTTACTACTGTGCTGTATGCGGAAACAAATTGTTTTATTCTGATGCTAAGTTCGCCAGTAGTTGCGGTTGGCCCAGCTTTTATGAGGCCGTAAGAGAAAATAGTGTTATTTACAAAGATGATAACTCTTATGGAATGCATCGTATAGAAGTGTTATGTGGAAGATGCGATTCTCACCTTGGTCATATTTTTGACGATGGTCCTGCTCCCACTTACAAAAGATTTTGCATGAACTCCATTTCTTTAGATTTCGATCCTGATTTGGCAGTGGGGAATTAATTTACACTCACGGTTTATAATCATTTTTTATCAGTTGCATTTAACCATTCAATGGCTCAATTTTGTGTTTTACGCAAAACCAAACTAAATAGCCTATGATCGCAGAAGAGGAAGTTTTAAAAGATAGCGAAGGATATGACATTACAGGCTATGATAATATAGAAATTATAGGTGCCCGAGAGCACAATCTTAAAAATGTAAGTTTATCTTTTCCTAGAAATACCCTGGTAGTAATAACCGGTATTAGTGGTAGCGGTAAGTCTTCATTAGCTTTTGATACTATTTATGCTGAAGGGCAAAGAAGGTATATGGAAAGTTTCAGTGCCTATGCCAGGTCTTTTATCGGTAACTTGGAGCGGCCTGATGTTGATAAGATCAATGGTCTTAGTCCGGTTATTTCTATAGAGCAAAAAACTACTTCCAAAAATCCACGGTCTACTGTGGGGACTACTACGGAGATTTATGACTTTATGCGTCTGCTGTATGCCAGAGCAGGGGAAGCATTTTCATATTCTACTGGCGAAAAAATGGTGCGTCAGTCTGAAGATCAGATTTTAGATCATATTCTTCAGAATTTTGATGGGCAGAAGTTGACTATTTTGGCCCCTATTGTAAAAGGGCGTAAAGGGCATTACAGAGAGCTGTTTCAGCAAGTAAGAAAAAATGGCTATTCCAGAGTACGGGTAGATGGCAAGATGGAGGAGCTCGTGCCCAAAATGCAGGTAGATCGCTATAAAACTCATGATATTGAGGTGGTGATTGATCGTATTCAGGTATTAGAGAAGGACAGATACAGGATAAGCCAATCTATAAAAACTGCTCTAAAGCAAGGTGAAGGAGTTCTAATGCTTCTCGATCAAAAGGAAGAAATACATCATTTCTCTAAATATCTGATGGATCCTGTTTCAGGGCTTTCTTATGATGAACCGGCACCTAATACATTTTCTTTTAACTCTCCATATGGTGCTTGCCCTAAGTGTAATGGCCTGGGAGTGATAGAAGAGATTACAGAAGATTCTATTATTCCAGATAAATCGCTAAGTATAAGCAGAGGAGGTATACTGCCTTTAGGCGAATACCGTGATATCTGGATTTTTAAGAAAATACAAGCGATACTTAAGCGAAATAAAATAACGCTTTCTACTCCTATAGAGAAAATACCTAAGGAGGTAATGCAAATTTTGCTGTATGGTGATAGCGAGCCTGTAGCTGTTAAATCTGTTAAATACCCTGGCACAGATTGGAATACCAAGTTTGAGGGAATCATCAAGTTTTTGGAGAAACAGAAAGAGGCAGGCTCAGATAAAATACAGAAATGGGTTAATGATTTCACTATCACTAACACATGTCCTGAGTGTAATGGTGCTAGGCTGAAGAAGGAGGCGCTACACTTTCTCATAGATAATCATAACATATCTCAATTAGCTGAATATGACATTCGTAAATTATGGGATTGGTTTCAGGGCTTGGAAGAAAGGCTGTCAGAAAAGCAAAATGTAATAGCCTCAGAAGTATTAAAAGAGATAAGAAAGAGAATAGGCTTTTTATTAGATGTGGGGCTAGACTATTTACATTTAAACAGGCCTTTAAAAACACTTTCTGGTGGAGAGGCACAGCGTATTAGGCTGGCTACTCAAATCGGTACGCAGTTAGTAGGTGTGCTTTACATTTTAGATGAACCAAGTATAGGTTTACATCAAAGAGATAATGTTAAGCTTATTAAGTCACTGAAAGATCTGCGTGATTTGGGTAACACCGTTATAGTGGTAGAGCATGATAAGGATATGATGTTGGCTTCTGATTATATTATTGATATTGGTCCGGGAGCTGGTAGACATGGCGGTCAGGTAGTAGCTCAGGGTGATCCTAAAAAGTTTTTGAAACAAAGTAGCTCTACGGCAGATTACCTGAATGACAAAAGGGAGATAGAAGTACCTAAAGAAAGAAGAAAGGGGAATGGTAAGAAATTAAAACTTACTGGGGCTACAGGAAATAACCTGAAGAATGTAAATCTTGAAATTCCTTTAGGTACATTAAGTTTAATAACCGGAGTTTCTGGTAGTGGTAAGTCCACGCTTATTCATGACACGCTATTTCCTATTCTTAATCAGAACTTTTATAACTCAAGAAGAGAGCCTTTAGAGTACAAAAAGGTCACAGGTCTGGAGCATTTAGATAAGGTGATTGAAGTAGATCAGTCTCCTATTGGCAGAACTCCTCGATCTAATCCGGCTACTTATACCGGTGTTTTTACAGATATTAGG
Organism: Fulvivirga maritima; assembly: GCF_021389955.1. Taxonomy (NCBI): domain Bacteria; kingdom Pseudomonadati; phylum Bacteroidota; class Cytophagia; order Cytophagales; family Fulvivirgaceae; genus Fulvivirga; species Fulvivirga maritima. The sequence goes on from NZ_CP089980.1 coordinate 2,031,001, forward strand.
GCGTTGTTTTCCGAATTACCAGAAGCCAAGATAAGAGGGTATAAGCCAGGTCGTTTTTCTTTCAATGTGAAAGGCGGTAGGTGTGAAACCTGTGAAGGTGCAGGCCTCAGGTTAATTGAAATGGACTTTTTGCCAGATGTGCATGTTCCATGCGAAACTTGTAAAGGAAAGCGATATAACAGAGAGACTTTAGAAGTAAGGTTTAAAGGAAAGTCTATTTCTGATGTACTTGAAATGACAGTAGAGGAGGCCGTAGAGTTTTTTGAGAACCAGCCCAAAATTGTAAGAAAGATAAATACACTCAATGAAGTGGGGCTGGGTTATATTTCACTTGGGCAGCATGCTACTACACTGTCAGGAGGAGAGGCTCAACGTGTAAAATTAGCTACAGAGTTATCAAAAAAGGACACTGGTAAGACCTTCTATATTTTGGATGAGCCTACCACTGGTTTACATTTTCAGGATATTCAACATTTGCTAGATGTATTGAACAAGCTTGTGGATAAAGGAAACACAGTGTTAGTGATAGAGCATAACCTGGATGTTATAAAAGTGGCCGATCATATTGTAGATATGGGGCCAGAAGGTGGTAGTGGAGGAGGCCAGGTAGTGGCTACCGGAACACCGGAAGAGGTAGTGAAAAATAAAAGCAGTCATACTGCCAAATACTTAAAAATGGAGCTTTAAAGAAAGCGAACACTCATTAAGCAGTTAATTTTAATAGAAGAAAAATAGAAAATGCCGCTGAGAAGCGGCATTTTCATTCAACCAAAACCTTGAAAATTATCAACTATGAATTATTGCTTATCTTTACAAGGAATATTTTCCCAAAAGAGTTCCTCTGAATAAAAAAAGAAATTAACTCACACGTTACTATTTATTTATGGCCCCCACAGTTAATATTGCGTAGGGTTTAAGACTATTTAATTATGAACGAGGTAAGTGAAAAAAAAATCCCTATACCTGCGTCAGATCATCCGCGCTTAATAGTGATTGGAGGAGGCTTTGCAGGTGTAAAACTAATCAAGAAGTTAAGTAAGCAACCTTTACAGATTGTATTATTTGACAGAAACAACTATCACACATTTCAACCCTTACTGTACCAGGTAGCTACAGCAGGGTTAGAACCAGATTCCATCGCAGATCCGCTAAGGAAGCAGTTGGAACCCGTAAGCAATTTTTTCTTTAGAATGGCAGAGGTTTACACCATTCACTATAAAGAAAAGTACATCACTACAGAAATAGGTAACATGTCTTATGACTATCTGGTAATAGCTACCGGATCTAAGACTAACTATTTTGGTAATGAGTCTATAATGAGCCATGCTTTTCCTTTAAAGCAAATTCCACAGGCGCTTGATCTCAGAAGTCATATTCTTCAAAATTTCGAAGAAGCCAACATCACCACTGATGAGAACAAGCTAGAAGCCATGATGAACCTTACCATTGTAGGGGGTGGGCCTACCGGTGTGGAAGTGGCAGGAGCCTTAGGCGAACTCAAAAAGAATATTCTGCCATCAGATTATCCTGAATTGGATTTTGATAAAATGAATATTACTCTTTTAGAGGGTACTGATAGGTTACTGGCGGCTATGTCTCCTTTTGCATCTAAAAGGGCACTTAAATATCTGAAGAAGTTTGATGTTGAGGTAAAACTAAGCACCCTTGTCACTTCTTATGATGGTAAAGTGGCCAAGCTGAATAATGGAGAAGAAATTAAAACAGGCACCCTGATCTGGGCTGCTGGTGTGCAGGGTAATTATCCTGATGGGCTTGAAGATGATATGATTGAGCGAGGCCGTATTAAGGTGGATGCTTTTAATATGATTCAAGGAGCAGATAATGCTTATGCTATTGGTGATATTGCCTTTATGAGTGGAGATCCGGCTTATCCTAAAGGGCACCCGATGGTAGCTCCAGTAGCTATTCAACAAGGAGATCATCTGGCAGCAAATATTAAAAGGAGTATAAAGGGTAAAGCGCTAATAGGGTTCAAATATCATGATAAAGGATCTATGGCCACTATTGGTAGAAACAAGGCCGTAGTGGATATGGGTAAAATGAGACTCGGAGGCTTTTTTGCTTGGCTCATCTGGATGTTCGTTCACCTGATTTCTATAATTGGTTTTAGAAATAGACTAATAGTATTTAGTAACTGGGTGTGGAATTATTTTACTTATGATAAAGGTACAAGACTTATTATCCGTAAATTTATTCCGAGAAATAAAATTAAAGACTAGAAATGAAAGAAGCCGTTACACAATACTTAGTAGGTGTGGCAATGCTTTTATTTGCAATATATCAAATATACAGGCAGGACTTTTGGGAGTTCAGCCTGTATATTACAGCAGGTATGGCTTTTATAGTTATGGGGCTTATTAAAAATAAAGCCTTGCCGGTCAGGTATAGCCGCCTGCTCAATGGTGTCTCATGGATACTAATTATCATGGCCGGATTACTATTTTTATTTCTGATTCAAACAGAGAGCTAATCCATTAGTGATATTATCCTTCCTTTGGTATAATTATGACCTTAGATCATTAATTATTAGTTATTTTTACTGATTAGAAGGTGAAGTAGATTGAATAAGCATAAATTATATTGGATCTTACAGGTTGGCGGCTGGATATTCTATGCCGTAGTTCAGATATTCGGCTTTATACTATTCGAGGGCAAAGCGGTACACACTTCTCAGGTGGTATTCTGGATTATCGAAGCCTTTATCTTTTTTATGTTTAGCCACATATTTAGAAACATAATAGTTGGGCAAGGCTGGTTAATTATGCACATGCCGAGCCTCATTCCGAGAATTATAGTTTCAGTGTTTGCCTTAGGTTTTTTAGTATATGGTGCGCGGCTGTTAGTCAGCTCCATATTCAATATGTATAACCCATCTATGGTTTTTGATATCTATAAGGTGATATCTCTAAGCTGTACCTTTGCTTTAATATTTTTTGTGTGGGCTGTACTTTACTTCATCTACCATTACTTTGAAAAATATAACCTTTCACTACAGCACGAAGCAGCGGTTCATGAGATTGAGCTTAATAATTTAAAATCACAGCTCAACCCGCATTTTATATTTAACGCATTAAATAGTATTCGCGCTTTAGTAGATGAAAATCCTCTGAAATCAAAAAACGCAATCAATCAACTTTCTAATATTCTCAGAAATTCTTTAATCTCAGATAAGAAAAGACTTACTAAATTTGAAGATGAGCTCAATACCGTTCGAGATTATTTAAGTTTGGAAAGTATTCGCTTTGAAGAAAGGCTTTGCGTTAAGTTTGATATTCACCCTGAATCATATGAGTTTCTTGTGCCACCTTTGATGTTACAAACTTTGGTGGAGAACGGAATTAAGCATGGAATATCTAAACTGAAAGAGGGCGGAATCATTCATTTAAAAACTTTTATCTCTGATTCTCAGTTAAAAGTACAAATCAGAAATAGTGGTAGGTTGCAAGAAGAGGAAATGATGGCCATGTCAGAGAATGAAGGTAAGGCGGGATTAGGCCTGAAGAATACCAGAAAGCGACTGAATCTTTTGTATGGAGAAGAGGCTTATTTGAAAATTTTCAATGAGTCAGAAAATATTGTAGTAACAGAACTAGTAATACCCAAATAATGAAGGCATTAATTATTGATGATGAACGACTAGCGCGTAAGGAACTGATTAATTTACTAAAAGACTACAGCAGAGTAGAAATTGTAGGGGAGGCAGCTAATGCTGATGAGGCTTATGAAATGATTAATAACCTTCAGCCTGATTTGCTTTTTCTGGATATCCAAATGCCGGGTAAAACTGGGTTTGAGCTTCTGGAAATGTTAGATAATGTGCCGCAAGTAATTTTCACTACTGCTTATGATGAGTTTGCTCTTAAAGCCTTTGAAGTAAATGCATTAGATTATTTGCTTAAGCCTATCCAAACAGAGCGTTTGAATGAAAGCTTAAATAAGCTTTTTTCTAAACCATTAAAACCAAGAGAAAGAGAAGAGGAAGATGTGAAAAGGCTATCTCTTAACGATCAGGTATTTGTAAAAGATGGAGATAAATGCTGGTTTGTAAGGCTCTCAGAGGTAAGGCTATTTGAATCTGACGGTAATTATATTAAGGTATATTTTGATAATAATAAGCCTATGATTCATAAATCATTAAATGCCTTAGATGAAAAATTAGATGCCCGTAGTTTTTTCAGGGCTAGCAGAAAGCATATTGTAAACCTTAGCTGGGTAGAAAGTATTGAGCCCTGGTTTAATGGCGGCCTTATGGTAAAGCTAAAAGGGGGAGATAAAGTAGAAGTAAGTCGCAGACAAGCGGCCAAGTTCAAAGAAATGATGAGCTTGTAAGTAGAATCAGGTTTAGGAATGACTGTTCCTTAAAATATTGATCAAATCTTCTTCTACCTGCCAGTCACGAGCCAGTTGTAGCATGGCCGTGGCTTCCAGTTCGGTTACATAGCCTTTCAGGTTATTGGCCTTCCATACCATATCTATATAAAAAACACGCTTGTCTTTAGGGTAGTTTCCTATTATATCATTTAGGTAGTTTCTTGCTCTGTCAAATGAGTTAAAGTAATCTTCTGCTATAAAATCATTTACCCATTGCATTTCTTCATGCCCATCTATTTCAGTAGTGCTTTCTTCCAGATTCTTTTTTTCTTCATCATCCAAACCATGGTAATGAAAGATAACTGACTTAAGTAAAAGATATGCTTTTTTTTCCTCGCTGTCCATCTTCGAATTTACTTGGGCAAATAAAGGGTTATAAATACGTATTTTATTCTAGAACTATTTGAATGATGCTATGCGCACTTGAGAAAGTTAACATCATTATTTATAATAATAAAGACCCTAGATCATCTTTTTATATAAATAATGATGAAGATATTTCATCTGCAAGTAAAAGACCTTCTTCGGTCAGTTTTAGATCATTCGCCTCTAAAGTTGCAAACTTATTAGAAATCAAGTTCTTAAGGTAAGAATCATTAAGAGTTTTTAAATCATAATTATAAATATCTTTCAAATAATTAAGATCTACTCCCCACAGTGTTCTTAAACCTGTTAGCAGATATTCATTTACCTTGTCTTCTCTACTTAGAACTTCATACTCAGCCGGAATATTGCCCTGCTTTAGAGAAGATATGTATTTAGGGTTATTAGAAATATTAAACTGCCTGCTATTTCCATTATAGGAATGTGCGCCAGGGCCAATTCCTAAATACTTGTCTTGTTTCCAATAACTTGAGTTGTGTCTGGAATGTTTTCCGGGAAGAGAAAAATTGGATACTTCATAATGCTCGTATCCTATATTTTTTAACTTGCTTATAAGCAAGTCATATTGTTTTGCTTCAAAATCTTCACCTTTAAGAGAAAGCGTCCCTTTTTTAGCTCTGTGGCCAAATACTGTTTTGGGCTCTATGGTTAAGCAATAGGAGGAAATATGTTCAGGTCTGATTTGCGCTATCTCATCAAGATCATTTACCCAATCTTCATGAGTATTAACGGGTATTCCATAAATCAGGTCAATGCTGATATTATTAAAACCAACATTACGAGCCTCATTAACAGAACTAAGTGCTTGACCACGATTATGAGCGCGGTTCAGAAATTGAAGCACCTGTTCTTTAAAAGATTGAATGCCGATGCTTAGCCTGTTTACCCCTAGGTCATAAAGATCATGTAGCTTTTCTGAAGTTAAATCGTCAGGATTAGCTTCCAGTGTGATTTCGGCGCCCTCTTTTACATTAAAATATTTATGAATAGCCTCAAATATAGCTCCCAGATTACTTTTGCTCAGAATTGAAGGCGTTCCACCTCCAAAATAAACCGTATTAATAGGCTCCTTTTCGAGGTAATTGTGCTGTAATTTTATTTCTTCGCATAAAGCCACTGTCATTTCATTCACATATTTTTGATTTGTACTGAAATGAAAGTCGCAGTAATGACACGCCTGCTTACAGAAAGGAATATGGATGTAGATACCCGCCATTATTATTTATATGCTGCAAACTTAAGATTTTTAGTAGGGATTTGTATACTTCTTATTTCTATGTTTAGCTATTCTACCCAGGCCATAGCCCAAAAGTATAGCATAGAGTATATAAGTAGTGATAAGGAAGGGGCGGCAGATATTTCTAAATCATTTCCAGAAAACCTGAAGATTGCCTTTGATAGCGCATCTACTCAATTAAATATTAAAAGCGCTTTAGAATTATTAATGTATGAAGGCTATTTAAATGCCCGAGTGCAAGAGATTGCCTGGCGAGATTCCTTATTAAGAGTTTCTGTTAAAAAAGGCTCCTTATATGAATGGGCCTATTTAGATCAGGGAAATGTACCGGAGGTGCTGCTAAGTAAAGCAGGTTTTAGAGAAAGGTTCTATGTAGAAAGGCCTTTTAAAATAAATGAAATCAATAGAATTTTTAAGAAAGTGATTTCTATTAGTGAGAACAGTGGCTATCCTTTTGCATCTATCAGTTTTGACTCACTGGGTATTGAAAAAAATAAGGTTAAGGCCGTTTTAAATTATGATTCCGGTCCGGTTATTACTTATGATAGCCTAATTATTAATACTGATGTGCCCGTCAAGGCAGAATGGCTGGCAAAATACTTGCGAATCAGTTATGCTAAAAATTATAATCAAAAGGAAGTAAATAGTATCGCAGATAAGATACAAGCACTTCCATTCTTAAACCTGGAACAACCGCCGTCAATTACATTTCAGAATGATCAAGCCAGAATTAATCTGAATGTAAAATATATAAAGGCCAATTCCATAGATGGAGTAATTGGTTTTTTGCCAAATGCTCAAAATGATGGAAGGCTTTTGGTCACAGGTCAGTTCGAAATGAGTTTACAAAATTTATTTAGAAGTGGTAAGTCTTTTCATGTGGAATGGCAGCGGTTAAGACCAGAGTCCCAGCTTTTAGATCTTGCTGTGGGCTATCCTAATTTATTTAACACTCCAGTAAATATGAATCTAGGGTTTAATCTATTGAGAGAAGATAGCACCTTTATAAATAGAAATGCCTTGTTTGATTTTAATTATACAAGAGGTAGAGCTAAGCTGGGCTTTTTTACAGAAATAAGGTCATCTCGTACATTTACTACTGAAACAGTGGTTAATGATTCCATTACCGATTTTAATCTTACTTACTATGGACTGAATTATAATTACAGAAATTATTCGTTAAACAGAAACAAGAGATCTGGCTATAGTTTGGGAGGAAGTGCCGCCATTGGCACAAAAAAGTTACAGGAAAATGCTCTGGCATTTATAGATACTACGGAAATGTTAGACCCCAATTCTGTTCAGTATAGACTGCAGGCAGATTTTGGGTATTATTTCAGACTGGGTAAATATTTGGTGTTAAGTCATAAAATGATAGGAGGTAAGCTTATTAATAATAGCAGCCTATATTTAAATGATATGTTTCGGTTGGGAGGATTAAGAACGCTTAGGGGGTTTAATGAAAACAACTTTTTTGCTTCTGACTATGTGCTGTCTAATTTGCAGCTGGAGTTATATTATGCTGAAGAATCATTTTTATACTTGTTTTATGATCAGTCTTTTATTAACCTCCAATTGAACAATGAAGAGGGTAGCACTTCAGATTATCCTTATGGAATAGGAGCAGGCATTAATTTATACACCGGGAAGGGACATTTAAATTTAGCCTATGCCGTTGGTCATAGTGATACCCAGCCATTAAGTTTGAGGCTTTCTAAATTTCATTTCGGTTATGTGGCCAAATTCTGATAAATTGCATAATTATAAATATAGAGAGAATTGAAGCGGTTACTGATACTACTATTTTTGGCTCATTATAGCATTTTTTCATTCAGTCAGGATACTACTATGATTAGGGATCTTGATCAGGATTGGTATTTCTATGAAGATGATGGCTATCTGCCTTTAATAGATAAAGGTGACTATCATGGTAAAACGCTTCATTTTAATCTTAACTCTAATGATTACGCCGAAGCCACGCTCTTGCTTACAAGTGATCAGCAACTTTCTATATTTATAAATAATAAATTGAGCTTTGTTCTAAAAAGCAAAAGATTGCTTTCCATAGATAGTCTAGCCGGTGAATATGGAGAAAACATGCACTTTACTATCTATAATAAAAACTTAAACCCCTTTCAGATCGGTACTCATATTATCAGGATAGAAGATGCCTCTACCTCTCCTTTGGCGGATAACCTTATTATGATCAAACAGAGGAAGCGCTCTACCTTTAATGAAGTCATTATTGTTGGGATGCTTATACTTATTGCATTGCTAGCCATTCTGTATTCTTCCTATCCAAAGGTATTTAGTGACTTCTTTAAGGTGCGCAGAGCCATGAGCATGCGAGAGTTAGATGAGAATTTACTTAAAACCAGACCCTTAAGTGTAGTTAACCTGCTTTTCTATTTTTATTTAAGCATGATGGTTGCAGTCACACTTATGCTCTATGTTAATCTAAGTGGTACTTTTCAAGAAGTGGGCATTTTTAGGTCAGAAAACTTCTGGGAAGGATTATTTAATATGCTAAAAGTTGCCCTATTGGTGTTTTTCTGGTTTTTGCTTAAATATTTAGTGATAGCAAATCTCACCAGTTTATTTAAGTTAGGCTTCTTCCAGTCATCTCATTTTTATAATTCGGTGAGAATTAACATTTTAATTTTTTCTATCTGCGTAATTTTAATAACAGGCTCATATTTTTGTTTTAGCATTTTAAATCCAGAATATTATACTATTTTGTTTAATATTCTCTTAATAATGATGGGTTTGAGGGTCATTATTTTGTTTTTTAGACTAATGAATACGGGCTCGTATAAAACTTTGCATTTATTTTCATACCTTTGCGGCACGGAAGTGATACCATATGTGGTGCTTCTGTATTTTGGATTTAATCAACCATTCTGAGTATCTAAGAAGTAATAGTTGCGCGAAGATATGACCGACCAAGTGAAAGATAGGATACAACCAGTTAAAAGTATCCTGGTGTCTCAGCCAAAGCCTAATGATGAAAATTCACCTTACTTTAAACTTGCAGAAAAGTATAATATTAAAGTGGATTTCAGACCTTTTATTCAGGTAGACCCTGTATCATTAAAGGAATTTAGGCAACAAAAAATAGATGTACTAAAACATTCTGCTGTTATATTTACCAGTAGAAATGCAGTTGACCATTTTTTCAGTATCTGTACAGATCTGAAAATTGAAATGCCTGCAGATATGAAATATTTTTGTATCTCAGAGCAAACGGCCAACTACCTACAAAAGTACATCGTAATCAGAAAACGGAAAATATTTACAGGGCATAGAACTGCCGGAGATCTTATAGAGATCTTAAAAAAGCATAAGAATGAGAAATATCTTTTCCCATGCTCTGATATTAGAAAAAATGACATACCGGATTTTTTAGTTAAAAATGACTATAAATTTTCGGAAGCAGTAATATATAGGACAGTAGCAAGTGATTTATCTGACCTGGAAGACGTTTACTATGATATATTAGCATTCTTTAGTCCTTCAGGAATTAATTCACTGTTAGTTAATTTTCCGGATTTTAAGCAGAATAATACAAGGATGGCGGCATTTGGCCCTACTACTGCTAAAGCAGTGAGAGATGCCAATATGATTCTTGATATAGAAGCTCCATTACCAAATGCACCTTCTATGACAGGAGCCATTGAACTGTATATAAAGAAGGCCAACGGCATCAAATAGGATATATTTTATATTAATTTAATGTAAATAAGATATTATCTTACGCTTTTTAACGGAAAAGGCTTGAATCTATTGTCAAAAAAAACTTATATTTAAGACTCTTTTTGATTTTAGATATGCACAAGTTATTTTTTTACATATCAATTTTGGCGTTATTTTTTGGCTTCAGCAGAGCTAACGCACAGCAGGATGCGCAATTTTCATTCTATATGAAGAATATGCTCTTCTATAATCCTGCTTTCGCAGGCACCGAAGGCATCACGCAAATGACATTAATTCACAGGCAGCAGTGGGCTGGCTATGATGGCACTTATAGTGATGGCGGAGCTCCTACTACCAGCGTCTTCAGCATGACCACACCTATATACCGACTTAAGAGTGGTTTTGGTGCTCATGTGGTAAATGACAACCTTGGTCCATTAAATAATTTGGAAATGCAGGTTTCCTATGCCTACCATTTAGGTATAAAGAAATCCAAGCTTAGTTTTGGTGTAAGGGCTGGCCTATTTTCACAATCTATAAATGTAGGTGAATATAGAGCCATCCACCCTGATGATGAGTTGCTTTTAAACGGTGATGAATCTCAGATTAGACCAGATATGGCTTTGGGTGTTTATTTTAGATCAGAAAAATATTTTGCAGGATTGAGTTTTAATCACTTATTAAAATCGGAGTTTAATTTTGGTGTTAATGCAGTGAAGAATCCACTAGAAAATCATGCTTATCTCACTATGGGATATATTCATGAGGTGAATTTCGATGTAAAACTTTCTCCTTCATTTATGGTTCAAACGGATTTTAATGAATACAGTTTTATACTCGGAGGACTAATTTATTATAAAGATCAAGTCTGGGGAGGGGTTTCCTATAGACAGTCTGATGATATAAACGCAATGTTAGGGTACAATTTTTTAAAGGATAAATCGTTAAGCTTTGGCTATTCGTTCGGTTATGTTATAAGTCAACAAGACGCTAAGAAGCCAACTACGCATGAAGTACTAGTTAGTTATCAATTACCAGTTAACCCTGGTAGCGGAAAGAAGATTATACGTACTCCAAGGTTTAGACATTAAGCTTTAAAATATTTTGCTTTTAAAGAGAAATTATACAATTTGTGAAATATATTTTTTGAGATACTCTAGTTAAAAACTTAAGCTTAGAGAATTTAGATAGAATTTTTTTATATATTTCCGCTCAAAAATTAAAACAAACAAAATGGTTGGCTTTAACTTGAAAGAATAAGTTAAAGAGTTTAAACAAAAGTGTTATGCATAAAGTTACAAGAAGATTCCTCTACTCATTGTTGTTGTTGGCACCAGCAATATTAGGAGGTTGTGGACTCTTAGGCCTGAGTGGCGGAGGAGGTGACCAAGGCGAGCTGGTAGGCGTTCCGGGTCGTGAAGGCTGGGTAATGACACTACCCTATGGTATGGTACCGATTCCTGCAGGAACGTTCCACATGGGGCAGGCTGATGAAGATCCTGCTTCGACACAAATTAATTTCAACAAGCAAATAACAATCGGTTCATTCTATATGGATGATACCGAGATTACTAATAACGAGTATCGTCAATTTATTAACCGTTTGATGGAAGACTCTGTTAGTGTGCTGGGTGAAGAGACTATCATGAATGATTATTACCCTGACACTACCGTTTGGGTAAGAGACTTTGCTCACCACATGGGAGACCCTGTTCAGGATTACTATTACTGGCACCCTGGCTATGATGACTATCCTGTAGTAGGTGTAAACTGGGAAGCTGCCGTTTATTTTAGTAAGTGGAGAACTGCTTACTGGGCTGATTATAGAATTAGCATCGGCGAAGTACCTATGCCGTCTTTCAGATTACCTAACGAAGCTGAATGGGAATATGCAGCTAGAGGTGGTCGTGATATGGCTAAGTATCCTTGGGGTAACCCTTATATCAGAAACGCAAAAGGTTGTATGTTGGCTAACTTTAAACCAGGCAGAGGTAATTATTACGATGATGGTTTTGCATACACAGCTCCAGTAGCACAGTATTTTGCTAATGATTACGGTCTATATGATATGGCTGGTAATGTAGCTGAATGGTGTTTGGATGATTTCAGTCCTGTTTCAGTGCCCACAGTATGGGATCTTAACCCACAATTTATTGATAAGCGTACTGATCCTACCAGTGCAGATTACGATCCAGAAATTCTTCCTAAGAAAGTTATTCGTGGAGGATCTTGGAAAGACGTAGCTTATTATTTGGAAACAGGAACTAGAACTTTTGAATTTAAGGATTCGGTAAGAGCCTACATTGGCTTTAGAAATGCTATGACTCATTTGGGTAGATCTTCAGGAGCCGAATTTTAGAATTATATTTTTTTATTTATCAAACCCAATAATTAACTTTCATTAAATTAAAACCTTAAGACAATGAGTAAAAAAAAAGGTGGACTAGCGGAACTTGTTTATAAAACCATAATGCCTAAGGTTTATGGTATAGGTGCAGCCGTAGTTATTATAGGTGCTTTATTTAAACTTTTACACTTAAAAGGCGCTAATGAGATGTTGATCCTAGGTCTAGGTACTGAGGCGTTAATTTTCTTTTTAAGTGCTTTTGAACCCCCACACGCAGAGCCGGATTGGGCAAAAGTTTACCCTGAATTAGCAGAAGACTATGAAGGAGTGGCTACTGCTCCACGTATATCTAATAAACCAGTTGCTAATACTAGTAATGGAAACTCTACTAGTCAGCAATTAGATAAAATGATGGAAAAGGCTAAAATTGGTCCTGAGTTGATCGAAAGCCTTGGAAAAGGAATGAAGAGTATGGCTGACTCAGCTTCAAAAATGTCAAACTTGGCTGATGCTGCTGCTGCTACTAACGATTATGCTAAAAACGTAAAAACTGCTTCTCAGTCACTATCTGACATGAACAAGTCTTATGCAACTACTGCTCAGGCTATGTCTTCTATGGCAGATGCGACTAAAGATTCTAAAGAATACCATACACAAGTACAAAATGTAACTAAGAACCTTAGTGCTCTTAATGCTGTGTATGAAATGGAATTGAAAGATGCTGATAGTCACGTTAAAGCAATGAATAAATTCTACACTAACATGGCCGGAGCCTTAGAAGGTATGACCAAAGCTGGTGAGAAGACTAAGACATTTGCTAACGAATTAGATAAGCTTACAACAAACCTTACTTCATTGAACACAGTGTATGGTAACATGCTTACTGCAATGAGAGGATCTAGCCCTAAACAAGGATAATTAGGGATATCAATATTGTTTATGATTTATTCATTAAAAGTATCAATCTAATATGGCTGGCGGAAAAGAAACCCCAAGACAGAAGATGATCGGCATGATGTACATGGTGTTAACAGCCCTGTTAGCACTAAACGTAAGTAGTGCCGTATTAGAGAAGTTTGTCTTTATAGATGAAACATTAAAGGAATCTGGAGTTGCGTTATCTGAAAAGAATAATAAAACTTTAACAAATATTACTGCAGAGGTTAAGAAGAAGGGTGATCGTGGACCGGACGTTAAAGTGCTTAAAAGTGCTCAAGATGTTCGCAACATGACGCAAGATATCTTAACTTACATGGACGGCCTAAGAACCAGAATGGCTGAAGAAACCGGAGGTTACGATCCTGAAACGCACGAGCTTAAAGGTGCTAAGGATACTGAAGGTGTAGCTAATATAATGATTAAGAATAAGGAGGGTGAAAAGTTAAAATCACAGTTAAATGACTATTCTCAAAAATTAGCATCTGTAACGGGATCTGAATTTACTCCTTTAGCAAGAGATGCTGCTGAAATACCTATGGCGGCTTCTGATCCTGATCAAAAAATGAAAGATTTCTCTGAATATTATTTTGGAGATACTCCTACAGCAGCTGGTATGGCAACTATTAGTCAACTTGAAACTGAGCTTTTGGGTTACGAGTCACGAGCACTAGAAATTTTGGCTGAGAAAGTTGGAGCTAAAGATGTAGAATTTGACAAAGTGGTGCCTTTGATTAGGCCAACTTCTAACGTTGTTGCCTCTGGTGCTGATTTTGAAGCAGACTTATTTATAACTGCTGCTGCATCTGGTATGAACCCTACATTTAGTTACAATGGTAAAGAAGTGCCTGCTGAAACTAATGAATTTGGCATCAAATATGGTAAGGTGAAGTTTGCTGCAAAAGCAACTAGCTATGACCCTAAAACTTTGATGTCAGAGCAAAAATTCAAGGCTCAGATTAACTTGAATGATAGTACTTATACTATTGATCATACTTATTACGTTGTAAAACCAGTAATACAAGTTAGATCAGCTGCTTTACAAGCTTTGTATATGAACTGTGGAAATGAATTGGATATTCAGGTACCTGCTTTAGGTACAAGCTATAATCCTTCTTTCTCTTCTTCAGAAGCAACAGTTGTAAAAGGTAACAAACCGGGTCTTGTAGTAGTTGTACCTAAAGGTAGATCAAAAGTTAATCTTACTGTTAGTAATGGAGGTAATGTACTTGGAACTGAAAGGTTTGATGTTAAGAAGGTACCTGCTCCAAATATTGAGATTACTTCAAGGAATAGGCCTGTTGATTTCGAGAATGGTGTAGCATCGGCTGCTTTAACTACTATCAAAGTTAGTGCTGAAGCGGAGGAAAATTTCGCACGTGAAGTTCCAAATGATGCAAGATATAGAGTAAGAAAAATTAATGTTAAGTTGGCCAGATCAGGCAGACAAATTAAGACCGGAGACTTTTCATCAGAAAATATAGATTTAAGAGCTTGGAGGTCATTGTTTAGAGCTGGAGATAACTTAATTATAAAGGTGGAGGATGTTAGTAGAAGAACATATCAAGGTGAAAATGAGAGAGTGAAGCCTACTACTTCTATCTATAATATCCCAATAAAATAAAATTATATAGAGGTTGTGAACATGATAAACTGTAAAAAATTTATACTTGTTGTCTTTATAGGATTGTTGGCCACTCCTATGTTAGCGCAGAAGAGTGAATTGGATCAATATAATCCTAATTCAATAGAGCCCATAGCAAAGTATGAGCATCTGTTTAAAAGGCGAGTATGGCGAACAATTGATTTAAAAGAAAAGCAAAATAAAGGATTCTTTGCAAGAGGTGGCGAGATAACTGCTTTTATCCTCGATGCTATTCGATCTGGTGAACTAGTGGATTTATATACTAATGATTCACTAACTACAAAGATGAGCAAGGATGAATTTTTAAACAGATTAGTTTATCAAGAAGGTCTTGAAATAGCTCCTTGGGAACCAGGTGTAGAGTACTACGAAGGTGATCAGGTAAAATATAACGGTGTAGTTTATTCGGCTATTTTCGATGAGATTACTTCTGTTCCTTCTGAATCACCAGATGATTGGGAAGCTACTCCTGGAGTAGGTAGTGCAATTCTGTTCTTACCTCGTCAGATCAGTATTTTGAGGTTAATGGAAGATATGATTTTCGATAAAAGAAGATCAAGACTTTATTATAAACCTCAGAGTATCCAGTTAATTATACCTGGCTCTGAAACTCTTGATGGAGTAGAGTTGCCATTGGTAGTGCTTAAATACAAAGACTTGTATAAGTTGTTTAAGGATCATCCTGAAACAGCTATATGGATCAATAGATACAACAGTGCTGAAAATAAGAATTTTGCTGATGCATTATCTTTAAGAGAATTTAGATCTACTTTGTTTAAATTCGAAAACCCTGATGATGATCCTATTGTAGATATGTACAAGAATAGGATGGAAGCTGTAATGGCATCTGAATGGTGGGAGATGGAACTGATGGAAAAAGAACACAACCTTTGGGAATATTAATCCTATAACGATAATAAAAAAGGGCCACATCTGTGGCCCTTTTTTTGTTGATAGCAATTTTCCTTTTATAACAGAACCCTATATTTCTTTAGCTAATATTGGATGAGGCGCTAGATTTAAGTCCCAGTTAATCGTGTTGGAGACTGTTAATTGGAATTAAGCTTTGTTATTAAGCCCTTTATTAAAATGCTCGATTATGATTTGAGCTTTTTGATTTCCTACGGAACTGCTAAGTTCTTCCAAGCTTAGTTTTTTAATTTTTGTGATGGACTTATACTCTTTAAGAAGTTTATCTGTAGTGTTTTTGCCAATGCCTGGGATCTGTTCGAGCTCTGTCTGGAAAGTATTTATACTTCTTTTTTGACGGTGAAAAGTTATAGCAAATCTATGCGCTTCATCTCTTACCCGTTGTAAGAGTAAAAGAGAAGGAGATTTTTTATTGATGTGTACTGGTATACTATCTTCGGGGAAGTAAATTTCTTCTAATCTTTTGGCTATACCCACTATTGGAATTTTCCCGTACAAACCTAAATTTTTTAGTGCCTCACAAGCACTGCTTAGCTGTCCTTTACCTCCATCAATAACTATTAACTGAGGTAGTGGAAGGTCTTCGTTGAGTAGTCTTCGGTAGCGCCGATGCACTATTTCTTTCATTGAAGCGAAATCATCTGGTCCAACTACTGTTTTAATATTAAAATGGCGATAATCCTTCTTCGAGGGTTTTCCATTTTTAAAACAAACCATTGAGGCTACAGGGTTGGTACCTTGTAGGTTACTGTTATCAAAGCACTCTATATGCTCTGGGATTTCGGTTAATTTTAAATCAAGCTTAAGTTGTACTAATGTTTCATTTTGCTTTTTCTTCCCTGAATAGGTGAGCTTCTCCTTTTTGTATTCTAATGAATTTTTTAATGATAGTTCGAGCAGCTTGCGCTTATCACCTATTTTAGGGACTGTATTAATTATCCCCTCACCTAAATTAATAGGTTCATTTGAAATGATTTCCTTATGATCGCTATTGTGTAGGTCTCTTAGGGCGACTGCAATTAATGTAAGTACTTCGTCATTGGGTTCTTCTAATTTTTTCTTTACCTCAATGGTCTTGGCTAGTGTAATAGCTCCATTTTTCACCTGCATATAATTGATAAATGCAGTTTGTTTTTCTGTAACTATACTAAATACATCTAGTTCAGAAAGTTTAGGGTTAACAATGGTAGACTTAATCTGGAATTTTTCTAAGAGCGCTAATTTTTCCTTAAATAATTGAGCTTTTTCAAATTGTAATTCTTGAGAAGCATCCAACATATGGCTTTTGAAGTAGTTTTTGACAACTCCGAGATTGCCTTTTAATATGTTTCTTGCTTGCTCAATGTCGTTGTCATAATCACTTTCACTTTGTAAACCTTCGCAAGGGCCTTGGCAGTTCCCGATATGATATTCAAGACATACTTTGAATTTGTGGTCTTTAATATTTTTAGGAGTAAGGCTTAATTTACAAGTTCGAATAGTGTAAAGCTTCCTAATGAGATCCAGCACATTTTTCATTGCCGAAACACTGGAAAATGGCCCGAAATATTCACCGAAAGTAGGTATAAACTTTCTGGTTGAAATTATACGGGGGAAGCGCTCATTAATAATGCATATATAAGGAAAGGTCTTATCGTCTTTAAGGAGAATATTATATTTAGGTTGATTCTCCTTGATAAGGTTATTTTCTAATAATAGTGCATCAAACTCGGTGTCTGCAATGGTATAAGCAATAGCTTCAATTTCAGAAATAAGCTTTCTTGTCTTTCTGTTGAGCTGGTGTGATTTTGTGAAATAACTAGCAACTCGTTTTCTGAGACTTTTGGCTTTACCAACATATATCAGTTGGTCTTCCTTATTGTAAAATTTGTAGACACCGGGCTGTTGTGGTAATATGTTTCTTTGATCAACTTTAAGTTTAGGAACTTGCATTAATTATTGAAATCTGAATCATCCCACATTTGTTCATCTTCACCTTCATCTGCTTCTGTGGAATCAGAAGATACCTGATTATACCTGCTACAGTCCAGGTTGACGTCAATGCCACCAATTGGGCGCTCAAACGGACCTTTTTCTATGGCCAGGTCTTTATCATTATAAACCTTGAGCATATACTTTTCCCAAATTGGTCTTGCAGTTCTTCCTCCTTGACCGGATATCCAGTTTCTGAAGTGTATGCTTCGTTCATCACCTCCTACCCAAACTCCGGTTACGAGGTCTTTTGTTACACCCATATACCAGCCATCTGAAGCATTATTGGTAGTTCCTGTTTTACCACCTACCTCGTTGTTGATTTTTAATTCTCTATCAATACCTACAGAGGTACCACCTCTTTCCTCCACACCACCTCGTAGCATGTAAAGCATTTTATAGGCTGTAGATTGACTGATAGCTTGTCTTGTTTTAGGAACGAAATTTTCAATAACATTACCATTCTTATCTTCAATTCTGGTGATGTAATATGGTTTGGTGTATATACCATTATTAGCAAAGGTGCTATATGCTCCCACAAGTTCATAAATACAAACATCACTAACTCCAAGACATAACGAAGGCACTTCATCTAGGTGGCTCTCTATACCTACTCTATGAGCAAAGTCCACTACATTTTTAGGAGTGACTTCTTTCATGAGATATGAAGTGATCGTATTTACAGACCTTGCCATTCCTTGTCTGATGGTCATTTTGTCTCCGGTACCATACTTGCCATCTGAGTTAGGGGTAGTCCATGTGCCACCTTCAGGAAGGTTGAAAGTTACCATCACATCAGGTACTTCAAAGCATGGAGGGTAACCCTGCTCTATAGCCGTGCCGTAAACAAAGGGCTTGAAGGTAGAACCCGGCTGCCTTTTACCTTGCTTTACGTGATCATATTTAAAATATTTATGGTCAATACCACCCACCCAAGCTTTAATATGGCCAGTGTGAGGATCCATAGACATGAGACCTGTTTGTAAAAAGCGTTTATAATAGTTGATAGAGTCCAACGGACTCATAAGAGTATCTTTTTCACCTCCCCAGCTGAAAACCGTCATTTTACGCGGCTTATTCATCATGATTTTGAGGCTATCAGAATCACGACCATATTTTTTTACCAGTTCTCTGTAATGTTCAGTACGTTTAAAGCGAGATTCTAAGAAATTAGGTATCTCTTTTCCTTCATTGATCCAAGGGTTTCTGTCTCCCCAGTGATCATCGAATAACTCTTGGAGTTTGGACATATGTTCTGTAACCGCTTCTTCTGCATAACGCTGCATTCGGCTATCTATGGTGGTATAGATTTTTAAGCCATCTTCCCAAAGGTCATATCCATTTTGCTCAGACCATTCTATAAGATCACGCCTGATTACAGTTCTAAAGTAAGTAGCTAATCCTTTATTTTGGTTGGCTACATCATAACTTTCCAAGTCAATAGGGCTTGTGCGAAGTGAATCTAATACCTCTTGGGTGATATGCCCATGTCGGTAAATTTTCCCTAGCACCTGGTTTCTCTTCTTTACTGAACTCTCGTAATTATATACTGGGCTAAAAGCATAGGTTCCTTGTAATAGACCTACTAATACAGCAGATTCATCATAATTAAGTTCACTAGGCTGCTTACCGAAGAATGTTTCAGCCGCAGCTTTGATACCATATGCGTTACTACCGAATGAAACGGTGTTAAAGTACATGGCTATTATTTCTTCTTTAGTGAAATTTCTTTCTAAATGAGCCGCAATCATCCATTCTTTGGTTTTGATGATTATCTGCTTAAGTCCATTTATTTTATAAAGGCTACCCTCGTTCTCCGTCATAGTGTTGAAGAGGTTCTCTGCCAGCTGCATAGTGATGGTACTACCACCTCCTGCATAGTTGAACGTTAATTTACCCACTACGGCTCTTATAAGACCTTGAAAGTCGATTCCTGGGTGCTTATAGAAACGGTGGTCTTCCGAAGAAAGTAGGGTATTAACCAGTTCCGGAGATAGCTCATCATAAGTTACCTGGCTTCTGTTATATCTAAAATAACGACCTAGAGAAACACCATCAGCGGAAATTAATTCTGAAGAGAGGTCATTTTCAGGATTTTCCAAGGCTTTAAGGCTGGGCATGCCTCCATATAATCCGAATAGGTTTACATTAACCGTAAGGATATAAATAGGTAGCAATATCACTACGATAAAGAAAAAAATCCACAACGCTAGTACTGCGAATTTAAACCCCTTTGACTTCTTAGTGGATTTAGTTCTGAATTTTTGTAGAATGTTTTTAAAGTCCATTAATATAGTTTTTATTAAAAAACCTTAGATAGGCTTCTAAGTCTTTAGTCTGGTAAAAAATGTTGAAGTTATCTTTTGTGATTACAAATTTATAGAATTTTGAGTTCTTAGTATCTTCTGAAATGGCGTCTGTGTCAATGAATTTTTCATAATAATTCACAGCATCTTCTTTTTGACCTAATCCGGTGACCATAACCATGTCATATTTATCATTCAAAATCAGGTTGCTGGTCTTTAAATTGGCATTTGATAAAGACTTGTTATAATTACTAACCTCTTTAGACAACACGTCGGCTAGGTCTTTACCAGACTCGTATACTAATATGAAATAGTGATCTTGCTCGAAATATTTAACAAATTCAGTACCCAATAGACGCTGCTGCTTTTCCTGGAAGTTTTTAGATGCCTGAAGCAGCTCTTTTGCATATGGCAAGATGTCACTGTCAGGGTTCTTTTCAATAAACTCTGAAAGCTGATACTGATATAGATTTATATTTTCTGTTTTACCAACTATTAAAATTTTCAAAAGCCTTAACCTGGGACTAAATACAGTTTCAGTAATGTTATTAAGTCCTGAATCTAACTTTTGAGTGGCCAGTTTGTATTCCCCATTTTTAAAAAGAGCATAAGCATCTTTATAAACTACTTTCAATTGTTCATTCGCTGCTGTGCTTTCTTCGGTATAGTTCGGGTTAGCAAGTAGCTTAGCATATGTTGTGTTAGGATACTGATCCAGTAGCTGAGTCTTATATATGTCTGTACTTCTATTCAACGCCTTATTAATAAGGTACATTTGGTAGAGCACCTCAGGTTCATTTTCTGATCCAGGAAATCTGGTTAGTAACTTTTCAAAGGTTGCTGAAGCATTTTCAAGCTCATGCAGGTCAAAGTAATAGATGTTGCCCAGTGTGTAGTACGCTTCTTTGATCATTTCTAGCGATTTTTCTTTGGCTTCATCACTAAATGGAATTTGGGCATAAAGCTTATCTGCTTCACTACTTTGAGGTAGTGGATCGGCGTCAGGCTCCTCTTGCGTACCTTCTACCACCTCAACATTGTTCTCAGCCAAATTATCAGGACCTATGGCTGGTGTGTTGCCTTGAACACTGCTTAATCTCCAGTTATCCTCTAGCGCTCGGTCTCCCCAGATTCTTTCAAATTCTGTTTGACCTAATGCTACTGCCGAAGGATTACCAAAATACCAACCTGTGCTATTACCTATACCGCTGTCTTCGTTTGCGAGTGTAAACTGCCGCCTTCTTTCTGCTATTCGGTTTTTCTCTTCAATCTTACGTTGCTCTTCGGCTTGTGCCTCTAAGTATGCATCTATCGTATTTCTTATGGTTATAGAATCTAAAGAAGCCAATTCTAGCAAGCTGTCTTGTAGATGAATAGTGTTGAGCTGGGTCACGAACTTTTCTAAAATTTGCTGGCGTTCTTGAATCTGAGCATAGTTTTCGAAATCTGTCGGTAAAGTTTGAACGGCACTATCATAGTAATTTTTAGCTAGTTCATAATTGGCCATACTATCATATTCTATCTGACCAATTCTCAAATAAGACTGACCTTTTTGACGATTATTGTTAGTACTAGAGTATATGGATGATTTAAAATAAGCGATTGCCTGATCCATATTCCCTTGGCGCAATTCAAATTCAGCCATTTCATAGTAGATCTTATCCTTGTACTCTACGTTTTTCTTATCCTTCAATAATTTTTTGAAATGTTTTCTGGCATCTTTTAGGTCTCCTGATTTGCCAAGTTCGGTAACTTGGGCCATGTATAAGCGAGCATAGAAGTCCAGCTCATACTCAGGATTGCTGGCTATACATTTTTTGTAAAAATTGTAAGCCTCGGAGTCAAAGCCCAGATCCTGGTAGATTTGAGCTATTATAAAATAGATACGGCCTTTGCCATCTTTTCTTTTTAATAAAGGTGCCGCTTTTACTAAGTTGGCCACCATATTATCAAGATCACCTTGGGTTTGGTAATAATGAGCCTGATTGAGATAAAGTATTTTAGCACTCTTTTTATCTAGATCCTCTTTTTTAAGATAATCAGAAACGGCTATAGCATTATTGTATTCGCCATAATCAGTAAAGGTTCTGTGTAAATGTGCCAGTGCCAGGTGCCTGGTGTCATCATCTTCACTTTTAGTGTTTACATACTTAAAAGTCTCAATGGCATTTACATAGTCTAATGAATAAAAACGGGCAAGCCCTATGAGCACATAGCTGTCATCTACCCACTTACTATTCTTGTGAATTTGTATTACCAGAGAAGATTTTTTAATACAGTCATCGACCTGCTCCTTATAACTACTGGCCAGCACAGAATCTATGGGAGGGTATATTTTTAAGACCTTATTGTAGTCATTGTCGGCACTGCTTTTTACAATTTCTTTAATCTCTTTTATATCATTCTTAGCGTAGAAGTAGGCATTATACCTTGCAGTGGTATTATGGTATGCCTTACTGATGATATTCTTACGTTCAGCGGAGCATCCGAGTAAAAAAAGGAGAATGATGAAGGAAAGTAGCGTATAGTTTTTATTGCGTAACAAAGTCTTTTTGTTCTGTTTTTAGGTTACCAGAAAATATGTATACAAAAATGATATTTAAAATGCAGTATGTTGCGAGTTTCGCTAAAATTTAGTTAACTGTCCAAACAACGTAAAAAATATGATAATTAATACAATAATAGTTTATTATATCTATTTTTGTTGCCCTAAATTTTAACAGACAGCAAATTGAAGGCAAGAAAGACACTTTCGAGTTGGTTGGTTAATCGTTATCTGCTGATAATTAGAAACGAGGAGAACTTTGCTGAGAAGTCCACTTTCAGTTTTACCTATGCTAAGGTAATTCTGCTTGCTGTAACAGTGTTTATTATCCTTATGTTTTTAAGTCTGCTGCTGGTAAAAACTTTACTAGCACAGTGGTTTGATCCCAGGCATGCTCAAATAGAAGCTAATAAAAGGTTTTATGAACTGACAGCTAAGGTAGACTCTCTCTCCTTGGAGGTAGATGAGAAAGAGCGGTTTATAAAAAATTTCCAGCGCGTGCTTAGCGGAGATACCGTTAATATTGGTGAAGAATACCACCAGGAACATATTGAGAGCAGTGAAATCATTAATGAGAATATAGACGTGAGTCAATTATCTCCTATTGATTCGCAATTCCGGCAGGAGTTTGAGCGAACAGATATGTCACTATTAAACTATACATCAGGTAATTATAGTGAGTTACAGGAGATATTCTTCTTTTCACCGATTTCTGGATTTATTTCTTCTCCTTATAATATTAAAGACGGCCATTTCGGCGTTGATATCGTAGCTAAGAAAAATGAACCGGTGAAAAGCATTGCAGATGGCACGGTAATAATGTCGTCATGGACGCAAGATTCTGGGTATGTTATAGCCATTCAGCATAGGGGAAACCTGATTTCAGTGTATAAGCATAATGCAGAACTTTTGAAAAAAGTTGGTAATTTTGTTAACGCTGGAGAGATTATTGCCATAATTGGTAATACCGGGGAGCTTACCGATGGGCCTCACCTTCATTTTGAATTGTGGAATAATGGAAACTCTGTTAATCCAGAAGAATTTGTAACTTTTTAAACCCTCTTAAAGTATGTTCGCTTCTAAAGAAGATCATAAAACAGCAGAACTCATAAGCAACTCAAGCAATATCATAGGCAAAGGAACTGTATTGCAAGGTAGTGTTGAAACATTTGGAAATATAAGGATTGAAGGAAAGATAATAGGAGATGTTAAAACAAAATCGAAAGTGGCTTTGGGACAATCTTCTTTTGTGGAAGGCAGCATTCTGGCTCAAAACGCTGAGATAGAAGGAAGGCTAGATGGCAATATTGAAACCACAGAGATCTTAATTCTTAAACCAACAGCGGTAGTAAATGGTGATATATATACCAATAAACTAATAGTAGAAACTGGGGCCATTTTCAATGGAGGATGTAAAATGGGCATTACCACTAAGGAGATTAAGATAGAAACTATGAATAGTAATGGTCAGGCTACCAAATCTTTAACTCCTGAAGGTGCCCAGGCAGTATAATAACTATATCAAATATTCAGGAATGGCCATGCAATTGGCCGTTTCTATCTATGCAGGCCATTGGTTGGGTGAACTTATTGATGAGGAGACAGGAAACGAGTCTGGTCTTTATGCAAAAATCATCACACTGGTTGCGGTCTTTCTCTCTACTTTTTTAATCATCAGAGAAGTTATCAAATCTAATTCAGATGAATAAAGCCTTTAAAAGGTTCATTATTTTTTTCGTAGTTTTAATAGTAATGAGTGTAGCTATGTACAGTTTACAGATGTATGTGCTCAACTCAGGAAACTACGACTTACATTTTACCCTACAGTCAATTTATATTTTTCACTTTATAGCCACTTTGCTGGTTTGCGCATTAATAGAAGCTATTAGCACTATTATGCCTAACCAGGCCGGTTATGCTTATCTTGGTTCTATTTTTATAAAAATTGGACTTTTCGTATTGATCTTCAAAGACGCTCTTTTTATAGAAGGAGGTATGAATAAGCCAGAAAAACTGTCAGTTGTTATACCAATGCTTGTGTTTTTATTGGTGGAGTCAGTATATTGCGGCAGGTTACTTAATGCCCAGCAGGGCTAAAACAGATAGCAACTTTCTGCAAAACAATTTGTAAAAAGGGAAGTTACTTTTCGGGAAATTCTTAGCTTTGCGCCAAAATTATAACAGATTCCTTTTTTCCGTAGCGTGATGATCAAAAAAAACACCGCCTTTTTTACATTATTAGTCATATTGTTTGCCTCAAGCCTGGCCTTTGGATCAAATGATGAAGAAGCTGGCCATTCTACAGGAGGTGCCGTGGATACAAAAGAAGAAATTGATGAGTATATCCATCACCACCTGAGAGATTCCCACGATTTTACGTTGTTCACCTTAGGTGAATCAGGTACACACATAGGTTTTCCTTTACCTGTAATTTTATGGGACGACGGATTACATGTTTTCATGTCATCTAAATTTCACCATGACACAGAAGTAGCTGAGTCTAATGGTAATTATTATGCTGTTCACCATGGAAAGATCTATAAAACTAATGCAGAGGGTCATATGGAATATGATGAGCACCATCATCCTACTAACCCCACTCCATTAGATCTTTCCATTACCAAGAACGTAGTAGGTATGATATTCGCAGGTCTTTTACTCCTGTTGATGTTCGGATCATTAGCTAAAAGCTATAAAAACGGTCCTATCCCTACTGGAGTTGGTCGTTTCTTAGAGCCATTAGTTATATACGTAAGAGATGAAATGGCAAGACCAAACATTGGTGAAAAGCATTATCAGAAATTTATGCCTTATTTATTAACGGCATTCTTTTATATCTGGATACTCAATTTGATGGGAATGACTCCGCTTGGTTTTAACGTTACTGGTAACATAGCCGTAACCGTTTGCCTGGCCTTGTTCACATTCTTTATTGTACAGTTTAGTGGAAATAAAGATTACTGGAAGCACATCTTCTGGATGCCCGGAGTACCCGTACCAATGAAAATTATATTAATGCCTATAGAGATAATAGGTATGTTTACCAAGCCGTTTGCACTACTTATTCGTTTGTTTGCAAACATGACAGCTGGTCACTTTGTGGTAATGAGCCTTATCGCTTTATCAATCACCATGAAGGCCGCTTTTGGCCCGGCAGCAGCTATGGGAATGTCTTTCTTCCTGGCTTTGTTTATCTCTATTATTGAATTACTTGTTGCTTTCCTTCAGGCTTATATCTTCACTATGCTATCAGCATTGTTTATAGGTATGGCTATAGAAGAGCATCACTAAAATTGAATTTATTGTTTAATTATATAAATCTATACACATGTACAATTTAATTGGAGCAGGATTAATCGTAATCGGTGGTGGAATTGGACTTGGTCAAATTGGAGGTAAAGCAATGGAAAGTATTGCTCGCCAGCCAGAAGCAGCCGGTAAAATTCAAACTGCTATGATTATCATTGGAGCATTATTAGAAGGATTAGGTTTTGGTGCCTTAATCTTAGGAGCATAATAGTGCGTAGACATTAAAGCTCACCTTGTTGCGATAGGCGCAAGGTGTGCTTTACCTTAAGAATTAAACACAGAATTATATATATATATAAGAAATGGATCAGCTGATTAATGACTTTTCTCCCGGCTTGTTTATCATGCAGGCTATTATTTTCCTGGTATTATTGTTCATCCTCGGCAAATTTGCGTGGAAACCAATTATTCAATCTCTAAAAATAAGAGAGGAATCTATCCAGGAGGCTTTAGATGCTGCTGAGCGTGCCAAACAAGAAATGGAGCGCTTACAGTCTGATAATGCTAAGCTATTAGATGAAGCAAGACACGAGAGAGAGCAGATTCTTAAAGATGCAAGACACGTAGCCAACAATTTAAAAGAAGAGGCTTCTCAAGATGCTGAAAAGCAAGCGAAAAAAATCCTTGAAGATGCAAGACTTGCTATACAAACAGAAAAGCAGGCAGCACTTACTGAGGTGAAAAATCAGGTAGCTAAGCTTTCATTACAAATCACAGAAAAACTTCTTAGAAAAGAACTTAGTGATGAGAAAGCTCAGAAAGAATTAATAGAAGATTTTGTTAAAGACGCTAAGCTGAATTAATTAGAAAATGACTGAACACAGAGCCGCTTCACGCTACGCTAAGTCTTTACTGGAACTAGCAAAAGAACAAGGAGTTTTAGACCAGGTGCATGATGATATGCTTTCTTTTCATAAAATATGTGAAGAGAACCGCGAGTTTGCACTTATGCTGAAAAACCCTGTGATAAAAAATAATAAGAAACGGGCCATTTTGGAGAAAGTGTTTGAAGGAAAAGTAAATGAGCTGACCCTATCTATATTTAAGGTTATTTCCAGAAAAAACCGTGAAGCTTTATTACCTACTATAGCCAAAGAATTTCATGTTCAATATAACATTATAAATGGTATAGAGGTAGCCAGTGTAACTACAGCTGTAGCGCTAACACCAGAACTTAGAGCACAAATAGAAGAAATGGTTAAGAAAATTTCTTCTAAGCAAAAAGTAGATTTGGTAGAGAAGGTAGACCAGGAAATCATTGGAGGTTATATCCTTAAGGTAGGTGATCGTCAGATTGATGATTCGCTGAAGACAAAATTGAAATCATTAGAACACAAGTTCAGTCAAAATCCATATATCAAAGAATTTTAAATTAACAACATACAATGGCAGACGTAAGACCAGACGAAGTTTCAGCAATACTTAGAGAGCAGCTATCCGGAGCCAAAACCGAAGCCGAATTAGAGGAAGTTGGTACGGTACTAGAGGTTGGTGACGGTGTAGCACGTATCTATGGTTTATCAAAAGCTCAGTCAGGAGAGCTTCTTGAATTTGAAAATGGACTTAGAGCACTAGTGCTTAACCTTGAAGAGGATAATGTAGGTGCTGTAATTTTCGGAGAATCTAAAGGTATCAAAGAAGGTGATACTGTAAAAAGAACCGGCCGTATCGCCTCTATTAATGCAGGTGATGGCATGGTTGGCCGTGTGGTTGACACATTGGGTAATCCTATAGACGGAAAAGGCCCAATAGAGGGAGAAACTTACGAAATGCCATTGGAAAGAAAAGCTCCCGGTGTTATATACAGACAACCTGTAAACGAGCCTTTACAAACAGGTATTAAAGCTATTGACTCTATGATTCCTATCGGTAGAGGTCAAAGAGAGCTTATCATTGGTGATAGACAAACCGGTAAAACTGCCGTGGCTATTGATACTATCATCAACCAAAAAGAATTTTATGAAAGAGGAGAGCCTGTATTCTGTATTTATGTAGCAGTAGGTCAAAAGGCTTCTACTGTTGCTGGAGTAGTAGCTGCTTTAGAAAAAGCTGGTGCTATGGATTACAGTGTGGTAGTTTCTGCTTCTGCAGCTGATCCTGCTCCTATGCAGTTCTTTGCTCCATTTACTGGTGCTGCCATTGGTGAGTACTTCAGAGATACAGGTAGACCTGCTTTAGTAATATATGATGATTTATCTAAGCAAGCAGTAGCTTACCGTGAGGTATCTCTACTTCTTAGAAGACCTCCAGGTCGTGAAGCTTACCCTGGTGATGTATTCTACCTTCACTCAAGATTATTAGAGAGAGCTGCGAAGATTTCTCAAAATGATGAGATAGCGCAAGGAATGAATGATCTTCCTGAAAGCTTACAAGGGAAAGTAAAAGGTGGTGGTTCTCTTACTGCACTTCCTATTATTGAAACTCAGGCTGGTGACGTATCAGCATATATCCCTACTAACGTAATTTCTATTACTGACGGACAGATATTCTTGGAGACTAACTTGTTTAACTCTGGTATCAGACCGGCCATTAACGTAGGTATTTCTGTATCAAGGGTAGGAGGTTCTGCTCAGATTAAATCAATGAAGAAAGTAGCTGGTACGCTTAAGTTAGACCAGGCACAGTTCCGTGAGCTAGAAGCATTTGCTAAGTTCGGTTCTGATCTTGATGCTGCTACTAAGCTTACTATTGATAGAGGTAGAAGAAACCTTGAAATCCTTAAACAAGCTCAATATTCTCCTGTAGCGGTAGAAGAGCAAGTAGCTATTATATTTGTATCTACTAAAGGTATGATAGATGATGTACCTGTAGATAAAGTAAAGGCTTTTGAAAGAAGCTTTATTGATGTGCTAAGAAGTAAGCATCAGGATGCATTGGATTCACTAAGAGCTGGTAAGCTGGAAGACAGTGTTACTGAAGTATTGGCCTCTGTGGCCAAAGACTTATCTAAGCAATACAGTAAGTAATCATTTTCAGGGTGTGTATGCACCCTGGTAACTTAATTCGATAAATGGCGAATTTAAAAGAAGTAAAAGCGAGAATACAGTCTGTTAACTCTACTCAGCAGATCACTAAAGCCATGAAAATGGTGGCAGCGGCTAAGTTGAAGAGAGCTCAGGATAATATTTTACAAATGCGTCCTTATGCTCAGAAACTTTCTGGCATTTTGAAGAACTTATCATCACTTAATGATGGTGATAACAATTCAAGCAAATACTCTGAAGAGAGAGCTGAGGGCAATATACTTCTGATTGTAGTTACTTCAGATAAAGGGCTTTGCGGTGCATTTAACAGCTCTATATTTAAGGCTACTAACAGAGTAATAGAGGAGAAATATAAGAAGCAATTCGAAGCTGGAAGATTAACTATTTTGCCTATTGGTAAAAAAGCTTTGGAATTCTTCACTAAGCGTAATTATAATGTTATTAATGATTACTGGAATATGTTCTCTCCGGTATCATTTGAGAAAAGCTCTGAAGCGGCTCAGTTTGTAATGGATTCTTTTGTTGATGAAAAATTCGATAAAGTAGAAATCATTTATAATGAGTTTAAAAACGTGGCTACTCAGATTCTTAATGTAGAGCAATATCTTCCTGTAGAGCGTGCAGAAGAGGCTGAAGCTACTACTTATGGAGTAGACTATATCTTTGAGCCATCACAAGAGCAGATTGTAAAAGATTTAATACCTAAATCTTTGAAAGTTCAATTATATAAAGCCATTTTGGAATCTAATGCTTCTGAGCATGGAGCCAGAATGACAGCTATGGATCAGGCTACTGATAATGCTGGTGAGCTTCTTAAAGATCTTAGATTAACATACAATAGAACAAGACAAGCAGCTATTACTACCGAAATCCTGGAGATTGTGGCAGGAGCGGAAGCTTTAGGTGCTTAAAAGATAATTTTATTAATTTTGAAAGGCGAACCTCTTTGGTTCGCCTTTTTTGTTTAATCTCCAGCAGATACATATGAGAGGGATGGTGCGGCTGTATAAATATTTTAACCTACTTAGTTTAGATGTGGCCGTAGGGGCTGTTTCATGTTCACTATTTGTGAGCAAGATATTAGGCGTACGTATCCCTTGGCCAGTAACTCTTATTTTAGGATTAACCGTGTGGCTGATCTATACTTTTGATCACCTGGTAGATGCCCGTGGGTTAAAGCACAAGGCCAGTACACAACGTCATCGTTTCCATCAGAAATATTTTAAAGTGCTTACTATTGCTTGCGCGGGGGCTTTGATTGTTAATGCCTACTTGGTGTTTTTCCTTCCCTCTGAAACAGTGCTTTTTGGAATAGCCATTAGCTGTTTAGTAATGGTTTATTTTTTATTGTTACATTTTCTTAAGCTTAAATCAGTTTATCATAAAGAGTTAATGATAGCTGTTTTATATGCTGCTGGAATTATGGTGGGGCCGGTAAGCCTGTATCAAGGACAATTGGACTTACGAATAATCATCATTTTCATTCAGTTTGTTATGATTGCCCTTTCTAACCTCATTGTTTTTTCGCTTTATGAGAAAAGGTCAGATCAGATAGATAGCTTTCCTTCTATAGTGCAGTATTTAAATGAGAAAAATGTACGTATTGGTTTAAAGGTCTTTATTCTATTTCAATTGGCTTTGGCCGTTTTTATATCTCAAATCCCCACTTTGAAAAGCTTCGAATATACATTTATGTTCATGTTGATAATACTTGGCGCTCTTCCCTTTTTCAGATCTTCCTTTGAGAAAAATGAAAAATACCGCTGGGTGGGTGATGCTATCTTTCTGTTGCCTTTAATTACGCTGCTAATTGGCTTATGAAAGTAAATTTTAATCTGATTGCTCCAATATATGATTTACTATCCTCATTGGTGTATGGAAAAGAATTAATAAGAGCTCAGGTTGAGTTTTTAAATAAGATACCCAAAAAATCGAAGGTTTTGGTAATTGGAGGCGGAACGGGTAAATTTCTTGAGTCTCTAGATAAGCTAGGCAGGGCTATGGATTTGGTTTATTTGGAGGCCTCTTCTTCAATGTTAAAAAGAGCAAAGAGTAGAGCACCATTTGAGAATCTGTCAATAGACTTTCAATTAGGCACGCAAGAAGATATTAAAGGAGATTTTGATGTCATTATCACTTTTTTCTTTCTTGATCTTTTTACTGAAGCCAGCCTAAAAGTGATTAGCACCTCTTTGTATAAGCACTTAAAAAAGGAAGGGATATGGCTCTTCGCTGATTTCTGTAAAACTGAAACTTTTTGGCAACAGTGGCTTGTAAAAATAATGTACACCTTTTTTAGAGTAGTGAGTGGTATTGAAGCGAGCCATTTGTTAAACCTACCTCAGCACCTCAGTAATTTACCTCTTGCTCAGCTACAGCAGAAGCACTTTTTTCATGGTATGGTGGCTTCCTATGTTTTCAGAAAATCATAATCTATGGGAAATAAATAAGGGCAAGTTTTAACTTATTTATTATGAGAGTGTTATTGGTATAAACTAATAACCCACACCTTACTTACGTTCTAATGATCTTCATTTTTATAAATGGGGTAATAAACCAATTTTGCTATTGAATCCTAAATAAGAAAGGTTATCTTGCGTAGTTCGGTTATAATATTATGGTATGAATGATTTAGATTCCTCAAGGTTTCTTCTTGAGAATTTTATAGAGCTCAATGCCGAGGCAATTTTAATTGTAGACAAAGAATTTCGTGTTGTAGGTTGGAACAAGCGGATGGAGGTATTAACGGGAAAGAGCCGAGAAGAAGTGATTTCCGCTAGTGTTACAAATATCTTGTCAGTTTGGGATTTTGACTTTGCAAAATATACGGAAGCGGCTTTTTTTACACAAAGTTATTCTTCGTCTGAAATATATAATCTGTATACCAATTCAGAGATTGTTACCGTTTCGCCAAGTTTCTCGCCTTTAAATGCTGAGGAAGAGCCTTTGTGCATGATTATGCTTAAGGAAGTTTCTAAAGAGCAACTTGGGGCTAAATACCAATCATTAGTAGCCGAGTCACCTGTAGCTACCGCTATTTTTCTACCTGGGGGCAAAATGCAATATTTTAACCCTGCCTATGCTCGTTTATGGGATATGGATGATAAAATGGGCATGGAAATGCTGGAGAAATATAATATTCTTGATGATGATCAGCTACTGGATTTAGGTATTATGCCTTTTGTTCAAAAAGGATTTGGCGGAGAAACTTCAGAATTACCACCTACTTATTATGATCCTGCTGATACCAAGAGCTGGTATAAAAATAAGATAGGAGAAAAGAAATATGTTAGAGGCCATATATATCCTGTTAAGAATAACTTGGGTATAGTTAAAGAAGTGGTTATAGTGCTGTCTGATATTACTTTTCAGAAGCAGGCCGAGCAAATTCTTACGGATACTCATTTAAAATTTCAGATGCTCACGCTGGGTTTACCCGGAGTAATTTATGAGCTGGAAGAGCTTCCTAATGGAGAGGAACGCTTCAGGTATATAAGTCATGGCTGTGAAGAGATGTTTGATCTCACCTCTGAAGAAGTAAGAAGTGATGCCTCTTTATTAGAAGGGTTAATTCACCCTTTAGATAAACAAAGCTATTTGAAATCAACCCTTTCTTGTAGAAACAAAGTAAAGGAATGGCAATGGGAGGGGCGCTTGCTGGTAAATGGCAAAGAAAAGTGGATAGAGGGCAGATCCAGCCCAGCTCGTAAAAAAGGGGGCAGTGTTATTAGATATGGGTTATTATTAGATATTACCGATAAAAAGCTAGCCCAAAAACGGTACAGGTTATCAGAGGAACGATTGCATGTAGCGCTTCAGGGAGCCGAATTGGCTTTGTGGGAATGGAAGGTGAATGGTAAGAAAATCATTTTTAATAAATCATGGATTGCCAGGCTTGGCTATGAACCAGGAGAGCTTGAGCTTACATTAGAGGAGTGGTCTAGCTACATACATCCTGATGATGTAGAAGAAACCATTCAAAAGCTGAATGATCACATGGCCGGACTTCTGCCATATTATGAAGCCGAATATCGGTTTAGAACCAAAAACGAAGGCTACCGGTGGTTATTAGTGCGTGGGCGAGTAGTAGAACGATATGCTAATAACCGCGTGAAGAAGGTCTGTGGCACCTATTTGGATATTGACGAAAAGAAGCGTTCTGAAATACTCAGCCAAAGAAATGA
This sequence comes from Fulvivirga maritima, assembly GCF_021389955.1. Lineage (NCBI taxonomy): Bacteria > Pseudomonadati > Bacteroidota > Cytophagia > Cytophagales > Fulvivirgaceae > Fulvivirga > Fulvivirga maritima. The sequence goes on from NZ_CP089980.1 coordinate 2,063,864, forward strand.
ATTGCTTTTCACCCAGTTATTTGATAATTCCCCTCTGGGAATAGTGCTTTTAGATGAAAGCCATAGCGTAATGCAGGTGAATCAGGGCTTTAAGAATATGTTTGGTTTCTCTGATGAAGAAGTCATAGGGAATCAGCTTAATAGTGTGTTGGTGCCGCCTGAGCTGATGCAGGAGGCCAAAGATATCAATACCCTCACTGCCAGTGGACAAGTGGGCTTGCTGGAGTCATTCCGGTTGCATAGTGATGGCCATACCGTTCCGGTTATTATTTACGGAGTGCCAGTTTCTTTAAAAAATGAAACCATAGGCATCTATGGTATTTATGTAGACATAACGGAGCGTACAGAAGTAGAGCATGAACTGCAGATAAGAAATAATGAGCTGGATAACTTTGTCTATAAGGTGTCTCATGATTTAAGAGCACCTTTGTCTTCAATCTTAGGCCTTGTAAATCTGGCAGGGTATGAAGAAAATGAAGATGACATTCGCCAATATATCTCTTTAATAGAAAACAGGGTAAAGCAGCTCGATAGCTTTATAAATGATGTGCTCAGCCATTCTAAAAATCTAAAATTGGCGATTACTGTAGAGGCTATTGATTTTAATCAGATCGTTTCTGACTGTTTTACTAATCTTAACTATCTGCCTAAGGCGAAAGAAATTCAAAAGAAGATAGAAATATCTGATCATGCTTTTTATAGTGATAAATGGCGTATCAATGAGATCTTTCGTAATCTTATTTCAAATGCCATTAAATATCTTGACCCTGAAAAGGAGATGCACTATGTGAAAATAGAAATTGGTATTACAGATGAGATGGCCCACATTAGGTTTGAGGATAACGGAATAGGTATAGAAGAGTCTATTTTATCTAAAGTATTTGAAATGTTTTACCGGGCTACTGAGTACTCTGAGGGATCAGGAATAGGCCTTTATATTGTTAAAAATGCTATAGAGAAATTGGGTGGAGAGATCAGGCTAAGAAGTAAGCTGCATGTAGGTAGTACTTTTGATATTATGATTCCGAACAAGAATCCGGAAGGATAAGTCGCTAAAATGAGAAATAAAGCCTTATTATTGCGCTATGAAAATGCTAGAGGTAAATTCTAAGGAGCTCGCTAAGGAGTTTATAAAATTTCCGGTAAGATTATACAAAAATCATCCTACCTGGATTCGCCCATTAGATAAGGATATAGATGCCGTTTTTGATACCAAACAAAATAAGGCGTTTAGAAGTGGAGAATGTATCCGCTGGATCTTGAAAAATGATGGTGGAGAAACCATAGGCAGGATAGCAGCATTCATAAACAAAAAGACAGTAAACAAAGGCAATGATCAACCTACTGGTGGATTAGGCTTTTTTGAATGTATTAATGATAAAGAAGCTGCATTCAAGCTTTTTGATACTGGTAAAGAATGGCTCGAGGCCAAAGGAATGGAGGCCATGGATGGACCTATTAACTTTGGAGAAAGAGATAAATGGTGGGGGCTGTTGGTTGATGGATATGAGCTGGAGCCTAACTATAACTGTAACTACAATTTCCCTTATTATAAAGACCTTTTTGAAGCCTATGGCTTTCAATTATATTTTAATCAATACACTTTTGGGCGTAAAGTAAGAGATCCGTTTTCTCCTAAGCTTATGGAGAAAGGGAAGAAAATGCTTAATGCTCCCGGCTATTCTTTCAGGCATATGGACATGCGCAAGATGGAAAAGTATACCGAAGATTTCAGAACGGTATATAATAAAGCCTGGGCGCGCCATAAAGGAGTGGCTCAAATGTCTTCATTACAGGCTAAGACCATTATGAAGCAGATGAAGCCAATCATGGATGAAAAAATTGTGTGGTTTGGCTATTATGAAGATGAGCCGGTGGCGTTTTATATTAACCTGCCAGAGGTAAACCAGATCTTTAAGCATGTAAATGGTAAGCTTGACCTGATTGGGAAACTTAAGTTTTTATATCATAAGTGGACTAAAAGCTGCAATAAAATGCTCGGCTTGGTGTTCGGGATTACTCCTGAGCATCAGGGTAAAGGTTTAGAAGGAGCATTGGTTTTGGCCACTGCTGAGATGGTTCAGGATAAATACCATCGTTACCCTTACCTGGAAATGAATTGGATAGGAGATTTTAACCCTAAAATGATCAGGGTGGTGGAACAAGTGGGTGGAGAAATCGTTAAGACCCATGTTACCTATCGCAAATTATTTGATGAGAGTAAACCATTTAAACGCTGCCCTATTCAATAAAGCCCATTTTACAATATGGGCAAGCTAAGTTATAAAACCAGGTTCCTGATAAAGAATCTGGTGAGAGGGCTGTTTGTTTTGAGCCTGATCATAGTGGCTTATATAGTTCTTCAGAAGCATACTAACTTTGAAGAATTTCTAGACTATATAGGTCAATGGCCTTTTATGGTTTATACGGTCTATACCATTTCTGAAGTGGTTTTTGGCATCATTCCGCCAGAGCTATTCATGATATGGTCTATTAACAGTGGCTTGTTTGATTCTTATGTATTAGATGTCGCTTTTCTTGCAGCCATATCATATGGAGCCGGAGTGTTAGGGTATTTCGTAGGCAGACGGTTTAAAGGAACTGAGCTTTTTGATCGTTTTTTGGCGAAATATGTCAATCAATATCATAACCTTTTCAGAAGATTTGGCGGCTTTTTAATTTTTGTAGGAGCCATTACCCCTATACCCTTTTCAGCAGTATGCATGCTGGTAGGCATGACTCGATTTAAATTTGGTCGGTTTCTGCTTATAGCCACCACGCGCTTTCTTAGGTTCGCCGTTTATTCCTATATCATCTATCAGGCACAGATATAGCGGGTCATTTGTTTATTGTATTTGATTAAGATGGAGTCCGATATTGCACTGGCTTATGACAGCTTATTGACTATATAATATTGTTGACTTAGCATTTAATCCTTTCATGGCCTAGATAAAGTTGATTGGCTAAATTGAGAACATCCTTCATGTATCTATTGCTCTTTTACCCATACTTAACCAGGCAGAGGTTTTAAAATAATTGTCATGGGGCAAAGGGACTGCTGGGGAAGTCACTTAATAGATTTACTAAATACTATTCATTATCAATAGGTATATAATATGGTTTTAAATAGGAGCCTTCATGAGAGCTCAAAAAATCATTTACTTTATGCTCATACTCCTTAAATTCAATTAAATAATTCTTTAAGTAAGCTGCCAATTCATTACTACAGTATACCTTGGAGTAATTTAAATTATCAACATATTTGTCAGAATCCATGCTTATTTCTGATTTTGCTTCATATGAAGAAATACAATTATTCTTATAAAAATATGATCTTTTTGATTCAAGTTTTCGAGTGGAATCATTGTTGGATACAACGGTTTGAATTATGCCACCCATTTCGGTTAGGTATATGCCAGTGATTTCGGTTCAAACCGTGCCAGTGTATCTATTTGATTACGGTTCGATTTGTGCCACCATATTATAATAATTGATACCTATTACGGTTCGATTTATGCCACTTTAAGAGTTCATTGATTGTTAATATCGCCCCAAAAAAAGGATGGCGAATAAACTTGACATAATGGACTTAAAACAAATTATCAATCTTCATTTGAGAGGGCTGAGCAATCGGCAAATTGCTTTGACCCTGGGTGTGAATAGAAACACTGTTAACCATTATTTGCGATCACTTCAGTCAAGCGATCAGCCCATGGAAGCATTGCTACAGTTGGATACTGATGCTTTAGAAGAGCTATTTTCGTCTAAGACAACCATAAACAATGATCGTTATGCGGTTTTAATGCGTTTTTTTGAGACCATGCACCCACAGCGTCATCACCCTGGCTTTACCCTTCAGTACCACTACCAGTTGTATGCTGAGCAAACTCAGGATAGTTACAGTTACACTCAGTTTACCACCCATTATCAGCGTAAGTACAAACAGGCCAAAGGTTCTATGAAGTTAGAGCACAAGGCAGGAAAAGAGCTTTATGTTGATTTTGCAGGTAAGAAATTAGAAGTAGTAGATCCATCTACAGGAGAAGTAAGCCAGGTAGAAGTTTTTGTGGCCACACTTCCTTTTAGTCAGTATACTTATGTGGAAGCATGTAAAAGTCAAAAAAGGGAGGACTTTATTCAATGCCTCAATAATGCACTCCGCTTCTTTGGAGGAGTACCTGTAGCCATCGTGTCAGACAACCTTAAATCGGCAGTTACCCGATCCAGTAAGTATGAGGCGGTTATTAATAAAACTTTCAAAGACTTCGCTCATCACTATGGGTGTGCCATAAACCCTACACGTAGTTATGCCCCACAAGATAAAGCACTGGTAGAAAATGCTGTTCAGCTGGCCTATCAGCGCATTTATTACCCTATGCGTAAAATGACTTTCTTCTCTATTGAAGCGCTTAATGAAGAGATCCAGCATCATCTTAAGGGCTATAATAATGTGCTTTTTCAAAGAAAAGAAGCTTCCAGAAAAGAGCTGTTCCAATCCGTAGAATCATCCCTTCTAAAAAGCTTACCCCAAAGTACTTATCAGGTTAAAGAATACGCCAGAGCCAAGGTACAGAAGATGGGATATGTATACTTCTCGGCTGACAAGACTTATTATAGCGTTCCCTATCGCTACATTGGCTCTCAAACTCAGATACAGTACACCTCCAAACATGTTGAAGTATACTACAAAAGCCAACGCATTGCGCTGCATAATAGAGTAATGAGTAAGGGTGCTTATATTACTAATAAGAATCACCTCTCCAGTACACACCGTGCTTATAGCCAATGGAGTCCCCAGTATTTTTCTGATCAGGGAGGTAAAATAGGTGTAAATGTAAAGCTGTTTATGACAGGTTTATTCCTGCAGGGTGACTATCCTGAGATTAACTACAAAAGAGCCATGGGCATTTTAATGCTGGCCAAAAACTATGGCCATGAGCGTGTAGATAAAGCCTGCCTAAGGGCTGTTCATCATGACACATACAGCTATCAAAGGCTCAAAAATATACTCAGTAATAATATGGACGAGCATGAAATAGAACAAGAAAATCATCAATCACATATCCCTTCTCACAAAAACATCAGAGGGGCTAACCATTACCAGTAAACAATAATTTTATGAACAATAATCAAACAATAGAAAAACTAAAATCCATGAGGCTATCTGCGATGGCTGAACTGCACAGACAACAACTCAGCAGCAATGCTTATCAAAAATGCACCCCAGATGAATATCTGGCCTTACTCACTGAAAGTGAATGGGAAGACAGGCAGAATAAGAAGATTACACGGCTGATGAAAAAGGCCACCTTCAAGCAGCAGGCAGACATGGATGAAATAATCTTCTCTGAAAATAGGAATCTGGATAAAAACATGTTCAACAGGTTGTCCTCCTTACAGTTCATCAAGCAAAGTGAAAACATCATTATTACAGGTGCTTCAGGAGTAGGCAAAAGCTTTATGAGTCAGGCCATAGGCAGACAAGCTTGTCTGATGGGCTATAGCACCATCTATCAGGTAACAGCTCGCCTGTTCAACAAAATGAAACTCGCCAAAGTAGATGGCACCTATATCAAAGAACTTAAAAGAATTACCTCTGCCCAACTCTTAATACTAGATGATTTTGGTTTACAAAGCATGGACAATATTGCAAGAGAAGTACTTATGGATATTATCGATGATCGTCATGGAAAAACTTCAACTATAATCTCCTCTCAAATACCAGTATCAGCCTGGTATGATATTATTGGTGAAGGCACTATTGCTGATGCCATATTAGACAGGCTCGTTAACTCTTCTCATAGAATAGATCTCAAAGGAGAATCTTTGAGAAAAGGTATGTTGAAACATTAATATTTACTAAAATTACGAAACTCTTAAAGTGGCATAGATACACCGAAATCACTGGCATAGTTTGACCGAAACAACTGGCATAGTCCGACCGAAATAGCCAATTGTCATTTAATCTGCTAAATTCGAAAACATCTTCCCCTAATTTTAATTGATCAACATATTGAAGATGCCCATTCCATAAATAGAAAGTCGTTTTTTGATATTGCATTGGCATAGACCAATAATACTTTCTTCCTTCATTCACACTATGTCCGGTCTCAACTACTATCTTTTGTAATGAATCCCTTTCATCAAAAAAATAGGTTCTTCTACTGTTATTTGTATATGCAATTAATTTAAAAGCCTCGTCTCCTTCAAAATCATAATATAATTTATGATAATCATTATGTCGTAGTTCTCTTGTTCTTAAATTTTTATAAAAGCCATACTCAAACCTGTTGATTATATCTACATATGAATTAGGAAAAACCATTCTATTAAATTCACTATTCCGCTTAGATATGTCTGATACACGTCTATTAATCAAGACCTCGAGTGAATCACTATTAATATCTCCAATTATATTAAAGCCATAGTTATCTGTTTGTGATTTTTTTGAACTAGAAACAATCAAAGGAGCAGGGGGCTTACCTCTCATCTCTCTTACAGCATTTCCTAATTCCCTAGAAGTCATTGACCTTAATTCATTCTCACTATATCTTAGTAATAATGAATCCTTTAAGGTCAATTTATTCTGAGAAAATGAAGGGGTAGATAACATTAATAAAAGAAATATAATAATTATACCTGTGTTTTTCATGTGATGTTTTTCATCGTTTAGCAATTAAATACTTTCATGTATATGCTTAAAAAATGTTGGCCTAGGGTTGTTTATTTCTTTTGGTTTGTTAGTGTCTGCTCTATTTCTCCTTATTAGCACACGTATTACTTTGCTACGCGCGCTTGATGGTGAGATTCACCTTTGCCTATTCGACTAGATGTCTTTCTCGTTAAAATAGGTTTTTCCAGTATTCGTAAGTTGATATTGGTATGGAGCTCCATCTTTTTCACGGGTTCGTAAAACATATCCATGATCTTTATCTAGCTTTCTGCCTCTCCACCCAATTAATTGTCCTGAATAATCTATTTCCCCTGCAATTTCTTTGGCAAATAAAGGGTCATCCACTTTTTGTAATTCTTGAAGTATTTTCAATTCAGGAGTTGGTAATAATTTACTACTATCGATTGATTCGAGTTTTGTTTTTATTGAATCGGATATAGAAAGAACCAGAACCTTGCTTGAACAGCTATTACATTTAAAATTATTAAATTCTAAAAATTTCAAATCCTCCATACCGAATTCCTTTTCGCATTCAGGGTTAGAACATTTTATCTTTTTAGATTCCTTTAAGAACTCAATTATCAGTTTATTGAAATTGAACGGTCTTTCTATAAAATACTTTCTATGTTTACTACCATCAGGCTTTCCCCAAGGAATATTTAAACGTCTAGATAATCCATAATTTATAGCATATACAGAGGATTGTACGCCATCCTTATCACTCATATCATTGTACTTTGTGATAAAAAAATTCAATTCCAGCGTTTTCAGAAATTCTTCAAGTTCCGAATTAAAATGAAAATGAGATGAAAAAGGTTGATTTGGCATGTACGTTGAGCCAGAAAGTTCTTTGGTTTGTATTCTTTTTCTTACGGTACTTAGTCTTGTTGAAATTTCATCTAAAAGGTTTTGGAGTTGCAAAATGGAAACCTTTTCATTCATACTTAACAAAGAGTATGTTGCCGTATCAAAAAACGTTAAAACTTTGTCTTCATAATATCTTTGACTAGCTGATTCAATATCGGTTCTATTGATTTTTTTATCATAAACAGTCTTGGCTTGGTAGCAGTAGGATAAGACATACCCTAGAATTCTTGGAACGTTCATTGATGTTTTAAACAGCAGCGAGTAGTACTCTTCTAAAGTCTGCAAGTCTGTATCAAAATAGTCACTTGGAGTCAAATTGGTGAAATGCTGAATCCGGCTTGCCACAAGTCTGCGAGTGAAATCTGTAGCATTAGTCTCCATTTTATCACGGTCAAATTCCGAGTAGAGATTGTAAAAATCCAAATAAACGGTATCAATTTTTCCTGGATCGATTTTACCATAGTGGATTCGCCCTGGGTATGCTGCTATTTTAAATTTAATGAATTCATCAGACCAATTATTTAATGGCGCAACAACTACATCTGTGAATCTTCTAATTGCTGCATCATCGATCTCCGAGAAATCATCAAGCAAAATGAAAAGATGATCAATATTCAAGATTTTTAGAATACTCTTTATCTCTGAGATGACTTCCTTTATCTGAAACACTTGTAGTAGAACGGTTGAAAATTCCTTTTCAAATTCATCGAGTTGCCCATGACTTTTCTTCCATGTGATACCGGAATCGGTCTTTATGCCTCCGTCTACACCATCGGCTTTCACCCCCCCTTTAATTTCAACTCCGCCTAATTTGGTTTCTTTTTCAGATTTATCTTCGCTGCTTGATTTGAGTTTTGATGAAATCCTTTTCAGAAGTGGGATTTCAATTTGTTCTAAGATTTTATTATCACTTATTTTTTCACTCAGCTCATCAAGTCGTTCCTTGACCGCTTCAGGCTTTGTCGTTACGAAAATCTTAGCAAATTTATCACCCAGAGAGCTATATTTTTTATCCAACTCATCTTTAATGGCGACAAGTGTATTCTGGATAAAAGTTCTTTCTATTAGATACCTCTGAACCAAGTCAGAAGGAATTAATTGGTCGATATTCTCTATTGACGTGCTTTGAGTTTGGGATTTTTCATAAATGGTCTTAACATCTAAATAACAAGACAAATAATTGTCTTTCTTTCTTAATGCTTGTTCCAGCCTCAAAAATATTGTAGATTTCCCTGTTCCCTTTCTTCCAACAAAAAATGTGGTGTTGTTAAGAAGAGCTTTTTTTAGGATTAGTTCATTGGGTAACAAATCTGTGTAGAGTTTTTCCAACAGACTCCTGCCTTTTTCATCAATTAGATCAGCTCTTCGATATTTTTTCATCGACTCTACTGCTTCGAAAAAACCGTTTTTTTGCTCTTCAGTATATTTCATTTAATGTAGTAGTGAGTTATAAATATAATTGTATATAGTCTTATCACATCTCCCTTTCTAATATAGCAAATAATTAATATTTTTTATTTCTTTTAAGGCTTCATCGAAACTGTCAACTCATCTCTGTCTACACTTCAACAATTTTTAAAAGGCGATTCCTAACCAGAAAAAGCCACTCCATTCTAAAATCATTTATCAGGTGCAGATATAAAGGCCTTTTTGTTTATTATTAACTACATTTGCTTTTTCTTAAAAATGGCTATGAATTCAGTAAAAGGTAAAACAGGAGTACTTTTAGTTAATCTGGGCACCCCAGATAGTCCGTCAGTATCTCACGTAAGATCATATTTGTCGCAGTTTTTGAATGATCCCAGGGTAATTGATATCCCTTGGCTTGCCAGGAAAATGCTGGTAAACCTGATCATTGTGCCTTTTAGAGCACCAAAATCTGCCAAAATATATAAGCAATTATGGACAGAGGATGGATCTCCTTTGATTTTTCATAGTAATAAGGTGATGGAGCTTCTACAGCAGGAATTAGGTAGTGAATATGGTGTTCACTTAGCCATGAGGTATAAAAATCCGTCAATACCAGATGTGCTGACTGAAATGCAGAAGGAGAATTATAAAAAAATAGTAGTTCTACCTATGTTCCCTCAGTATGCATCAGCTTCTACAGGTTCTGCTATTCAGGAGGTGATGGATGTGATCAGAAAATGGTGGGTTATTCCTGAAGTGAGGTTTATCAGTCAGTATTATGATCACCCTAAATTTATAGATGCCATTATAGACAGAGCGAGCAAATATAATCTTAAAGATTATGATCATATTCTGTTTTCATATCATGGCCTTCCTGTTCGCCAAGTAGATAAGGTATATGATAATGGCCTTTGCGAAGATCGTGATTGTGAAGAGACAGTAACTGATGAAAATCAATACTGCTACAAAGCTACTTGCTTTGCTACTACCCGTATTTTGGCCGAAAGGCTGGGTATTTCTGAGAAAGATTATACTGTTTGCTTTCAATCTCGCTTAGATAAAAACTGGCTGGAGCCATTTTCTGATAAGGTAGTGGAAGCAAAGGCCAAAGAAGGCGCTAAGAAACTGCTTGTTTTTTCTCCGGCCTTTACTGCTGATTGTCTGGAAACTATTATAGAAATAGGAGATGAGTATCAGGAGATTTTTGAAGAAAACGGGGGTGAGAAAGTACAGCTGGTAGAGAGCCTTAATGATCATCCGCTTTGGGTGGAATGCCTTAAGGAAATAGTGCTTGGTTAAGATTATTCGGAGATGCCTGAATACTCCTGAATGAAATCAGGACAAAGGGGCTCTCCTTTATAAAATTTTTTGGGCTGTTTCTGAGTAATGGCCCAGCGCTGTAACCAGCTAATGCCCCATCCGGCTACCACATTATCTTCAGACTTGTAGGCAGGATCTTTCAGAGCCTCTTCTAATGATACAAATTGGTATCCTTCTTTTTGTATGGCTTCCAGCAGTTCGTCCAGGTGTTCTGCATTTAGCAGGTTGTCATGCACCAGCAGGATTTGTGAAATATTACGGTCGAATAGAGTATGGCTGCTCTTTTCATAATATCTGATCTTACTGATCATATAGCTGACATAGCTATTGGCTATGCTGTCTTTCATTACATCATCATCAGCGTCAAAGGCTTTTTTATAGGCAGCAGCATATATCCACTCTGAGTTATCCAGTGTTACCGGAGCCTCCACCATATTATGATCTTTTAAGTAATCTTCAAGTGCTTTTACTTTTTCGGCAGTGTTACCTCTGTGTAAAAAGGGGTGTCTGAAATATTTAACCTTTGCCGGCTTTATTAATTGACTGGTGATGAGCTGGCCTTTCTCTATTTCTTCAAAAAACTGCTCTTCTGTAACCTTGTTATAATCGGCGTGGCTATAAGTGTGGTTGCCTAGCTCCAGTTTATTATCGACCCAAATTTTCAAAAATTCTACTCCGGTAGAATCCAGTTGATTGTTTTTATAAAGATGAGTTTCGTTAACAAAGCCAATGGCAGGCACCTGATATTTGACACAAGTCTTTACTATCTCTGTATTGACATACCTGATCAGCTCAGGATCTTTGCCTACCGACATATTGGTTAGGTCATCAATAGTGACGGCCATTTTCTTTTGGGCACTGGCAGAGGAAAATAGGCCAAGCAGCATTAGAAAAGTGTATAAAATTTTATTATGCTGCATGGCTTTAATTTTTTAAGCTTCTACTTTATTATAAAATTCGGCTAATTTCTCTACCGTAAAATCAATCTCTTCAGCTGTATTGTATTTGCTGAAAGAAAACCTAACAGCACCTCTTTCCGGATCTGCATTGATGCCTCCCAGCACATGTGAGCCTGTAGAAGCACCACTTGAGCAGGCACTACCGCCAGAGGCAGAGATACCGTTAATGTCTAAGGTAAATAACAACATGTCATTGTCTGGAGACGGAGGTAATGATACGTTAAGCACGGTATAAAGGCTTTTGTCAGCATTATCAGAATCACCATTGAATGATACTCCTTCTATGCTGCTTTTAAGCTTGGCTATCATTCTGTCTTTAAGGCCTTGAATATGGTTTTGATGACTTTCCATATCCTGATAGGCTATTTCAAGTGCTTTGGCTAAGCCAATAATACCGGGTACATTTTCCGTTCCGCCGCGCATATTACGCTCTTGGGCTCCACCATAAATAAAAGGATTGATCTTGGTGTTTTTATTGATATACATAAAACCAATACCCTTTGGTCCGTGAAATTTATGAGCGGCAGCCGTAATACAGTGCACATTAAGATTTCTCAGGTTATGCTGGTAATGGCCTACTGTCTGTACGGTGTCAGAATGGAATATAGCTTTATGCTGAGCGCATAAAACTCCTATTTCATCTATATCGTTCAGGTTACCCACTTCATTATTAGCATGCATGATAGATACCAATGATCTTTCATTTTCTTTAAGTAATCTTTCAAGATCCTTAAGGTCTACATGGCCTTTTTCATCCAACGCTACGTAGCTCAGTTTTATTTTACCTTGCTCTTCCAGGTGCTCAAGGGTATGCAATACCGCATGATGCTCTATTTTGGTAGTGATGGCATGAGTTAGCTCGTAAGTATCTATACATGAGCAGATAAGCGTATTATCTGCTTCTGTGCCACCAGAGGTGAAAAAGATTTCACCAGGAGTTACATTTAATAATTGTGCTACCTGCTTTCTCGCAAATTCAATGGCTGACCTTACTTTTCTGCCATGTGCATGAGTGGATGAGGGATTACCAAAATCACTCAAAAAGTAAGGTTTCATAGCTTCGAATACATCCGGGTCTACTGGCGTGGTAGCTGCATTATCTAAATAAATATTCATTACAGTAATTATGCTTGGGTAGTAATAATGTCTCTGATGTCAGAAATAATTTTATTGGCCAGATATTCTGCCGTCGCTTCTGAGTCTGACTCTGAGTAAATTCTGATGATTGGTTCAGTATTAGACTTTCTTAAATGAACCCATTCATTTTCAAATTCAATTTTTACACCGTCAATAGTGTTTACCTTTTCTTTAGCATATTTCTTTTGTATCTGCTCTAAAATGCCATCCACGTTAATGTGTGGAGTTAACTCTATTTTGTTTTTAGAAATATGATAATTAGGGAAAGACGCTCTTATGCGTGATACATGTAAGTCTGTTTTAGCCATGTAGGTAAGGAATAAAGCAATACCTACCAGCGCATCTCTACCATAATGTAATTCAGGGTAAATAATTCCGCCGTTACCTTCGCCACCTATAATGGCATTGGTGTTTTTCATTTCAGTAACTACATTCACTTCACCTACGGCAGAAGCACTGTATTGACCACCTCTTTTCTCAGTCACTTTTCTTAGTGCCATGGTAGAGGACAGGTTAGAAACTGTATTGCCCGGTGTTTGTGACAAGATATAATCAGAAATGGCCACTAAAGTATATTCTTCACCGAAAGGTGTACCATCTTCTTGTATGAGAGCCAGTCTGTCAACATCAGGGTCTACTACTATTCCTAAATCAAAACGGCCTTTCTCTACCTCGTTACATATATGAGTGATGTTCTCAGGCAGCGGCTCAGGGTTGTGAGGGAAATGACCGTTTGGCTCACAGTAGAATTTTTTAATATTAGTTACTCCTAAAGCTTCTAATAATTTAGGTACTATTAAACCTCCTGTAGAGTTTACACAGTCTATGGCTACACTAAAGTTTTTAGAGGCTATGGCATCAGCATCTACCAGCGGCAGGGCCAATATTTTTTCTATATGCTTGTCGAAATAAGTATCATCCTGACGGTAAGAGCCTAGTTCTAATACTTCAGCAAAGTTATATTTATCTTTCTCGGCTATGCTCAGCACCTCAGCGCCATCTTCGGCAGATATGAATTCTCCTGTGGCATTAAGCAGTTTCAGAGCATTCCACTGAATAGGGTTGTGGCTGGCGGTGAGTATAATACCACCAGCGGCATTTTCTTCAGGTACTGCTATTTCCACCGTAGGGGTGGTAGATGGACCAAGGTCAACCACGTCTAGCCCCAGGCTGATCAAAGTGTTGGCTACCAAGCCGCTCACCATTTCACCAGAGATGCGGGCGTCTCGACCGATCACTATCTTCTTGCTATCACTTTTTGCTTGTGCCCATGTTCCAAAGGCAGCAGCAAATTTCACTATATCCAAAGGAGTAAGGCCTTGTCCGGCTTTGCCTCCTATAGTTCCTCGTATTCCAGAAATTGATTTGATTAACGTCACAGTAATATTTTCTTTTTACTTACGGCAAATTTATGAATTTTTGAAGGCTTAATGTGTTTAAACGGCACAAACATTAATTTAAAAAAATATCCTATATACAGTGACTTTAACTGTTCTTTTCGTCTAAATTGCCTGTTGGCTAAATTAATTTTACATATATGTACACCTATGTCCTGTTTGTATTAGGGTTTGTAATCCTCATAAAAGGAGCTGATTATTTGGTGATTGGAGCTTCCAGCGTAGCGAAGCGCTTTAATATATCAGAGATGATTATTGGGCTTACGGTAGTTTCTTTTGGAACTTCGTTACCCGAATTATTAGTCAATTTATCGGCTAGTTTTAGAGGTAGCTCTGAAATAGCCATAGGTAATATTTTTGGTAGTAACATAGCTAATATCCTTCTTATTCTAGGGGTGAGTGCTATAATCAGGTCTCTGCCTATTACTAAAAACATTTATTTTTCTGAAATTCCCTTTTCCTTGATAGCCACTTTGCTTGTAGGCTTCCTGGCTAATGCCGCACTTTTTTCTGAAAGCAGGGTATTAAGCCTTAGCCGGTTAGATGGCATAATTTTACTGGTGTTCTTTTCATTATTTATGGGTTATATCTATGTGGTACACCTTTCTAACCAGAGTCAGCAAGATATAATGATGAATACTGAGGGAATTTTGAGCGTTAAAAAGACAACGCTTTATATTTTAGGGGGGCTCCTGGGTTTATATTTTGGAGGAGAATGGGTAGTGGCAGGAGCCATAGAAATAGCTGAAGCACTTGGGCTCAGCGAAACCTTTATAGGCTTGACGGTAATTGCCATAGGCACCTCATTGCCAGAGCTATTTACTTCAGCCGTGGCGGCCTACAGAAACAATACTGATATAGCAGTGGGTAACGTGGTAGGGTCTAATATTTTCAACCTACTATGGATTTTAGGTATAAGTGCAGCTATTAGGCCATTACCTTTTGATGTGGCCAGCAATACTGATATTGTAATGATAATTGTAGCCAGCGCACTTCTCCTTTTTGCCGTAGCTGTGGGCAAAGGAGCTAAAATAGTACGCTGGGAGGGTATACTCTTTGTAGTAGTTTATATTGGTTATATCTACTATTTAGTGCAAAGAGGTTAATAATTAGACATTACCTTATTTACTTCAGAGTCAGGGTTTCCACAAGTTTCACCTTCACCCATTTTCTTGCCGCAAAAGCCGCAGGTAGCACCTTCTTTGTTTAAAAAGGGGCTCTGAGAAGCACATGTACCTTTAAACTGTCCGTTTTTTATGAATATTAGCCTTACAGACATCAGTCCGAAAAATAAGGCTATAAGTCCGATTCCCAATAATAAAGTGGTCATGATTATCTATTTTTGCTCAAATTTAGCCATTCACCTTAGAAACGTAAGCATAATGGTTAAAGTTTCTTAACCCCTATTTAGTAAGCATCATATGAAAGAAATTAAGAAGACTCCAGATTCAAATAGAAAGGCCAAACTCGAGGCTTTTGACCGTTTACTTACTATCATGGATGAGCTTCGTGAGAACTGCCCGTGGGATATGAAGCAGACCCTGGAATCTTTGCGCCACCTTACCATAGAAGAAACATATGAGCTGAGTGATGCTATTCTGGAAGGAGACCTGGAAGAAGTGAAGAAAGAACTGGGAGACCTGATGCTGCACAATATTTTCTACGCGAAAATAGCTTCAGAGAAAAAGGAGTTTGATGTGGCCGATGTGCTTAATAGCGTTTGTGAAAAACTTATAGGCAGGCACCCGCATATTTACGGAGATATAGATGCGGAAGATGAAAAGGCGGTGAAACAAAACTGGGAGAAAATAAAGCTTCAGGAAAAAGGGAATAAGAAAAAATCAGTTTTGGGCGGTGTGCCTAAGTCTTTACCTGCTTTAGTAAAAGCTATGCGCATTCAGGAAAAAGCCCGTGGCGTAGGCTTTGATTGGGAAGAACCTAAGCAAGTGTGGGACAAAGTAGAAGAGGAAATGCAGGAGTTTCATGCTGAGTTTAATCCGGAAGATGGAGAGGTGGACCAAAGCAAAGCCCAGGCAGAGTTTGGAGATCTGCTTTTTTCATTAATCAATTATGCTCGCTTTGTAAATATTAACCCTGAAGAGGCATTAGAAAGAACCAACAAAAAATTCATCAAGCGTTTTCAATATCTGGAAACAGAATCGGCCAAAGATGGTAAAAACATTACAGAGATGAGCCTCGAAGAAATGGATGTGTATTGGGAGAAAGCAAAGAAGCTTTAAAATCTGGTATTATTTCTTGATTAAAAATCAAGTTAACCGATAAAGCTCTATTAATCATGTTGTTATCTTTTGAATGAGGGCCATTATATTTAACTTAGTAGTATTGTCTAAGTTGGTGTATAATGGAAAATGTTGGGCTTCGGAAATTGATGTTGGGAAGGGATGCATACTTCCCGGATTGGTCATTATATAAGCGAGTAATCTTAATTAGTCGGTTCAGTATAATCGCGATCACTGTAAGTGTATTTTATTATATTTTTGATTATTACAATGATGCACTATTGCCTTGGTGGGTCTATGCTAATTTTGGTATTGCAGCTTCTATTAGCTTAGTATGTAATCGGCTAGGTTACTATAAAATAGCCACTACTATTTTGCTTACCTTCGCTAATGTTACCGGTTATCTCATGTTTGAGATGGGCCGTATGGAAGCCGGAGCATATCAGTTTTTTTTAATTAATATAATAGCTGCTTTTGCTCTTTTTTCAGGAAAGGATAAATACTTAAGATATGGCTTTGCCGGCTTATCTCTGGTTTTATTTGTGCTGGCCTTTTATCTTCATTTCAATTTTATACCAGCTCCGGTTTATCTACCTGATAATAACAAAATCGTTTTCTTTTTGAATTTTCTGTTTACGGTAGCCACCGTAGTGATGATTATATATTTTCTTATAAGAGTAAATGAGAAGTCAGAAGAGAGCTTAATTGATAGTAAGAAATGTCTGAAGGTATTAATGGATGAGCTATCCATTAGTAAAAGACGTTTTGAGCTGGCTATTATGGGTAGTAGCTCTGGTATTTGGGATTGGGACATGGAAAAAAGGGAATTATATACCTCTCCTATGCTAACGGATTTGTTAGGAATGCCCCAAGATGGGCTTGTGAAAATGGATCCTGGTGGGTTAGTTCAAAATTTAGTACACCCAGATGATCAGAGTAGGTTTAGAGAAAGTTTGGCAATGCATTTAGAGAAAAGGGAACCCTTTTGGGTGGAGGTGCGGATGAAACACCTTTCGGGAGAATATATTTGGGTGCTGGATGCGGGGCAGGCTGAGTGGGATGAAAACGGAAAACCAATTAGAATGGTAGGCTCAGTGGTTGATATCTCTAGAAGAAAGGCGGCTGAAAAGAAAGTAAAAGAGCAAAACACTATGCTTGAAAAGGCCAATGCGGAATTAGATAGGTTTGTCTATAGCACTTCTCATGATTTAAAGGCACCTCTGAGCTCTGTTATGGGGCTTATCCGTATTTTCGAACTCACTGAAAATGAAGAGGAAAAACAACAGTGCCTTGACATGATGAAAGAGCGGATTGATACGCTTAATCAGTTTATTAAAGATATTATTGATTATTCTAGAAATTCACGACTATCATTAGAAAAGGAGGAGGTTAGTCTTAATAAGTTAGTGAGTGATGCTTTGATTAATATTCAGTATTTCGAACAGTCTCAAAAGATAAGGATTGAGAAGCAGAATTTAGGAATTGTTTTTTCTGTAGATAAAAGTAGGCTTAAGATAATATTGAATAACATATTAACTAATGCCATTAAATATCATAATGTAGATCAAGAAGACCCCAATGTCTTTATTGGAGCCTCTGTTAAAGATGATATGCTGCAGCTAGAAATACGAGATAATGGCATAGGTATAGCTGATGAGCTTAAGGAGCAAATCTTTGATATGTTTTTTAGAGCTACCGAAAGCTCTGAAGGCTCTGGCCTGGGACTATACATTGCCAAAGAGATGGCCGATAAACTTGGAGGAAGCATTACAGTAGAATCTGAATTTGGAGTAGGCACCCGCTTTGTTATATCTATACCTGTAGGTAAACAGTAGTTTTTAAGGACACTTTCTCTATTAATTGATCAAATTTATGTCACTATTGTCTATAGACCTCATTAGTAACATGCAATAAGTTATAGCATAAAGATCATTTTATTATCTTTGCGCCCATGGCAAATCTAGATGAAAACCTTTTGAAAAAAATAGTAGCTCATGCCAAAGAGTATGGGTTTGTTTTTCCTTCGAGTGAAATATATGATGGCTTAGGTGCTGCTTATGACTATGGTCAGAACGGTGTAGAGCTAAAAAATAATATAAAAAGCTATTGGTGGAAAGCCATGGTGCAAATGAATGAAAATATTGTAGGCTTGGATGCCTCTATTTTTATGCACCCTACCACCTGGAAAGCTTCCGGCCACGTAGATGCTTTTAATGATCCTATGATTGATAACAAGGATTCTAAAAAAAGGTATCGTGCCGATGTTTTGATTGAAGATTACATTGCTAAAATCGAAGCTAAAATAGACAAAGAAGTAACTAAAGCAGCTAAGCGCTTTGGTGATGATTTCGATAAAGATCAGTTTGTTTCTACTAACCCCAGAGTGGTGAAGTATAATGAGCAGATAGACGAAATCAATGCTAAGCTAAAAGCCGGAATGGAAAGTGGTGAGCTGAATCAGCTGAAAGACTTAATAGAAGAATTAGGTATAGCAGATCCTATTTCTGGCTCTAAAAACTGGACTGATGTACGCCAGTTTAACCTGATGTTTGCTACAGAGTTAGGTTCTTTGGCTGAAGGAGCTAACAAAATATATTTAAGACCAGAAACGGCACAAGGAATTTTTGTAAACTTCCTGAATGTACAGAAAACTGGCCGTATGAAAATACCTTTTGGTATTGCCCAAATCGGTAAAGCTTTTAGAAATGAAATTATCGCCAGACAGTTCATCTTCAGAATGAGAGAGTTTGAGCAGATGGAGATGCAGTTCTTCGTGAAGCCAGGAGAAGAAATGGGCTGGTATGAAAACTGGAAAGAAAAGAGAATTCAGTGGCACAAGTCATTAGGTCTTGGTGAAGATTATTATCGTTTCCATGATCATTTGAATTTAGCTCACTATGCTAATGCTGCCTGTGATATTGAGTTTAACTTCCCTATGGGCTTTAAAGAATTAGAAGGTATCCACAGCCGTACAGACTTTGATTTGAAAGCGCATGAAGAACATTCTGGTAAAAAATTACAGTTCTTCGATCCTCAGGAAAATAAGAGCTATGTTCCTTATGTAATTGAAACCTCTATAGGACTTGACCGTATGTTCCTGGCCTTACTTTCTGCGGCTTATACAGAAGAGACGCTTGAAGACGGTAGTGAAAGAGTGGTATTAAAAATACCTGCTCCATTGGCTCCTTCTAAAGTAGCGGTACTTCCTTTGCTTAAGAAAGATGGTTTACCTGAAAAAGCCAGAGAGATAATAGATGAGCTAAAGTATGACTTCACCTGCCAGTATGACGAAAAAGATGCTATTGGAAGAAGGTATAGAAGGCAAGATGCGGTAGGTACACCTTACTGTATTACTGTAGATCATCAAACTTTAGAAGATAATACCGTAACCTTAAGAGATAGAGATACTGCCAAGCAGGAGAGAATAGCTATTGCTGAGCTAAAGGCTAGAGTGGAGGACTTGGTTTCATTAACTAGTCTCCTCAAAAAAATAAAATAATTGAGTTTAATCGTATTTGCACCAGTAGTAATATTACTACTGGGCATTTTTTATGGGATCTATTCTGTGGCTCATGATATATTTGACTATATCTATAACCACAGCAGGCAATTTATAAAAAGAAAGATGATGCTTGCGCCAAAGCATGAGCTTATTCTTTCAAAATATTCTGCCTATTATAATTTACTTTCAGAAACAGATAAGGCACGCTTTAGAAAAAGAGTACAGTCTTTCATGTACAGCAAAACCTTTGTGCCCAGAGTATTTAAAGCGGTTACTGACGAGATGAAAGTGCTTATTTCAGCCTCGGCTGTTCAGCTTACATTTGGCCTTTCTCCTATATATTTGGCCTATTTTGATCGTATCTTAATCTATCCGGATTCTTATTATTCCCGAATCACCCGTATGTATCATGTGGGGGAGGTCAACCCTAGAATGGGAGTTATAGTGCTTTCATGGAAAGCCTTTGTAGATGGCTATGCAGATATGAGGGACTCTTTTAATGTAGGAATTCATGAAATGGCTCACGCTATTCATTTCGAAAATAGAATAAGGAATGAGGAATATGATTTCCTTAATCGGCGTGCGCTCTATGAACTTGAACAGATCACGGCACGTGAACTTCCTAAATTAAAAGCTGGAGAGCCTCATTTCTTGAGAAGCTATGCTGGTACTAATGAATATGAGTTTTTTGCCGTATCACTAGAGTATTTTTTCGAGCAGCCTATTGGTTTTACCAAGGCTATGCCTGATTTGTATCTTACACTGGTGAGGTTGCTAAATCAGGATCCAGCAAAGCTATATAAAAATAATACTGTTCAAGATGGAGGAGAAAACAGCCAGTCAAATTAATGAAAGGCTGCTTTCTTAGTTAAAAACGGGATTCTACTTTTCCTCCTGTTGCTTGCAATAGTCATTGTATAAATCTTCAGGACTATCTGAGTAAGTATCGTTAAATTTATACACATATTCTTGTTGTTGGATCAATGGAGGGTAAACCATAGTTTTTAAACCTCCCCAACCATCATTTTCATAAGTAAATGTGTTCCAGTTGTTTGCTGTTATTTCTGTAGTGCTAAGAATGAAAGCTCCTGTAGCTTCGTTTTGAATTTGCTTTTTATGTCTAAGCACTTTTTGGTCAAATTCGTTAGACAGCCCTTGGAAGCGAAGTAAATACTCATCGCCTATTTCTACCCAGCATAATGTGAAGCTGTTAGATTCATACACGGTTATATTTTTACCTAATAATGATTTATCAGGAAGGGCGGCCGGAGCAGTTTCTTCTTTCTTATTTTTGAAAGCATCAATCTCAGCCAATATTTTGTCAGCCTCTTCTTTGTGAGGTAAATTATCACCTAGAGATAAGTAGTAGCCAATTTCGTGCTCTACATCATCAGCAAAAACTAATTTGCCAGGTCTGTCATCTCTTGAGTTATATTGCTCTAGCTTTTCTAAAACATCATCCCACACCTTGTTAGACTTGTCATCTACTTCTTTTGATTCCCATACGCTTTTAGAAGCTGGTAATTGTAAGTTTTCAGGGAACGATTTTAGTGCTTGATTAATATCACTTAATACGGCCGCAGCGGGTGCATCAGTTGTATTGAAAAGCTCTACCAAAGCATCTGAAATACTGCCTACTCCTACACCGTAAAGGCCTTTGTAATCTCTGATAATGAGTAGCTGACCTTCATGCAAGGCAGGTAGTGTAATTTCAAATATATCTTTAGTTACAGGCTTAGCTAATGGTTCCAGTTTTTTAGTGAAGTCATGGTTTACCACATCTAAATCCTGAGCAAAAAATACCGTGTGATCGGGCATCCATTCTGGCATGTATACTATTACTCTAAGGTCAGCATCAGCAGGTACATATCTCAGTTTACCTAACTTGTTAAACCCAAATTCCACTTGTATGTCGTAAGGATATACAGGGTAATATAGATTATCTACTAATACATAGTATCCATATGCATTCAGTTCTGTTACTGGTTGAACTGGTAGTGATTGTTCTTCTGGTCGTAATGTTGAATTTGTCATAATATCTCGTTCTTGACTGTAAACAAAGGCTTTAGAACTGAGAAAAAGTAGTAAAACGGCCTATTTGAGCTAAAAATCATCATTAGTAACTACATGCAGGTCATTAGAAATGATTAGCCAATAAGCATTAAAAATTGGTTAAGTAATGAAGTGTAATTAAATAATACAATAATGAATGTGCGTGAGTTTGGCGCCAAGAGGTTAGGCTATATTGGTTTCGATAACTTTATTTGTAATTAGTCTAAATAAGTATAGATTTGTGGCTTTATTAAAATAAAACTTACTTATAATGCGATTTGTGTGCCTTTTATTGCTTTTAGCCGTTACTAATACAGGCTGGGCTCAAACAAGCAGTGCGCTAACTGGAAATATTAAAGACCAGAATAGCCAACCGCTTTACTATGTTAATATTTATATAAAAGACCTCGATAAAGGGGCTTATTCCGATAATAAAGGAGCTTACTCCATTCCATATATTCCTGCAGGTGACTATGAAGTTATTTTTAGTGCTGTAGGTTATAAAACTCAATCTAAGCAAATTCATTTTTCAGGTAGAGAACCTGTTACACTTGATGTTACACTGGAAGAAGACGTTACGGAGCTTCAGAATGTGGAAATAATTGGTAGAAAGGAAAGCTCTTATAAAAATAGCAGATCATTTTTGGGTACCAAAACAGAAATTCCGCTGGAAGACCTTCCTCAAGCGGTTTCTTATGCTACCAAAGAGCTCATTGCTGATCAGGGAGTGATGAGGTTAGGAGATATTGTGAAAAATTTTAGCGGGGTAAATCAAAATACTTTTTATGACGATATAATCATTAGAGGTTTTAGAATCAATGGTAGTCAAAATACGCAGCTGCTAAATGGTATGCGTACTTCTACAGGTTTCTGGAAGCAGCCTTTAGTGAACTACCTGGAAAGAGTGGAAGTGTTGAAAGGGCCTGCATCAGCCATTTCTGGCAATGCTTCTCCTGGTGGAGTCATTAATAGAGTAACCAAAAAGCCTTTGGATGTTCAGCGAAATTCAGTTTCTGTAAGCACCGGAAGTTTTAAAAACATGCGTGTGTTAGGTGATTTTACCGGCCCATTAAATGATAATAAAACCCTTCTTTATAGATTAAATGTGGGCTACGAAGATGCAAACAGTTACCGTGACCTTCAGTTTGACAAAAACATTGTTATTGCTCCTTCCATATCATTTATTCCTTCAGAGAAGACGCAGTTTAATTTTGATTTGATTTATAATAACTCCAAAAGCAGGCTGGATAGAGGGCAATCTGCCTTTAAAGATGATTTGTATAGTACTTCTAACTCATTATCATTAAGTGCGGCTAATGATTATCTAAATGAGGAGTCCTATATTATGACCCTTTCCATGAACCATCAATTTTCATCTAATATCTCATGGTCGGCCTCATATGTTCGTACTGGGTATTTTGAAGATTTAATGGAACACCGCAGTGCAAATGATTATGCAGTAGATGGTGATGGAAATGATATTGTAGATCAGGTAGCTTTAAGGGTTTTTAAAAGAAATAGGAA
Source organism: Fulvivirga maritima (assembly GCF_021389955.1). NCBI lineage: Bacteria > Pseudomonadati > Bacteroidota > Cytophagia > Cytophagales > Fulvivirgaceae > Fulvivirga > Fulvivirga maritima. The sequence continues at coordinate 2,086,945 of NZ_CP089980.1, forward strand.
AAGATTTATAGATAATCTATCTACCTATTTTACGGCTAAGGCTAACACCGGACCTATAAAGCATAATATTACCTGGGGTTATGACTATGCGCAGGAAGAGATTCCTGCTGGTGCTTCTCAGTTAGAAGCCAATGGCTACCTTTCTGCTGACGGTACATCGGTGCTTCAAATTAACAATAATAGCGATGCAGGTAAAGCGGCCTTTCTTGAAAATAAAGCAGCTTATATGCTAGATGCAAATGGAAACCCAGTGCCTAATGTAGCTCATTTCGATTTATCTGATCCTTTGAACTCACAACAGATGAAAGATGAGGCCAAATATATTTATAACAGAGTGCGCTCTTATGGCCCTAATTTATATTATGTTCATGGTGTATATGTGCAGGATCAGCTTACCTGGAAAAAGTTTAAAGCACTGATTGGTCTGCGTTATGATAATTATACCAATGTGCTTAATATGGATCAGGCAGATGAAGATAACGTTCATCAGGAGGCATTGCTGCCAAGATTTGGCCTTACTTATGAATTAACAGATCACATTAATTTATATGGTACTTATGTAGAAGGTTATGAACCACAAGCTGCAGCTAACATGGATCCTATGAATGGAGGACCGTTTGATCCTTTAACCAGTCATATGGTGGAGTTTGGAGCCAAGACCAATTGGTTCAACCATAACTTATCTGCTACATTGGCTGTGTATAGAATCGATCAGCAAAACACGCTATATCCTGTGCCTAATTTAGATTTACTGCAACCCATAGGCGAGGAGGTTTCAAGGGGAATAGAGGTAGACCTAACGGGTAAAATATTACCTAACTGGAGTGTTAATGCAGGGTATGCCTATAATAAAGCGGAAATCACTGAAGATGCAGAAGGAAATGAAACTAACATTCAAAAGCCGAATACTCCGCATCATCAAGGTAACTTATGGACAAGGTATAACTTCACTAAAGGAGCTCTGAAAAATCTTGGAGTTGGTGTAGGGTCTAATTTTATGACTGAGCGTAACTTGCAACAAAATACAAGTCAGCAAGTACCAGGTTATACAGTGTATGATGCTGCTGTATATTATAAAATAAATAATTGCACGGTACAGTTTAATCTCAACAATTTTACTGACAAAACTTATTGGGTAGGAGGGTATGATTATTTGCGTTTATACCCGGGAACGCCTAGAAACTGGTTGCTTACTTTCACCTATAATTTTTAATGAGCAAAACAAAGAAACTCATTGGCCAAATACATTTGTGGCTGGGCTTAGTAATAGGCCAGCCTCTTTTTGTAGTGGCTATTACAGGAGCAATATTAGTCTTTGAAGAAGAATTGGAGCCCTTAGTGGCTCCTGCTCTTTACACCAGCAACTCCTCTCCGAAAGGGAGTTTTTATCCTCTTGATAGCATAATGGAGGAAGTGCAGCATCAGGCTCAAGATCAGGTGATTCAAAGGATTTATTTGGAGGCGGATAGTAGTAGAAGTGTCTTGGTGCAAACTGCTGATAAGCTGGGAGATCGGCATGTGTATGCTGTTGATCGCTATACAGGAAAGATTCAAACTTATGGGTTACTTCATAAGCAGTTTTTTAGAGTGGTATTGGAGCTGCACCGGTATTTATTAGCAGATAAAGTAGGTAAGGCTATTACGGGTGTTTGTTGTTTATGCTTTGTTATTATTATCATTTCTGGTTTGGTGCTTTGGGTGCCTAAAAAAATGAGGAATGCTAAACAAAGACTCAAAATTAAATGGACGGCATCGTCTAAAAGGCTTAACTGGGACCTGCACGTGGTACCTGGTTTTTATGTGGCCCTCTTTGCTTTAATAATTGCTCTTACTGGTTTAGTTTGGTCTTATAAATGGTATGAAGGAATCATCTATTATACTACTGATGGTAAACCAAAACCATCATTAAGGCTTGATAATAATACCAGCGCAGGAAGCTTTGGTCAATTTTCTGTCGATGAGATGGTACAGCAAGTCCATGCAAGCTTCCCGTTTGAAGGAGATGTCAGGCTCACTTTTGGAGATACAGCAACGAACCAAAGTATTATGGTGCAGAAGGTGAATATTGAAACTTTAATTCCTAATCAAGGCAGTTTCATTTATTTTGATGGCAGGAATGGGGATATTATTAAAACAGTTCCTTATGCAGACCTTACTACTGGCACAAAAATCAGAAGGCTGGTTTACCCAATTCATACGGGAAGCATTTTAGGCTGGCCTACAAAAGTGCTGGCTTTTATCACTTGTCTTATTATTGCTTCTTCACCAATTACAGGTTTCTTTATTTGGAGAGGAAGAAAAATGAAAAAGAGTAAAAAAAGGAAATAAAGCTCTTTGGTATTAGTCTTTAATTTCTCCTGCTTTCTTTAATGTTATCTTGGCTAACAAGGGGCCGATGAGCTCATGTAATATGGTAGCACCCATTATGGTGCCTATAATCAGAGGCGCTATGTCATGATAATTTTCATTTTTTTGCATGAGCAAAGCCAGGCCTATAACAATACCACCTTGTGGTATGAGACCTCCGGCAGTATATTTCTTTACTTTTAATGGCATTTTAGAAATAGTAGCACCTAGCCATACGCCAGCGAATTTTCCTACTGCTCTTAGTATGAAAAATATTAGAATAAGAAGCATGGCTGAAGATAAAACCGAAAAATCAAGGTGCATGCCGCTGACAGTGAAGAAAATGATAAATATTAACTCTTCAGTATATCGCTGCAGTACTTCAAAAATCTGTTTTTCCTTAGGATTATAGTTCACTATTATAGCTCCAAAAACCATTGTAGACATGAGTTCTTCTACTCCAAATAATACTGCAAGTCCAAAACACATGCTTAGGAATCCGAGGATAAGTATGATGTATATCTGATCTCCTTCCACTTTAAAAAAGCGGGTAAATAAATTGAAAAGAGCCCCTGAAATGATTCCTATGATGATGGCTCCACCAATAGAACGGACTATTTCTAATAAAATACTTCCAAAATCCGGGCTATTGCTGCTATCAACAAATATCAAAGCAATGCCTGTGGATAAGCTAAAAATTAATATGCCTACCGCATCATCAAAGGCGGCTACGCCCATAATGGTGTCAGAAACTTCTCCTTTCGCTTTATATTCATGAGCCACAGCCAGTGTAGATGAAGGATCTGTGGGACTCGCCAGGCTAGCTACTAACAGGCTAAATGGAATAACCATAGCTTCTAAACCATCTATACCCGCAAGAGGTGTAACTACTAAAAAGCCAATTAATACAAAAAGAAACGCAAAAAATGCTTCAAAGATGGTAATAGATAAGATGCCTTTGCCCGACTTTTTAATCTTAGAAAATGAAAGCGTACTGCCTACCTCCATAGTAATAAAAGCCAGACAAATATTGGTGACAGGCTCGGTGATATCCGGGAAGTCTGAGTCTATAATATGAGTAAGGTTGGGGTTGAGCACGATGCCAGCTATGATATACCCAGATACTTTTGGCAGCCCTACGGTTCGTGCTATTTTCCCTAATAAGTAGCCTATTATTAAAATCAGCCCTAAAGTGAGTGTTATGTCCATGATCATTTTACATTTAAAAAATTTCGGATGATCTTCCGGTAGCTAATGCAGCGTTTTAAGGAGGTAGACAAAACTACTAATTGACCTTCTTTATACCTCTTAAATTGAATATTAAATGGCTGGGGTTATTGATTATAGCACTTATCTCCAAAGCTCTTATCATCTTAGTTACACATGTAACTTTAATGAATAAAACCATTACCATACTACCCGTTAAATGGTTTTATTGAACTTCTTATGCTTTAGCCTAAATCTGTGTTTCTAATTAAGCTTTGGGTCTCTATATGGATCAACTATAAGCTGAGAAAAGGAAAACTGATGAGAGGTAAATTAAAATTCTTCCTAAGAGAAATGGATACTAAGAGTGCCTTAGTTGTCAGGAAGATAGAAGGCTTGAGGTGTATTTGTCAGTTATTGACTACTAATTAGTTTTATGTTTCATATTGTTTTATAAAGGCCTTCAATTATGAAGGTCTTTATTTTATTGACTAATAAGATGTGTTTTATGCATTACCATACATGTTAGATTCACCACCATCTATAGCTATCACTTGTCCACTCACATAACCATTATCTTTGCTTATAAGGAAAGCTACTACCTTGGCTACATCTTCGGGCTGACCTAAATGACGGGTAGGGTTGTGGCTTGCATATTCTTTTTCTGCAGCAGCAGGATCTTCAGGGTTTACCTGTTTAAAAGCTTCAGCTACCATTGGTGTTAAAATAGCACCAGGAGCTATAGCATTAGTAAGTATTCCGAATTTACCGTATTCAAGAGCAGCGTTTTTGGTCATACCAGCTACGGCGTGCTTACTTGCCACGTAAGGAGTTTGATTCAGTACCCCTCTAATTCCACCTACTGAAGCCACATTTACTATGCGACCATAGTTTTGCTTTTGCATTTGAGGGATCACATAGCGTAAGCCGTAGTATACACCCATCAAATTGATATCTATAACTTTTTTGAATACATTAAGATCGTACTCTGTAATTGATGCTTGTTTGCCCTCAATTCCGGCATTGTTATAGAAGCCATCTATCTTACCAAATTTCTCTACCGTTTTCTCCACATAGTTTTTAACGGCTTCTTCGTTAGAAACATCAGCTACTATTGATAGTATTTCTACTGAGGGGTATTTCTCTTTTAAAGATGCAACTGCAGCATTCAAAGTCTCCTCATTATAGTCTACCAATACTAGAGATGCACCTTATGCAGCTAGCTCTTCTGCGGTAGCTAATCCCAGCCCCATGGCTGCTCCTGTAATTATTATTACGTGATCTTTCATATTTATATTATTGATCGTTTGTTCTAATGTTTAAACTTTAAAATAGAAAGGTTAGTTACAAATAACAATGAAATTGTGTTCAGCGGTAGTTCATGTAAGTCATGTGATCATTAATTAAATACAGTTATTTCTATGATGTTCAATGATAAATTTATAACTTCTTAAAGTCATCTAACCCTAATACCCTGAGTGCACTGGTCCATATATTTTATATGTATGGCCGAAGGCTGCCATTTCTAACAACGGCTTTTGACAAGCAGCTTGCATCAGTGTAGTTTTTCATCAATACTAAAAATTGTATTGAGGCCTTTTTTTGATTATTCAGAGGTTTTAAAATCTGATTCCTATTGAAAGGTCGTAAATACTTGAAAATTTCACTAAATACTATGTACTATGAAGAAGATTGATGTTTATCCTAAATACAATAGGGATAGAAGAAGTTTTTTAAAAGCCGGAGGGGCAGGGCTTGCTGCGGCAGGACTTTTACTAACCGGATGTTCTGATGATGATGACGGAGGCAATAATCCGGATCCAGATGTTTTTGATTTGGGTTCTGGAGATTTGGCCGTTTTAAATTATGCTTATGCTCTGGAGCAGCTAGAGGCAGATTTTTATGCTAAAGTTTTTAGTTCTTTCTATGCCGGGATAACTACTGAGGAGCAAACTATTCTAACAGATATTTATTATCACGAGGTAATTCATAGAAACTTTTTCAAAGCAGCTATTTCCGGAGTAGCATCTGAAAGCCAGATATTGCCTGAGTTGGAATTTGATTACGGTGATCTTGATTTTAATGATAGAAGTGCAGTTTTGGCAACGGCCAAGGCTCTGGAAGATACAGGAGTAGGGGCGTATAACGGTGCCGGCAATCTGCTGGAAACGCCAGAGTATTTATTAATTGCAGGAAAAATAGTATCTGTGGAGGCTCGTCATGCCTCGGCTATTCGTAGCCTTATAAACCCTGATTCTAAAGATTTTGCAGGAGATGATATCGTAGATGCTTCCGGGTTAGATACAGCTAAGTTGCCTTCTGAAATTATACCAGTAGCTGCAGGTTTTATTACTACCCCTTTTACTGCTAATAACCTTCCTTAAATTTTCCTGTACCGTAGTTTTCAAATTTAACTTCAATCATTATGAATATAATAAAATTACTAGAGCACTTCACTAGTGCTAATCTTAATAATATACCAGAAGGTGCTATGTCAAGGCATCAGGCGTTTAAGCATTTTGCTAATATAGGTAAGGGTATAGCTATGGCTGCTGCTCCCCTTGGTGTGGCTGCAATGGCCTCTTCAAAATCACATGCAAGAACCATGGAAACTCCTACGGAAGCCCTGCAGTTAGCATTAACTTTAGAGTACCTGGAGGCAGAATATTACCAGATGGGTTTAGATTCAGGTGTTATACCTACTGGCGGCAGAGAAGAAAAAGTCTTTATGCAAATTTCTAAGCATGAAACGGCTCATGTAGACTTTTTGATTGCTGGTTTAGGCGATGATGCTATTGATAAACCTACTTTTGATTTTACTGCAGGTGGTGCTTTTGACCCTTTTAATGAAGATTCTAATGTGAGTGAAGCCACTTCATATGCACAGTTTTTAGCATTGGCTCAAGCATTTGAAGATACAGGGGTGCGAGCCTATAAGGGCCAGGCCGCTAACCTGATGGATGCGCCTGACTTGCTTAAAGCAGCACTACAAATCCATTCGGTAGAAGCCAGGCATGCTTCTGAAGTGAGAAGAATCAGAGGGCTTAAAGGTTGGATAGTGCAAGATACCAGAGGTGACGGTATGCCTGAAGCGGCGCAGCCCGTGTATGATGGAGAAGAGGTTACCATGCAAGCAGGGTTTAATACAGCTACTGATTTTGGTGCTGATGCCGGTACAGAGGCTTATGATGAACCGCTAACCGGAACAGAAGCCACCAGTATTGCCAGTCTTTTTATAGTTACTTAATGAAATGTAAACGTGCTTTCTCATAGGGTTGTGTCTGTAATAGATGCAACCCTTTTTTGTTACTTGCAGGTATTAAATCATACTTTGATATGGGAAAAAAGAGCCTAAAGTTTATCCATTAATCAAATTGGCTTACCTTAGCTGCTTTTAAAAATAAAAGTTCAATGAACTGGGAACAGTTACTATCTAATCAAAGACTAGGAGATAAGCCAAAGGAGCATGCTGTGAGTAGAAGTGCTTTTGAGCAGGATTATGACCGGATCATTTTTTCGCATCCTTTCAGAAGGTTGCAGGATAAGACGCAGGTGCACCCTCTTCCTGAATATGATTTTGTACATACCAGGCTTACTCATAGCCTTGAGGTAAGTAGTGTGGGTCGGTCTTTAGGGAAAATAGTAGGACAAACAATACTTGAAAGAAACCAGCAGCTTGGATCAAAATTTTCTTTTCATGATTTTGGGGCCATTGTGGCTGCGGCTTCTTTAGCGCATGATATTGGCAATCCTCCATTTGGGCATTCTGGTGAAGATGCTATTTCTGAGTTTTTTAAATTTCATACTGCAGGCAGGCTTTTCAAGGATCATGTTAGTGATTGGGAATGGGAGGATCTTACTCATTTTGAAGGCAATGCTCAGGGGTTTAGAATATTAAATAAAAAGCAATATCAAGGCCTTAAGCTCACTTGTGCTACACTCGCTGCTTTCAGCAAATACCCGCGTAAGTCACTATTGCCTGATGCTGATAAGAGCAGAAGGAGCCAAAAGAAATATGGCTTTTTTCAATCAGAGAAAGATGTATTTGGGATAATTGCTGATAATGTAGGCTTGATTAAAAGAGCAGATATGGTCTGGGGGCGTCATCCGCTAACCTTTTTAGTGGAGGCTGCTGACGATATATGCTACCAGCTGATAGACCTTGAAGATGGTTGCCGACTAGGGCTTGTATCTTATGAAGATACAGTAGAGCTGTTTGCTGGTATTCTTAAGGATAAATTAAATAGAACTAAGCTGAAATCTATTTCTAGTATTGATGAACGAATAGGTACTTTAAGAGCTATGTCGATAGGCTGTTTAATAGAAGAGTGCCGTAGTTTGTTTCTTGATAATGAGACCGAAATACTTAGTGGAGATTTTGATGTGGCTCTGGCTGATTCTATTTTGTCTGCACCAGTTTTGAATGAAATTTCTAATATTTCTATATCAAAAATATACCGATCCAGAAAGGTAATGGAAACAGAAACCGCTGGTTTTGATGTACTGCCAGGGCTTATGGAAACTTTTACACAGGCGATTTGCGAGCAGGATCTTGGCAAAGAAGCTTCAAAAAAAGCCAAGGCTACTTACCGTCTGTTACCTCCTGAAATAAGAAATGATCTGGAAAATGAATGTGGCTCAGTATATGAAAAGCTGATGAGCTGCATAGATTTTATCTCAGGAATGACAGATACTTATGCTATTTCATTGTATAGAAAAATAAAGGGCATTTCTTTGCCACACTCTTAACCATTTTTATTGAATAAAATGAAACATGAATTGGTGAAATGGGTTAAGCTTGTAGCGCGTATATACAAACCTCTTTGGTTTTTCCAACATGAATGGAATAAAATTATACTTTAAAATCAAATTCATTACCTTTGTGCCTCTTAAATAAGCATGTGGACTAAACTTTCCCATATAATCATTAAATACCGGTTTTGGCTGGTATTAGTTTTAGTAGCTATAACAGCATTCATGGGCTATCACGCCAAGGATGTTGAGATGAGTTATGACTTCGCGAAAACGGTACCTTCTGATGACCCTGACATGGTGGTTTTTCAGAATTTTAAAAAGCAATTTGGAGAAGATGGAAATCTTGTGGCTGTTGGCCTTAAAGATAGCTCAATATATGAACCTGAGAATTTTGAAAAATTCAGAGAACTATGTCTGGATATTAGCAAGTTTACAGGTGTTAGTAATGTTATTTCTCTTCCTCTAATTCAGCGTCTGCAGAAAGATACTGTAGAAAAGAAATTTGATTTGGAATACATTTTTAAAAGTGCTCCCAAAACACAGACTGAGTTTGATAGCCTTTTTCAATTGGCTATGGATCAGAAGTTTTATAGTGGTAGGCTGGTAAACAAGACCAACGGAGCTACTTTAATGCTCATTTCTATTAAGAAGGAAGTACTTAACTCATCAAAAAGACAAGACTTAACACAGGAAATTATAGATATAGGAGACCAGTTTAAAAAAGATACTGGTATCGAATTGCACTATGCAGGTCTTCCTTTCGTACGTTCCGTGGTAGCGGGTAAGGTGAGTAGAGAAATGAAACTGTTTCTTTATTTATCTGTAGCAGTTACCGCATTTATATTATTCCTGTTTTTCAGAACCTGGGATGCCGTAGTTTTCCCTATGACTATTATTGCCATAATAGTGATTTGGGTATTAGGAACCTTAGGTTTATTCGGATATAAAATAACATTGCTTACCGGTCTTATTCCCCCTGTGATAGTGGTAATAGGTATACCCAATTGCGTATATCTAATTAATAAGTATCATCAGGAGTTTGAAAAACACGGTAATAAGTTTAAAGCAGTAAGTACAGTAGTGAGAAAAATTGGTTTGGTTACACTCATTACCAATTTCACCACGGCTATAGGCTTCTTGGTGCTTGCCTCTACTGACATTGTAATACTTAAGGAGTTCGGAATAGTAGCAGGGATTAACATCATGGCTACTTTTATGGTGAGTATTATACTCATTCCAGCTGTGTTTAGCTGGCTGCCACCTCCTAAAAATAAACAGCTGAAGCATTTAAGATTTAAGGGAATAGATAAGGTGCTGACGCAGATGGATCTGCTTATTCACAGGCATAGAAGTTATATATACGGTATTACAATTATTTTAGTAATTGTTTCGGTATATGGTACTTTAAAAATCAGAGCCGTTTCTTATATGGTAGATGATTTGCCGGAGCACAGTGAAGTAATCAGAGATTTAAACTTCTTCGAGAAAAACTTTAGTGGGGTAATGCCGCTGGAAATAGTGGTAGATACTCATAAGAGAAGAGGTGTTATTGACGAGAAGAACCTAAGAAAGATAGATCGTTTTGAAGACTTTTTAGCTTCTAACAAAGACATTTCAGAGCCCGTTTCTTTGGTCAGTTTCGTTAAGGCATCTAAGCAGGCCTATTATAATAATAATCCTGCCAGATACAGCTTACCAGACCGAAGAGAAAAGAATTACATTTTGCGATACATGAAGGGGCAGAATGATAACAGTGGATTATTCAACTCTTTTGTAGATTCTACCTTGCAAAAAATGCGAATATCACTGCAAGTAGCTGATATTGGTTCTCACAAAATGGATTCTTTGATTACTAATGTTATACAGCCAGAGGTAGATTCTGTTTTTGCTGATTCTGAAATTACATTAGATATTACAGGTACTACGCCTTTGTTTATTAAAGGAAATAACTTCCTTATTCATAACCTAAGAACAAGTCTGATACTGGCATTTGTGATTATTGCTATCATTATGGCTATTCTGTTTGTGAACTTTAGGATGATAGTCATTTCATTATTACCTAATCTGATACCCCTCATTATTACGGCAGGTATTATGGGCTTTGCAGGTATACCACTGAAGCCAAGTACAGCATTGATCTTTAGTATTGTATTTGGTATTTCGGTAGATGACTCCATTCACTTTTTAGCTAAATACAGACAAGAGCTTTTTGCGAATAAGTTTTTTGTCCCCATGGCGGTAAGCAAAAGCTTAAGGGAAACAGGCGCTAGCATGATGTATACCTCTATTATTCTGTTTGCCGGATTTGTTATATTCGCGTGGTCAGATTTTGGAGGAACCGTGGCACTGGGTATTCTTACATCAGTTACGTTGTTGATAGCCATGTTTACCAATTTGATATTATTGCCGTCTTTACTCATGACCTTTGATGATGGTAAGAGGAAAAAAGACGCGCACCCACTTATAGAACAATATGATGATGGCTTCTATCAGGAAGATGAAGACGAGGAAATTGACCTTGATCTCATTAAAGTAGAAGATAGTAGCGACAATTCATCAAAAGAAATTAACTCATAAATTTTAAAAAAAAGGAGCAACGGTGAAGTATAAAGAGTATAAAGGGCTCAATTATGCCGAAGTAGCTGATAAAATCCTCCAGTACTGGCAGGATAATGAAATATTTGAAAAGTCTGTAGATAGCAGAGAAGGAAATGAAACCTTCACTTTCTACGAAGGACCACCATCAGCTAATGGTACTCCTGGTATTCACCATGTGATGGCCAGAGCGGTAAAAGATATATTTTGTCGCTATAAAACTTTAAAAGGCTTTCAGGTAAAAAGAAAAGGTGGTTGGGATACCCACGGCCTGCCTGTAGAGCTACAAGTAGAGAAAGAACTGGGCATTACTAAAGAAGATATAGGTAAGAAAATATCTGTAGAAGAGTACAACCAGAAATGCCGTGAAACAGTAATGCGTTTTAAAAACGAGTGGGATGATCTTACTCGTAAAATGGGCTACTGGGTAGATCTTGATGATCCTTATGTTACTTTTAACAAGGATTATATGGAAACCTTATGGTACTTACTGAAGCAATTATACGACAAAGGCTTGTTGTATAAAGGGTATACCATACAGCCGTTTTCTCCTGCCGCAGGTACAGGTCTTAGCTCGCATGAGCTTAACCAACCCGGTACTTACAGAGATGTAAAAGACACCACGGTTACTGCTCAGTTTAAAATTAAGGGAGAAGAGAATACTTACTTCCTCGCCTGGACTACCACTCCCTGGACGCTAGCGGCTAATACGGCACTGGCTGTAGGTGAGAATATCAATTATGTGAAGGTTAAAACTTTTAATCCTTACACTTTTGATGAAGCTTACGTTATCCTGGCTAAAGATAGAGTGGCAGCTTACTTTAATAGCAAAGCCGCTGATCTTAAATTAGAAGATTATAATTCAGGGGATAAACTTATCCCTTATGAAATAGTAGCTGAATATAAAGGCAAAGACCTTGTGGGGCAGGAATATGAGCAGCTATTGCCATATGTAGAGCCCGATGGCCCTGCCTTTAAAGTAATTCCTGGTGATTATGTTACCACTGCAGATGGTACTGGTATAGTACACATCTCGCCAACATTTGGAGCTGATGACCAGAGAGTGGCTAAGCAAGCAGGAATAGGTGCTATTTTGGTTAAAGACGAAGAGGGTAACCTTGGCCCGATAGTAGATCGACAAGGTCGCTATGTGAAAGAAATGGGAGAGTTTGCCGGCATGTACGTGAAAAATGAGTACTATGCTGATGGCGAAGCCCCTGAAAAGTCTTTGGATGTACTTATAGGCATTAAGCTGAAAGAAGAAAATAAAGCTTTCAACGTAGTAAAGTACGAACACTCTTATCCTCACTGTTGGAGAACTGATAAGCCTGTGCTTTACTATCCGCTAGATTCATGGTTTATAAAAACAACAGCCATGAAAGATAAACTGGTGGAATTAAACAAAACCATCAACTGGAAGCCTGCTTCTACCGGATCAGGAAGGTTTGGTAACTGGCTGGAAAATTTGGTGGATTGGAACTTGTCAAGGTCACGCTTCTGGGGTACTCCACTTCCTATTTGGGTATCTGAAGATCGTAGCGAAGAGAAATGCATCGGTACAATAGAGGAGTTGAAAGCTGAGGTAGAAAAGTCTGTGGCAGCAGGTTTTATGACTGAGAATATCGGTGATGATTTTGATTTGCACAGACCGTATGTAGATGATATCATTTTAGTGAGTGATAGTGGTCAGAAAATGTTCCGTGAGCCTGATCTTATAGATGTGTGGTTTGATTCTGGAGCTATGCCCTATGCTCAGTGGCACTATCCTTTTGAGAATAAAGAAATATTTGAAGCTAATTACCCGGCTGACTTTATAGCTGAAGGAGTAGACCAGACCAGAGGTTGGTTCTTTACACTGCATGCTATTGCTGTTATGCTTTATGGAAAAGTAGCTTTCAAAAATGTTATAGCAAATGGCCTTGTTTTAGATAAAAACGGAAACAAAATGTCTAAGAGATTAGGCAATGCTGTAGATCCGTTTAAAACGCTGGCAGAGCACGGTCCTGATGCCACTCGTTGGTACATGATCTCTAATGCTAATCCTTGGGATAACCTTAAATTCAATATAGACGGTGTAGTAGAGGTGCAAAGAAGGTTCTTCGGAACGTTGCAAAATACTTATTCTTTCTTCGCTCTTTATGCTAACCTTGATGGTTTTGACTTTAAAGATGGTGAAGTAAGTGCCTCTGACAGGACTGAGAGTGATAGATGGGTATTGTCTAAACTCAACAGTCTAATAAAAAAGGTAGATGAAGCTTATAATGAGTATGAGCCTACCAGAGCAGCCAGATTAATTCAAGATTTCACTATAGATGACTTGAGTAACTGGTATGTAAGACTTAACAGGAAACGTTTCTGGAGAGGCGAATTTAATGCCGATAAAAAGGCTGCTTATCAGACTTTATATACTTGCCTGCTTACTATTGCTAAGCTAGGATCTCCTGTAGCTCCTTTTTACATGGAGCAGTTATATCAGGACCTTAATGAAGTGACTGGTTTAGACGCGGCAGAATCTGTACACCTTACTGATTTCCCTGTAGCTAATGACAGCATCATAGATATTGATCTTGAACAAAGAATGGATTTGGCGCAAAATGTATCGTCATTAGTGCACTCTTTAAGAAAGAAACATAAGATAAAAGTGCGTCAGCCTTTATCAAAAATATTGCTTCCTGTAATAAATGATACTTTCAAGAGACAAGTATCGGCAGTGGAGGAGTTAATTCTTTCTGAAGTAAATATCAAGGCAATAGAATTTGTGGACGATGAGTCTGGAGTTTTGGTGAAAAAGGTGAAACCTAACTTTAGCAAGCTAGGTAAGGAGCATGGCAAGAAAATGAAAGCCATTGCTGCTCAGATCAACCAATTTAAGCCTGAAGATATTGCTAGCCTTGAGTCTGATAACAACAAGGTGATAGAGGTAGAAGGAGAAGAAATAGCTTTGACTTTAGAAGATGTTGAAATCACTTATCAAGATATACCTGGTTGGTCAGTAGCTAGTGAAGGCAGGCTTACCGTGGCGCTTGATATCACTATTTCAGATGACCTGAAGAAGGAGGGAATAGCTAGAGATTTGGTGAACAGAGTGCAAAACCTGAGAAAGGATATGGGGCTTGAAGTGCAGGATAAAATCAAAATCAATATTGAGAAAAATACTGATTTGGTTAATGCTGCGTTGGAAGCCAATAAGGAATATATCTGCAATGAAACGCAGGCCTTGTCTTTAGATATTATAGAAAGCTTGAGTGATGGTAGTGAACTAGAAATGGATGAGCATAAACTTAAGGTAAAAATAGAAGCATAATGAAGTTGTACAAATATTACCTGTTGGCTTTAGGAGTAATAGCTCTAGATCAAACAGTGAAATTACTTGTCCATTTTAACATGGAAATGGGCACCGCAGGTGAAATTAATGTAATTGGAGACTGGTTTAAGCTCCATTATCTTCTTAATCCGGGTATGGCTTTTGGACTTAAGTCCAGTCATTATTACGGAAAACTTTTATTAACCTTATTTAGGCTTGGAGCCATGGTAGGTATAGGCTACTATATTTACTATCTATATAAAAAGGGGGCCAAGACCGGCCTCCTCTGGTGCATGGGACTCATATTGGGAGGTGCCGTAGGTAATGTTATTGACAGTACTTTTTATGGTGTATTTTTAAATAATGCTCCACTTGGTTCTCCCACTCCCTGGTTTCATGGTCAGGTGATTGATATGTTATTCTTCCCACTCTTTGACGGCTATTATCCTGATTGGATGCCTGGAGTAGGTGGAAACTATTTCCTTTTCTTTAGCCCGGTATTTAATATTGCTGATTCTTCAATATTTATTGGCGTAGTGTGTATTCTATTGTTTCAAAAGAGATTTTTAAAGAATAAGCAAAACACTACCACCATTACTGAAGAAGATTCTGCTGAGAAAGAAGAAAAGGCTGATAATGTGATAATATCCTAATCAGAGGATATTGTTGATAGCTTGGGTAGCTTTAGCTAATCTTTCATCGAAGCTACCCTTAATTTCTACATACGGAAAGTTGAAATCTTCTAGTTCCTTTTTAAAGAGATCGTAAAAATATTGACGTAGGTGTGGGTTTTTCTCTTTGAGGATCCTCTTCCCAGGGTATGTCTATATACGTGAGCAAATAGAGCTCATAGCGGTTTTCTTTAATACCTTTAATAATTTCTGGCGGACAAGATCCATACTTGTGCTCAGCCCATATTTTAATTACTATAAGCTCCGTATCACAAATTAGTAAGCCATTTTTGGCCTCTACAGCTTTAGCTTTTTCAGAATTAAGCTGTCCTTGGGCTATGGCTATTAGATCATCTTCCTGATACTCTCTGCTTAGCTGATCTATATATCCACGAGCAAATTCAGGTACCCAGACGGTGCCAAATTGCTTTGCGAGTAAGGAGGAAAGTGTACTCTTTCCAGTTGATTCAGGTCCTGTGATTACTACTTTTTTCATGCGCTCTGAGCCTCCATACTTTTTTTCCAAACCAAATATCCTGAAACGGCCAAACCGATATAAACGCAATACAATAAAGCATATAATTGAATGCCTTTATAGAAATAAATGACGGTGCAAAGTACATCAACTACAAACCAATAATACCAATTGTCAATTCTTTTGATGGTAGTGAGCCACATGCCTGCTAAACTTAAAATAGTAGTGGTACTATCCCAATAAGGCAAGCTGGCATCAGTATATTCTTTAAGTAAGTATCCGCAAATCACTATGCCTACTGCGCAGGCTGCAGTAAGGTAAATTAAGGTAGAAGTGGAGCTATGGGTGATAGGCACTTCTTTTTCTCCTTCTTTTTTACCGTAAATCCAGTACCACCAACCATAAATATTAAGCACTAAATAAAAAATGTTGAGCCCAAAGTCCATGTACAATTTTTGCTCCCAGAAAATGACAAAAGAAACCGCTACGTAGAGGATGCCGCAAGGCCACGTCCAAATGTTTTCTTTTACCAAAAATATTACAGCGAGTAATCCGAATATTAAACCGGCACCTTCGTACGGGTCTATGTTGTATAAATAGTTGAGAGCATCTTGCATAATTGTTAGGCAAATATATCTTTTAATAATTATTTTGTACATTCAGGCAAATTTTTTGAACTTATAAAAACAAAACAGTGAACAGAAGAAAAGCCATACGGCAGTTGGGGCTAGGGGCAGCAGCAGGTTTTGTGTTGCCAGGTGTATTGCAATCATGTAAAGATGATGATAGCGAGCCTAGTCCAGAGCTGGAATACGATGGATCTGTTGTTATAGTTGGAGCAGGCGCTGCAGGCTTATATGCAGCACAATTACTGGTTGATCAAGGGGTTAATGTTATTATTCTGGAAGCAGCTAGTGCTGTGGGAGGAAGAGTAAAGTCCTTACGAGGATTTGATGATTACCCGATTGAATTAGGTGGAGGCGTAATTAAAAAGCGCAATTCTTCATTCTTTCAGTCAATACAAGACTTGAATTTGGAGATTACTGATATATCTGGTGGATTAGATAACTTGTTTTTTTATCAGTCAGAACTGAAAACGGCTGCTGATTTAAGCGAGAATACTGCTTTTAATAGTGCTCAGAATTTTGTGGATGGTTTAGAACAGTATACCGGAGGAGGCACTGTACAAACTGCCATTCAAAATGCCGGGATACCATCGGAAATGTATAACATATTGCAAGGGCAAATTGGTAATGAATTTGGGGCAGATAATGACCAGATTAATATTCAGGCCTTGGCTGCGGCACTACAAAATGCTGATGCTAATGATCAGTTAGTTTTAGGAAGTAACCCTATGCAAGATCTGCTATACTCTAAGTTTTCTGACATTACCAGACGGGTGAGGTTTAATACAGTGGTGCAGGCTATCAACTATACAGGTAGCGAAATTACTTTAACTACTAATGCTGGTGATGTAGTGGCTAATAAAGTTATTCTAACCGTGCCTGTTTCTATATTGAAGGAAGGTAAAATCGGTTTTTCTCCGGCATTACCAGAGGCTAAGGTGTCTGCAATGTCCAGAATAGGCATGGCTCCTGCCTTTAAAGTAGTATTTAAGTTTACCAGAAATTTCTGGGGACAAAATGTACAATATATTTATGGAGGCACTCAGGCTACGTCATATTTTAATGCCGGAGCTAAAGTGAGTGAAACCAATAGATGCCTTACTGTTGAGGCTTTTGGGCAGCATGCGGTAGCCTTAGCGGCTCTTTCTGATGAAGAACTAAAGGATGTGCTCATAGCAGAGCTAGATGCTATGTTTGATGGTAGTGCCTCTGCCAACAATGCCTTGGTAGATATGGTGAAATATGATTGGACGGCCGATGAGAATATTATGGGTGGCTTCTCTTACCCATTAGCAGGAGGAAGTAATGATGATAGAATAACATTAGCTGAACCAATTAATAAGAGATTATATTTTGCAGGTGAAGCTACGGATGTGGAGGGGAGTTTCGGTACTATTCATGGTGCTGTGGCTAGTGGTGAGCGAGCTGCTAATGAAGTGCTTACTGATATTTTAGAAACATTATGAAACTGACAGTCATTCCTTTTCTCCTAAGCATCGTAATGGTGGTAGCCTGTAATGCGCCTGCTAAAAAGAAAACTGCTTCAAAAGAAAAGCCTAAGAACGGAGAAGTAAAGCAGTACAGAGCTGATGGTTCGCTCAAAACGGTGGTGAATTATGTCAATGGAAAGAAGAATGGCCGGGCTACTAGCTATTATGAAAATGGTAAGCTGCATCAATCCATAGATTATGTAAATAACAAGAAACATGGAGAGGCGATCACCTTTTATGAAAATGGGAGTAAATCAATAGTTACTCCCTATAAAAATGGGGTGATGCACGGTGTGCGAAAAAAATATCGTATGAATGAAATGCTCACCACAGAGGCTCCGTATTATAATGGCAAGCCATGTGCTGGGTTGAAGGAATATCTCACTTCAGGTAAGCCAAAGACAAAGTACCCTTCCATAGTGGTAAAGGAAATAGATAATTTGGTGAAGAATGGTCAATACATAATAGAATTATCTCTGTCAGATAAATCTAAGGATGTAGAGTTTTTTGTGGGTGAGATGGATGAAAATGGCTGTATACCTGATGACATCCGTTCACTTTTAGAAGTAAGACCCGGCGTAGGTCGTATGGTAGTGCCCGTGCCGCCGGGTATGTTTGTGATGGAGAGAATAACCCTCATTGCAATTACAAAAACCCGGCTGAGAAATGTTTACATTACTTCCAAAAAGTACAACCTTTCTGCTGAAAATCCCGGTTAACGAAGCAGCTTTTGTCTTAGTAAGAGCTGGTTATTGCCAGGAGCATATTTAAGCCCTGTATTAATGGTTTCTCGGGCTTTATTCGTTTGTCCTTTTTTGAAATAGTAAGTGCCTGCTATGGTATATAATTGCCCTATATATTCAGGGTCTATCGACAGCTTTTCTTCAAAGTTGTTTTCAAAAAGCTTTTGATATTTAACCCCTTCGGTAGAATTTTCCAACTGAAAAGAGAGGGCAGATTGCCTTAGATAACTCATGACGAGGACGCTTTTAAACTCTTTGTTTTCTAGTAGCTCAGGATGAGTACTTGCATAATCTTGTAGCAGGCTTATGATTTTTAAATTATCACTTTCCAGTGCTGCCTTTCTTATGATGGTAGTTACCAGCAAAGCCTCAATATCAACATGGTCTTTTTTGAGTTTATAGGCTTCTTCCTCAAAAGGAATGGCCTTGTCAAATTCATTTTTATTGTACAGTACTCTTCCACATTCGTAATTATATAAGAAAGAAATTTCGTTTTTAAGCTCATCACTCTTTGCAGAGGCATAAACTGCTTCATAGGCTTCCTTGTATTTGTCAAAATCACCATGGTTGATCAAAATATCATGATTGACCCGAGTGAACTCACCAAATAACTGATCATCAGTAATTGCTGAGTTTTCAAAACGGGTAAGAGAGGTCAGTAATTTTATGTTCTCGCTCTCATAATAATCTGCAGTGCTAATGAGTATAGTGGCTACATTCATGAGCATATAAGAAACCTTATCGGCAGGATAAAAAAGGTAAGCTTTTTCGAGTTGTTCGTAGGCCTCTTTGTATTTGCTTTCGTTCAGTTTATAAATGGCATCATTAGCATATTGAATGCCTACAAGTTGCTTGAGATTGATGTCTTCTTCTTCAAAATAATATTCGTCAAAAAGGTCAGACACGTTTTTAGCTTTATATTCAGCATCACTAATCAACTTGGCGGCCTTCATTTGGTTTACAAAGTCCGTTTTGAATTTATTGTCAAAAGTAAAAAACCTACCACCCGGATCTGTTGATTCTACCAAAATTCTTTCGCTACTGGGGTACGCAATCATATATACATGTGTAGGACTTTCCTTTAAAGTGTAAGGAATAGAAAGCTCATTAAAAAGTATACTGAATAATGCCGTAGCAGAAACGCAGTTGTAATAACCATTTGAGAATATATGGCCGAAGGTATTTTCTAATTCGTATTTGGAGAAGAAATCTTCATGAATCTGATCATATAGGATTTTCATCTTTTTATCTACCTTCTTCTTGGCCAGTTTATCCAGATTAATAGAGGCAATTTCTTCATCTATTTTATTTAAGGCTGCCTGATAGTTGCCTGGTGTAGACAGCGGATCAGCGGCCATAAAAAGCTGTAGATAATTCTCTTTATCATTAATAAAGAAATTATTAAATGCCTCTTTTTCCATATCAGACCAATAGTTGATTTCGCTAAAAAGAACTAATGAATCTTGTTGGGAATAGGAATAGAATGGGATACTAATACACCCTAAAAATATTATTAAAGCCGCTTTCATTTTACTGGAATTTGGAGAACTCTACAATATAGCTATCTGAGTAATCATTGGAAAGTTTATTTTTTAAAACCAGGGCTTCCTCTCTTGAATCATACACACCCAAAATGAGAGCATACACCTGCTTACTGTTAACCACCTTGGGTTGTAAGGTCACTTTTATGTCTTTGTATTTTTGAGCTAACAGCTCACCTACTTCTAATAAAGCATCCATTTTTGTTAAGCTCATTACCTGTACTCCAAAACCTTTGGGTCTGGTTTTATGGATGCTAAAAGTATAAAATTGGGATGTTTGAGCCGCTATGGCGGAATCAGTAACTATATCTATAGAAACATCTACTATACCCAGATTTATAAAGTCTAAAGCCTCTGCCGCTGCACGGGAGAGATCAATGATACGTGTGCTAACAAATGGTCCTCTATCGTTTACCCTCACGTTAATGACCTTGTGATTATGAAGGTTAGTTACTTTTAGTCGTGTACCAAAGGGTAGGGAAGGGTGCGCTGCGGTATAGCTATCACCACGGTAAATTTCTCCACTGGCGGTTTTCCTACCTTCAAATTTATCAGCGTAATAGGAAGCTTTGCCGGATTGATATTGAGAATGACCAGGAAGATATAATGCCAAAAATGAGACTAATAACAGGAGTTTAAAAAATTTCATTAAATCTTTAGTTTCTATTTTATAGTTTGTGGTCGCAATTAACAAAAATTAATTAACTCATATTCGTTTTTTATATTATGGAATCTCTTTAGCTTTGTTCGGCAAATAACAATAACGCTTATTTGCCATGTCTTTAGACCAATCGAAATTTTTATTTGAAGCACTCACCTATGATGACGTGCTTTTACAACCCGGTTATTCTGAGGTTCTTCCACGAGATACTAACACTTCCACTTTACTGACAAAGAATATTAAACTTAATATTCCTTTTGTTTCTGCCGCTATGGATACAGTGACTGAGGCAGACTTGGCCATTTCTATGGCGCTAGAAGGAGGGTTAGGCTTTATTCATAAGAATATGTCTAAAGAGGCTCAAGCACAGCAGGTGCGCAAAGTGAAGAGATCTCAAAGTGGGATGATACTAGATCCTATCACATTAAATATTAACTCTAATGTGATGGATGCCGAGAAGATCATGAGAGAGTATAAAATTGGAGGGATACCCGTAGTTGATGAAAATCGTAGATTGATAGGAATCATTACTAACAGGGATCTACGTTTCCACAAGGATATGTCTACTCCTATCTCTGAAATTATGACTCGTGATGCGCTCATTACAGCCGAAGAGAATGTAGGGCTTGAGAAAGCAGAAGATATTCTTCAAGAGCATAAAATAGAAAAACTTCCTATAGTAAATAAAGATGGTATTCTTACCGGATTGATTACTTATAAGGATATCTTAAAAAACCGAAATAAGCCTAATGCCTGTAAAGATGAGTACGGCAGACTTAGAGTAGGAGCTGCAGTGGGAGTAACTCCTGATATTCTTGAAAGAGTAGAAGGCTTAAAAGCTGCGGGTGTAGATGTAATCAGCATTGATACTGCACATGGTCATTCTAAAGGAGTGATTGATATGTGTAAAACAGTGAAAAAGGCATTTCCTGATCTTGAAATTATAGTAGGAAATGTGGCTACAGGAGAGGCTGCTAAAGCATTAATAGAAGCCGGTGCTGATGCTATAAAAGTAGGTGTAGGACCTGGTAGTATTTGTACTACAAGAATTATTGCTGGTGTGGGTGTACCTCAACTGTCAGCAGTATACGAATGTGCTAAAGCAGCTAAAGGTACTGGTGTCCCGGTAATTGCTGATGGTGGTATTCGTTTTTCTGGTGATGTAGTGAAAGCGCTGGCTGGTGGTGCTAGCAGTGTTATGATAGGTTCACTTTTAGCTGGTACAGATGAGGCTCCCGGTGAAATGATCATCTATGAAGGACGTAAATTCAAGTCTTATAGAGGAATGGGTTCTGTAGAAGCGATGGAAGAAGGTTCAAAAGACAGATACTTCCAGGATGCAGAAGATGATATTAAAAAATTAGTGCCAGAAGGTATAGTAGGTCGAGTACCTTATAAAGGTATGGTGGCTGAAGTTTTATATCAGTTAATAGGTGGACTTAAAGCTGGAATGGGATACTGCGGAGCAGGATCTATTGAAGCCTTAAATGATGCCAAATTTGTGAAAATTACGGCTGCTGGTGTTCAGGAAAGTCACCCTCACGATATATTCATTACCAGAGAGGCTCCTAACTATAGCAGATAATGATGAAAAATATAGGTCTGGCAATTTTATCGGGTATACTGTTAATCATTGCCTGGCCTCCCGTTGGGCTTACTCCATTGCTGTTTGTTGCAATGGTGCCCTTATTATATGTTCTTTATGACATAAGAAGCATTAAAAAGGCCTTTGTATATACGTACTTGGCCTTTTTTTTATGGTCTTTAGGTACCATGTACTGGATAGCCAATACCAAGTTGGATACTTCTGGTTTTATGGTAGTGCTTACTGCATTTATACTTATCCCTCTATTTCAGAGTCTACCTGTTCTATTACTTATAGGTATTCGTAAGGTGTTTAAATCTTATAACACCTGGCTTTATTTGCCTGTGGTATGGTGTACTTATGAGTATCTTCATAGTAAATGGGAATTGGCTTTTACATGGCTGCACCTGGGGTTTGGTCTTGGTTCCATGCCCTTTCTTGGTCAGTTTTATCAGTTTACAGGCTATTTGGGAGGTTCTGTGTTGATTGTATTGATCAATGTGCTTGTTCTTTTTTCTTTTAAAAGAAGCAGAATATCGAAAGAAATGGGGGCTTATATTAGCTTCTGTTTGTGTGGTGCTTTTGGTTGTAAATGGTATTCTTTATACCTCAGAGGACAGAGGTAGAGGCACAGCCAAAGTAGCGGTAGTTCAACCTAATGATGATTCTTATCAAATTATTGACAAGGAGTCATTACGGCAGAAGGTAGAATCTATAAAAAAGGATTTACAGTCTATTAAGGGACAGGGAATCGATTTGGTGGTCTATCCTGAAGGCTTTATAAGAACTACGCCTAAGTATCCATTTATTATTAATGCGCCGGAAAAGACAGAACTGGTGCAGGCCATTAGAGCAGCGGCAGAGGAAGCGGACGTGGCGGTGTTAGTTGGTTTTGTAGGCTTTAGAGTTTTTCCTGAGCGTACTGCCCCGTCTAGTGCGGTAGCTGTTGGTAATGGATCTTATGCCAGTGGTTATAATGCTGCTATGCTGATAGCTCCAGGAATCACAACCCAGATACAAGTGAAAAATAACTTGGTTCCTTTCATGGAGCGTGTCCCATTTTTAGACTGGACTTCTTATTTTGAAACACTTAGGCTTAATCTCAATCAGGCTAAGGCGAGCTATACGCCAGATAATGTTACAAATGTTTTTAAATATAAGAACCTCCGGATTAGTCCTTTAATATGTCTTGATGCTCTTTTTCCAGATTATATAAGAGAGTTTGAAGAGTCCAGGGCCAATCTTATAGCCATTATAGCTAATGATGGCTGGGCAGGGAAAACTTCTGGCTACGGACAAAATGCTGATTATGCCTCAGTAGCCGCACTTTCTTTTAGGAAACAAGTAGTTCGCTCGGCAGCTACAGGTATCTCCCTTACTCTTAGAGAGAATGGAAAAGTGGAGAATTCTATTTCTTGGGATGAAAATGACATTTTAATTGAAAATGTTACATTAAAAAAAGGTAATACTATATACTCACTTTTTGGTAGCTACATCGGAATAATTGCTCTTTTAATAACTATTGGCTTATTTATTGCATCTTTGCAGAAGGCAAAGAAAATGTAAATATGTAATGAAGCTTACACGTGTGTTTTTGGTTTTAATTTTTGTAGGTATTTCTATGTCTGAAACCTACGCATGTTGGGGAGATAGAACGTTTACCTGGGAAGGGGGGACGAGCAGTAACTGGGGAAATACTTATAATTTTGATATATGGTACTTGCTACCTGGTAATAACGATGGTGTTATCGTTGATTTAGGAGAGTATTTTAATGAGCCTATCGTATCACAAAGCGATAGAATAGGAGTGCTAGTAATGGCCAATAGCGGTGTAATAAACGTGAGAGCTAATCTTAGAGTTGAGAACCTTGTTATTGATGCAGGAGCCAATAACTTAGTGAGAATAGGGGCAGGTAGTTCGTTGATTGTAGATAGAGAGTTAACCTTTAATGAAGCTGGAACTATCACTTTTGAAGGAGCCGGTAACCTGGTTATAGATGATGTCGATCTTAATGAAAATGGCTCTAGGATTATCAATAATCTTACGGGGAGCACCACTATAAATGGTAATTTACTCTTTTCAGGTAGTAATCAGTCTGTTTCAAATACGGGTAATATTAATATAGGTGGCGATGTAAGAGCAGGAGGCTCAGGCAATAATAATAATGTCATTAATAATTATGGCAATTTGTTATTCCGAAACATCATCCTTTCAAATGGTAATTTAACTATCAATAATTATTCATTAATTGATCAGTCGGGGTACTTTAACTCTATTGATAATGGAAGCTCATTTCATAATTATGATGGTTCCGTCTGGCGTTGGGGCTACTCTGGCGGTACCTATGATAATGACATAAATAATATTATGGATTGCTCTAATGGCACTAATACCTTTATATATGATGCTACTGGTGGGCAAAATATCATTCCTATTGATTATAGTAATTTAGTGCTGGCTGGTAATAATGTGAAGTATACACAAAACAACCTGACGGTAAATGGAGACCTTACTATTACAGAAAACGCCCGTCTTAATGTGGCTAATGGTAATGATAATATTACTCTTGCAGGTGATTGGATCAATAATAGCGGTAGTTGGAATTCTTTCGAAGAGGGTAATCGTCGTGTAAGTCTTAATGGTACTGGTAATCAAAGTATAATAGCTAATGAAACATTTTATGATCTGGAAATTAATAAGCCGGCTGGAAATGTTTTATTGTTTGGAGATAATGTGGTGAATCATTCATTGATGCTAAACAATGGTAAAGTGCAAACACGCGATCATTTTTTAACTATTGGAGCATCAGGTTTCATTGCGGGCTCTGATGAGGATAGTTATATTCAGGTTACCTCTGACGGAGGGCTTGTGCAGAATAGTATTGGAGGAGGAGCCAGAACTGGTGATATTCTTTTTCCTGTTGGTTTAAATAGCTATACACCTCTTACTATTAATAACACTACAGGTACTGCAGATAATTATACAATAAGAATGTGTTCTGGTATTAGCCTGAATGGTAACTGTTCTGATGATATGCTGGAAGAAAGTGCTATAAACTTAACCTGGTTTATTGATGAAGATGTAATAGGAGGTTCTGATGTTACCCTACAATTTCAGTGGGGTGGAACTGAGGAATTAGATGGCTTTGATAGAAGTAATATTAGTGTAGTTCACTATAATGGCTCTAATTGGGAACAGCTCAATTATGTAAGTGCATCAGGAACTGGTCCTTATTATGCTTCTGTATCCAATGTGTCTTCATTTTCACCATTTGGAGTGTCTAGTGGAGGGCCACTACCAGTAGAGTTAACTTATTTTACAGGTAGTCTTCAGGGTGAAAATGTGCTACTGAACTGGGAAACGGCTTCTGAGTTGAATAATGACTATTTTTCTGTAGAAAAGACATTAGACTTCGAAACTTATGAGCACGTAGCTACGGTTGGCGGTCAGGGGACTAAATCAAGCCCTTCAGAATATACTTTGACAGATGCAGACCCATATGCAGGTGTTTCTTATTATAGACTGAAACAAACAGATTATGACGGAACATTTACTTACTCCAGACCAGTAAGAATAAATAACCTTACCAGTTCAGAACATATTGATGTATCTTTATTTCCTGTACCAAGTGATGGGAATCTACTTAAATTGGCACTTCAGAGTAATGAGAGTATCGGTCTGGTAGATTTGCAAGTAATAGATGTACAAGGAAAAACAGTATATAAAGAAAGTAATATCCTGCCACAAGGCGAATGGTCTATTCAATTCAACAAACAGTTGAAACCGGGAATTTACAGCCTTTTAATTAACTCGGATAAAACGCTTACTAGAAAATTTGTTGTGGAGTAGGATAGTGCGAGGTGAAACAAAAAAAGGCCGTTTCAATATTTTGAAACGGCCTTTGTATTTATAGCCGATTAGTCCGGCTTATTAGCTTTAATTAAATACCTTCTGCTTCTACTCCTTCTATTTCCGGAAGCATTCTTTTTAGAAGATTCTCTATACCCGCTTTTAGCGTAACAGTAGATGAAGGGCAGCCACTGCATGAACCCTGAAGCAATACTTTTACAATACCGTTTTCATAAGAATGGAAAGAGATAGCACCACCATCTTGCTCTACAGCTGGTTTGATGTATTCATCTAATATACCTTTAATTTTCTTTACTGTTTCAGAGTCACTTTCATCATATTGCTCTTCAGGCATCAGTTTAGTTATAACCTCTCTGCCAGATTCAATATAATCTTTAATGTGCTGTTTCAGAGCATCTTTAATTTCAATCCACTCAACCTCTTCTTTTTTAGTAATAGTAATGAAATTAGACATGTAAAATACCCTGTCCACATACTCAAACCCAAAAAGCTCTTTTGCCAAGGGGGCGTTTTCCGTACTCTCTACATCAGGGAAATCATAACTTGTACCTTCAGGCACCAGCATATAGTTAGCTACGAACTTCATAGAGTTCGGGTTAGGGTTAGCCTCTAGGTATAGGTTTACTACTTTCTGATTGTCATTCTTAACTTTTGTCTCCATCTTATCTATGCTTTATTGGGCAAACAATGTTTATTTATAAAGGTTCCCTTACGAGTATTTAGGAAGTTCACCTTCTGATTTAGCGATGAGTGTAGATACACTGGCATCACCAGTTACATTTACTACGGTTCGGCACATGTCTAGGATACGGTCTACCGGAAAAATAATTGCTATCCATGCAGGATTAAGGCCTACAGATTGTAAAACTATAATCATCATTACCAATCCTGCACTAGGCACGGCCGCAGATCCTATAGAGGCAAGGGTAGCTGTAAATACGATGGTAAGCTGCTGTCCGAAGGTCAGGTCTACCATATGCATCTGAGCTAGAAAAACTACCGCTACGGCCTGATAAAGGCTGGTTCCGTCCATATTTACAGTGGCACCAATGGGTAATACAAAACTGCTTATGTTTTTAGAAACTCCCATGTTTTCTTCCACACACTCCATAGTAACAGGTAATGTGGCAGCACTGGAGCTGGTAGAAAACGCCAGAAACTGTGCCGGACTTATATTCTTGAAAAATTCTTTATAACTGAGTTTTTTAACGAAAAGAGTAATCAATAGTGGGTAGAAAATAAAAACCATAAAAGCCAAACCCAGCACTAGTGTTAATGAATAAGTCCACAAGCCTTTGAATATTTCGAATACTTCAGCAGGGGTGTCAGCCATTTTGGCAATTACACCGGCTAGCAGCGCGAAAACAAAGAATGGCGCAGCTTTCATAACTATGTCCACCATTTTAAGAAAAACCTCATTTATGCCGTTTATGAAGTCAATAACAGGTTTTCCGGTTTCATTAGGAATAATAGCTAATGACAAACCAAAAAATATGGCGAAGAAAATTACTTGCAACATGAGGCCGTTATCAGAAAGAGACATCATGATGTTTTCAGGAACCATATCTACTAAAAACTGTAATGGGGGGGGTGTCCTTTGTTTTTTCTGCAGCTACCATTTTTTCTTGTACTGCGGCAGCTTCAGCATGTTGTGCTGCTTGGGCCAGGGTTTCATCACTGGCAATTTCTTCTACCTGATCTCTATATTCAGGGTCAGTGAGTACATTTTTATCATCCTTTACTCCTTCTACACCATCAGTAGCCTGTACCCATTTTTCATATTCTATCCTGTTTTTTAGCTGCTGCTGTTCATCTATAAATTTGCCGGGCTTTACAATATTTACCAATAATAAGCCTATGCCTACAGCTATTACCGTGGTTAAAAGGTAGAGACCAAGCGTTTTTGCTCCCAGGCGTCCTAGCTTAGAAATATCGCTTAAGCTGGATACTCCTCCTATAATAGAAAATAGCACCAGCGGTACTGCAATAAATTTTAATAACCTAATGAATATAGTGCCAAATGGGTTGATCCAATTAATGGTAAAATCATTCCAGCCAAGTGCACTTGAAATAAATGCATATATGATTCCGGCTACAAGGCCAATAATAATTTTAATATGTAAAGGGAGGTTTTTCATAGAAAGGATGAAAAATTTAGTCGGATAATTTACTCGATTTATTAATTAAAAAGAAGTCTGCTATTACTAAGGCAGCCATAGCTTCTACAATAGGTACTGCTCTTGGTACTACACAAGGATCATGTCTTCCCTTGCCACTTACCGTAGCTTCATCTCCAGCTTTATCTATAGAAGGCTGATCTTTCATAATAGTAGCCACCGGTTTAAAAGCGACATTAAAATATATATCTTCTCCGTTAGATATGCCTCCTTGTATTCCGCCAGAGTGGTTAGTCTTAGTTTTCACCTTACCCTCTTCATTATAAAAGAGGTCATTATGCTCAGACCCGTACATCTCCACTCCTTTAAATCCACTACCATATTCAAAGCCTTTTACAGCATTGATGCTCAGCATGGCTTTTCCTAACTCAGCATGGAGCTTATCGAAAACAGGCTCACCAAGACCTACAGGCGTATTTTTGATAACTGCTGTTACCACGCCACCTATGGTATCCTGATTTTTACGAGTCTGATCAATAAGAGTGATCATTTCTTCGGCCACTTTAGGATCGGGACACCTAACTATATTATCTTCTGTTTTAGACAGGTCCATTTCATGATACTCAGGAGCCTGAATAGAGCCTACTTTAGATACATAGGCAGTTACATCTACTCCTATTTTCTTTAGAAATAGTTTAGCTACTGCACCCGCTGCTACAC
The DNA here is from genome assembly GCF_021389955.1 of Fulvivirga maritima. Classification (NCBI taxonomy): domain Bacteria; kingdom Pseudomonadati; phylum Bacteroidota; class Cytophagia; order Cytophagales; family Fulvivirgaceae; genus Fulvivirga; species Fulvivirga maritima. Next base: position 2,115,651 of record NZ_CP089980.1, read on the forward strand.
GAGCTGCAGTCTCCCTGGCACTACTACGACCTCCTCCTCTATAATCTCTAATACCATATTTAGTGTCATAGGTATAATCAGCATGAGAGGGACGGTATTTTTCTGCTATGTGCGAATAATCTTTGCTTTTGGCGTCTGTATTATGAATGACTAAACTAATAGGAGTGCCGGTTGATTTACCTTCAAATACGCCAGAAAGAATTTCAAATTCGTCGTTTTCTCGCCTCTGAGTGGTAATCTTTGATTGACCGGGTTTACGCCTGATCAGCTCATTTTGAATAAAAGTTTCATCTATTTCCAGGCCTGCAGGGCAGCCGTCTATAATCACACCTAATGCCTTGCCATGAGACTCGCCGAAGGTGGTTATTTTGAATAAAGTACCGAAAGAATTTCCCAATGTTTTATGGTTGGAAGGTTATTTTTTAAAAATAATTATTGCTGAAATCACTAACATAGCCAAAATAAAGATGTTGACAAAGATTTTGGTCCACTCAAAGCTTGCTGTGCTTTTTAAGGTATTGTCTTCTATATTGATGCGATCATAAAAAGATCCCATATCATTGGCCTGTATGTTTTCATTCTTTTTACTTTCTCCTGTTACATGCACCACCTTTGCTGAAGTAAGGGTGTCATAGGTTTCTGTTTTAGGATTAAAGTATATCCAATTAAAGTAATCTTTCATATTATAGTCTCCGGGCTCTTTAGGAATGCCGAAATAATTGAAAGACTTAGAACCGGTAACAGTGTTATTTCTTCTGTTAATGTTTTGAGTAACGTTAGGATCATAAAAATCGAAATTTTCGCCGCCATCAACTATAGGTTTATTAATAGCAGATATATTACCTTCTCCATAAACATTAAACTCATAGCTAAAGCTTTGGCCCGTTTCTAGCGTAGGAGTGCTTAGCTTTTCATTTAGCTTGTAGTCACCTACGGCCACCTGATCTTTAAGCGGGTGAGGAGGTAGTTTTTTTACATTAACGCTTTTAGGTTTACTATAAAATGTTTTGAAGTCTTCTTGGCGGTTTCTTCCAAAGAAAGAAGGATTTTTGGCCACTTTATATTTTATCATTTCTAAGCCTACTGACGGAAATTGGATAGGCTCAGCATTTAAGGGGTAAAGTTCTGCCTGGTATATTTTATATTGAGTGTATTTCTTGCCGCCTATGTTTACCGGTTCACCATTAATATTCTCGATATTGAAGTTCTCTTCCCAGCAGTTTTCGGGTTTTAACTTTTTAAGTATTTCTCCCAACTGCTTACCTAAGTCATGAAATTGTAAAGGTGCTCGGTTATCTTCAGCCACATAAAATGATAAGCTCGCGGTGAAGCCTTCTCCTACATAAACTTCTCTTTTGTCAGTACTTAGTGCCAGAAAGGCGTCTTCCTTAATATCCAAAAACTCAGTTTTACGATCATCATTAAAGAAGTTATCCATAGGATCATGATCAAAAAAGCTTCTGAAAGGGTCATTTCTTTGCTGCCTAGCTACTGCACCTCCTACTTTTATGGTTTTACCTTGAGATGATAATGCCTTACCATTTACATTTATAGTAAAAGGTTTTAATGTAAATGTACCTTGAGCAGTAGGTACGTAAGACATAGTTACGCTCTGCGAGCTTGAAATTTGCCCATTAATGATCTGAGTAGATGAAGAGGATGACGTACCTCTTTTTTGAAAACCCTCTATATCAGGGAAGTCACCATAATTAGATAGCCTTTCATTAGCAGCGGTTATAGTAATAGTCCAGGTCTGGTTTTCGCCAATCTCATCAGGCCCAAGCTCTATTTTAAGCTCCTGCGCCTGAGAGGCATGTGCCAGACCGAAAATACTAATTAAGTAGAAAAATACGTTAAGTCTACGATATATCCATCCCATAATTTACAAACTTAGTTGTACGTACACCGTATACAAATTTATAGTAATACTTTAACAAACTGTAACGATTTTGTATATTAAAGGTGGAGATAAGTTGCGAAGGGACGGAAATTAACTTTTTAAAATTCAAAGCTCTTATGTTAGATTACGTAAAAACCATACTCACAAAGGTGAGTTTTGATTCCAAACTTTTTGAAAAGGAGTTGAAAAAGGCCATACAATCTTTGATAGATGAAGAGGTCTCTGAATTAAGAAACTGGTGCTATTCCAGGTTTAATGACAGGTACGAACAAGTGCTTCAGCGCTGTTTCGTAGTGGCCTAAAGAAGAAAAAGACTACTCATTTATAGAATCCCGGATCATGTTGGTCCGGGATTTTTTTATGTACAATATGATAGGAAGTAAGAGAAAATCAGGTGCTTTTTTCTCGTTTTTGGTCTAAAATCGATTTCTGAGTTTTAAACGGGATGGCTTGTTGGTTAAGATGTAAAATAGCCTTTATACTGCTTTAATCATTGTTTTTAAAGCGCAATATTGGATTTGGGAGATCTTAGAATTTTCGTTTATTTTCTTCGAAATTGTTTGCAGGATTTTGGGTAAGATATTTAATACTTTTAGCATTACACCATAATTGCAATCGTTTGCTAGATTTAATTTAATTTTTAAACCCAATGATTAAACTTTTACGACTAACGTGTCTGCTTTTTTTGGCTATGACAGCCATAAATGCGCAGGCCCAGAATACTGTTGAAGGTAAAGTTACTTCAGCTGATGATGGTGAGCCTCTTCCAGGGGTGAACATATTGGTAGAGGGAACTTCACAAGGAACAGTTACTGATATTGAAGGTAACTACTCTTTAGTAGTGGGAGATGATGCTACATTAGTTTTTTCTTTTGTAGGTTTTACCACCGCAAGGGAGCAGGTGAATGGACGCTCGGTGGTCAATGTTACTTTAAGCAGTGACATTAGTGAGCTTCAGGAGGTAGTAGTGATTGGTTATGGTAGCTCAAGTGAAGACGAGATAACTACAGCCATATCTACTATTAACAACGAGGATATTACTAAAACACCTAACAGTAACCCTATGCAATCACTGCAAGGTAAAGTGGCAGGTGTTCAAATTACCAGTAGTGGAGCTCCGGGAGCCAGCCCTAATGTACGTGTTAGAGGGTTAAGCTCTTTCGCAGGAGATGATGGTGGACAGCCCTTATATGTAGTAGATGGTATGTTTGTAGATAATATAGACTTCCTTAACCCATCAGATATTGCCAGCATGAGTATTTTGAAAGATGCTTCAGCGGCTGCTATCTACGGTGTGCGTGCTGCCAATGGTGTTATTATCATAGAAACCAATTCTGGTGATTACGAGCAGCCTGTTAAAATAGAATATGACGGCTACTATGGTGTGCAAAGACCGCAGAATGTGCTGGATATGGCTAACACTGAACAATATGTTAATTACATTAATCAGACAGGAAATGCAGGTCAGCAAGCTTTAATACAGAATTCGATTGATCGATTTGGAGCTAATCCTAATAATCCCAATTTGCCAGCTACCGACACTGATTGGTATGATCAAGTTTTAGAAAGTACAGCACCCATTCAAAATCATTCTCTTAATATAAGTGGGGGAACTAGTAAATTGAAATACTCAGTTGGTGGTTCATTTTTCAAACAAGATGGAATAGTAAAAAACGCAAAAAATGATTACGAAAGGTATAATTTAAGGGCAAGAATTGATGCCAAAGCAACCGATTGGTTAACAGTTGGTGGTAATGTAAATATTAGTAATGCTACCCAGTATAATGCAGACCAATCTATCTGGGATCGAACTTATTATGCCGTGCCAATATTGCCAGTATATGATCCTCAAAATACAGCGGCTGAACCAACTCGATATTCAAATGCACAGAATTTAGGTTTTAGGGATGCACAAAATCCTTTATATCATGTTGATGGTAATAATGATAGAAATCGAGTGGCTAAGATTTTGGGAAATTTCTATGCAGATATACAATTGATTCCTGACAAGTTATCTTTCAAAACATCGCTAAATTATTTCTATCAGGATGTGTTAACTAGAAATGTTGATCTGGGATTTAATAATGGAACCCAAATCACTCCAAATGGAATTACCAGACAGGCTGTAACTGACTATAACACCATTTGGGATAATGTTCTAACTTATGATAACCTTTTTGGAGATCATAGTGTGAATGTAACAGCTGGTTATTCTTATAGAAGCGAGAGAAATGAAGGAGTATATGCCGCATCAAATAGTATTTGGACGCTAGATAGAAATGACGAATCTACGTGGTATATACCAAAAGGAGCTGAATTAAATGTTAACGACACATATGATGACGGCGAACATTTTTATGGTGTTTCTTATTTTGGTCGTATTCAGTATGGGTACAAGAATAAATACTTGTTATCCACTTCATATCGTAGAGATGGAACTAATAAGTTTTCCAAGAAATGGGGTAATTTTTTCACTGTTAGTGGAGGATGGATTATTTCCAGAGAGAACTTTTTTAATGTTGAAGGTGTAGATTTTCTCAAGTTGAGAGCTGGTTGGGGACAAATGGGTAATGATGGAATTGCTCCTGCTATTGGACAAGTTACTTACAATCAGGTGAGCTTAGCTATCAATAATGGATTGGTAACAGCGGTTCAGCCTAATAATGTTTATGATTTAATTACCTCATGGGAAACAACAGAAGAAACTAATATTGGTATCAGTGCAGAATTTCTAGATAGTAGACTAACCTTAGATGCTGATGTTTACAGAAGGGACACCAAAGATGCTGTATTAGGAGTGTTGCTTCAAGGAACAGGTCAGTCGCCAAGAAGAAATGCAGGTGAGGTTAGAAATCAAGGGATTGAATTAGGAGTAGGTTGGTCAGATGAAATTAGTGATGACCTTTCTTACAATGTATCTGCTAATTTTTCCACTTTGGATAATGAAGTACTTAGTGTAGGTGATCAGGAGTTTTTATATGGCGGATCAGCAGAGCTCAGACAAATATCTAGAGAGGGCTCTTCTTTAAATGAATTCTATGGTTATGAAATCAACGGTGTTTTTCAAAATGATGAGCAAATAGCGAATTCTGGGTATACAACTGAATTCATAAATAGTAATTCACTACAGCCGGGGGATTTCTTTTTCAGGGATCAAAATGGTGATGGTGTAATAGATGCCAATGATAGAGTGTTGCTAGGGTCATTCATTCCTACCTATAACTATGGCTTTAGCTTAGGAGTAAATTATAAGAATTTATCATTAACGGCTAGTTTCCAAGGACAGGGAGGTAATAAAATTCTGAATCAAAAAAGAACCAACGTAAGGACTACACAAGATACCAATATAGATGCTGACTTAGCTACTCACTTCTGGAATGGTGAAGGATCTACTAATTCTTACCCTTCGGCTGCAGCTTATAGAAGGGCATATAATAATAATTTAATGAATGAATTTTGGCTTGAGGATGGAGATTATTTCAGAATCCAAAATGTACGTATAGCTTATCAGTTCATTGATAAAGAGTTACTTGGTGTGAAACTGCCTAAAACTACAGTTTCATTTACTGCCGATCGTCCATTAACGGTATTTAATTATAATGGGTTTAATCCTGAGGTATCTAACGGAGTAGATAATCAAACTTACCCTATACCAGCAGTGTATACCGTAGGACTTAATATTCAACTTTAATCCAGAAATATTACAACTATGAAATTTTTAAAAAATATAATGATCATAGCTTTGATATTTTCTATATCAATAGCTTGTGATGATAAGCTAAATGAGCCTCTTGAAAATGAGCCATTAGGAAATGAACAAACTGAGGAGGGGCAATACTCAATATTGATGGGTGCCTATGCTGACCTTTATAATCTGGGGTGGGAGGTTCACCCTACTATAGGACTTAGAGGTGATGATGTGAATAAAGCTGGAGGGACAGACCAAGAGGTTATGATTTACCTAGACAATTATAACTATGATGCCAATGCTTGGCACCTAAATAGTACTTGGGATGGGTTATATTCAGATATAGTAACTGGCTTTTACTTAGACATTGAGAGTATTGAAGAGATTAATCAGGTAGTTGCAGATCCTAGTCGTGGAAATCAATATGTTGCTGAAATTAAGGTGATGATTGGTTTTGAGTTACTTCAGATTAGCAGACTATGGGGTGATGTATTGGTTCCCGAATCTTCAAGTTCACCGGAATTCACTGAATTGCCAGTAACACCTAGAGAAGAGGTATTACAGCATATTTCTGATCTTATGGATGAGGCTATTCCTGCTTTGCCAGATATGAGACCTAACCAGAGAACAGATGTCACTGGTGGAGTTACCAGATATACTGCATTAGCAGTTAAAGCCATGGCTAATTTAGATTTAGAAAACTATCAGGCAGTTGAAGAAGCTACTTCTGAAATAATCCAAAACGGAGGTTTTTCTCTTTATAGTAATTTTTATGATCTGTTTAAAAGAGCGGGAGAGTTAAGTGACGAAAGTCTATTGGAATTTCAATATTCCGATTTTGGAAGTTCAAGTACAGCTACTGATGAGTTTAATCATGGATTCGATTTCTATGGACCTGTAGGTGAAGGTTGGAGACCCAGCGTTGCAGGAGTTTCGGCTGGTTGGGGATTTTATGAACCTACTATAAAATACATCGAATTCATGCTCGATAGAGGAGACTATGATAGGTTAGAGACTTCAGTTTTATTTACTCCAGATGGTGTCCAAAGACTAATTAATGACGGTTATACTTCCTTGCCTGATTTTACTAATGCAGATCAGGATGGATTTATTTATACAAGAAGCGGAGATGGTATAGGTAATAATGAGAGAGCTGATTTTCAAAGTGGTAAATTTTACTTACCTACTGAAGAGATTAGTGCGGGTGTGAATCGATACTCTTCAGGTAAGAATTTCCTCGTTATTCGTTATGCAGAAGTGTTGTTAATGCATGCAGAAGCTATTTTGAGCGGAGCGGCTTCTACTTCTATTTCGGCTGAAGAGGCAGTGAATATGGTAAGAGCAAGAGCTGGTCTTGATCCTTTAGCGGCAGTAACATTAAATGATGTGTTAGATGAGAAATACGCTGAGTTTGCTACTGAGTGGGGAATCAGATTTGCTGATGTGGTAAGACATGGTATTACAAGTGAGCTAAATGAAGGTGGCAAAACTTATGAGCCTGCTACTGGTCGTTTTGTTCCTTACCCTACCAATCAGGTAGATCAACTACCTCAATTGCGTAATTAACCTAGGATGATATAAAGGCAATTAAAAATAAGGTTAAGTTAAGTTTATGTTAAGATGGAGATGGGCTTCGGTGGGTTATCGAAGTCCATTTCCTTAACAGGTCAATTCGTCTTAATATTAGCCTTAATTTATTCCAGCTAAAAGCGATAAATATGAAATTAAAAAACATAATACTGACTAGCTCGCTGGCTTTAATAGGCCTATGGGCTTGTACAGATAATAAAGAGTCGGCAGACCAGCCAGCGGATAATCAGGACAGCACCGCTACAGCTGAGGTTTCTGAAGATTCTTTGCTTAATCTGGTGCAGTACCAGACTTTCCAGTACTTCTGGGAGAATGCTGAGCCTACTTCAGGACTTGCTCCCGAACGTACCCACATGGATGATGTATATCCGGAGAATGATAAGGATGTAGTCACGATTGGCGGATCAGGCTTTGGCTTTATGGCTATACTAGTAGGTGTAGAAAGAGGTTTTATTACCAGAGAGCAGGCACTAGCGAGATATGAAAAAATGATCAATTATCTTGAAAAGGCCGATAGATATCACGGAGCATGGCCACACTGGCTAGATGGTCCTACAGGAAAAATGAAGCCTTTTAGCCAAATGGATAATGGTGGAGATTTAGTAGAAACAGCCTTTTTGGTTCAGGGAATGCTTACTGTTAGAGAGTTCTTTAAAGATGGAAATGACAGAGAGCAGGCTTTAGCCTCTAAAATAGATGAACTATGGCTAGGTGTAGAGTGGGATTGGTATACTAAAGGCGAAAATGTGCTTTATTGGCACTGGTCTCCTGAGCATGAATGGGCTATGAATTTCCCGGTTGGAGGTTATAACGAGGCTCTGATTATGTACATCTTGGGAGCATCTTCTCCTACTCATGCTATTAATAAAGCGGCCTATGATGAAGGTTGGGCCAGAGGAGGTGCTATTGCTAATGGCACTACTTATATGGGGCTGCCTACCGTTCTAGATCATTACGAAGGTAATGATGACCCGGTTGGGCCATTATTCTGGGCTCATTATTCTTATTTAGGTCTTAACCCTAAAGGTCTTAAAGATCAATATGGAGATTACTGGGAGCTAAATAGAAATCATGCTCTTATTGATTATAAGTATTGTGTTGAAAACCCTCATGGATTTAAAGGCTATGGAGAGAATTGCTGGGGCTTAACCTCGAGCTACTCGGTAAACGGATATGCCGGGCATCATCCTGGTAAAGAAGATATCGGTGTAATTTCGCCAACAGCAGCTTTGTCATCATTCCCATATACGCCAGATGAAAGTATGGCCTTTTTAAAATATTTATATAACGATGCTGATAGCCTTGTAGGTGAATACGGTCCTTATGATGCTTTTAGCGTGGAAGATAGCTGGTATACACCAAGATATTTGGCCATAGATCAAGGCCCAATTCCGGTGATGATAGAGAACTATAGAAGCGGTTTATTGTGGAGTTTATTTATGGAGGCACCTGAAGTAAAAGCAGGATTAAACAAGCTTGGTTTTACCGTGGAGGGTGAATAGCCATGAAAAACACCTTTTCTAAATTCTTTTTATGGGTTTTTGTTTGTGCTTTGGCCTTTACGGAAGTCAAAGCTCAAAACCCCATAGATGCATTTCAACCCAAAGTATTTCATACTGATTCAGATTCTCTGCTTTACAGAATTCTGTGGCCTGAAGACTTCGATGAAAATGAAGAGTACCCCGTAGTACTGTTTTTACATGGGGCAGGAGAAAGAGGTAGTGACAATAAGACTCAGCTTACACATGGCAGTAAATTATTTTTAGAACATAAAAGTGATTTTCCTGCCATAGTCATATTCCCGCAGTGCCCTAAAAGTGATTATTGGTCTAATGTTACCATAAAAACTAAAAAGGGTAAAAGAACTTTCCATTTTGACGACAAGGGCGATCAACCAGCCAACAAGTCTCTAAAAATGGTAATGCAGCTGGTAGACTCCATTAGCGACCTGGCTTATGTAGATAATAGCCGAATATATGCAGCAGGCTTATCTATGGGCGGCATGGGTACTTTTGAAATAGTGAGTCGTAAGCCAGATACTTTTGCTGCAGCAATAGCTATATGTGGAGGCGATAACCCTGCAAGTGCTAAGAATTATGCCGGAAAAGTTCCTTTCTGGATTTTCCACGGAGAGAAGGATGATGTGGTGCCATGCAAAAATTCAAAGCGAATGGCCAAAGCGATTAGCAAGGAAGGCGGAGAGGTTAAATTAACGCTATATCCAGAAGCCAACCATAATAGCTGGGACAGTGCTTTTGCTGAACCCAAACTTTTACCCTGGTTATTTTCAAAACGCAAATAATACAAATTATGATAAATCGATTGTTTCTCGTCTTGTTCATTTCGGTGGCGGTAATGTCCTGCGAAGTAAAGCAGAAAAATGCCGAAAGTAGTACCAATGATGGTAGTGCCTTTATCGATTCTTTAATGAGTGAGATGACTTTGGAGGAAAAATTAGGTCAACTCAACTTGCCCTCGTCTGGTGATATCACTACCGGGCTGGCCAATAGTTCTGATATAGGATCTAAAATTAAGGAAGGCAAAGTAGGTGGCCTTTTTAATATAAAAACGGTAGAAAAAATTAAAGAAGTACAGCGAATAGCTGTGGAAGAAAGCCGTTTAAAAATACCATTGATTTTTGGTATGGATGTTATCCACGGTTATAAAACCTTATTTCCTATTCCATTAGGCTTATCTAGTAGCTGGGATATGGAGCTTATTGAAGAAACTGCACGAGTAGCTGCCATAGAAGCGAGTGCTGATGGTATCTGCTGGACTTTCTCTCCTATGGTAGATGTGGCCAGAGATCCGCGTTGGGGTAGAGTGTCTGAAGGTAACGGAGAAGACCCTTATCTTGGAGCTGCTATTGCCAAAGCGATGGTAGAAGGATATCAAGGTGAAGACCTTACCGACCCTAAAACTATTATGGCTTGTGTAAAACACTTTGCTTTATATGGAGCTATCGAAGCAGGTAGAGATTATAATACAGTAGATATGAGCCGCATAAGAATGTTCAATGAATATTTTGAGCCTTACAAGGCGGCAGTTGAAGCAGGAGTAGGTAGTGTTATGACTTCTTTTAACGAAGTAGAGGGTGTGCCAGCGAGTGCTAATAAGTGGTTAATGAATGATCTTTTACGCGAACAATGGGGATTTAATGGTTTTGTAGTTACTGACTACACGGCTATTAATGAAATGATAGACCATGGTATTGGTGATTTGAAAACCGTATCTGCAAGATCATTAGAAGCAGGAGTGGACATGGACATGGTAGGAGAAGGTTTCCTTACTACTTTGAAAGCTTCTTTAGATGAAGGTAAAATCTCTCAGACTATGATTGATGAAGCTTGTAGAAGAATATTAGAGGCAAAATATAAATTAGGCCTTTTTGATGATCCTTATAAATATTGTAGCGAAGAGAGAGCTAAGAATGAAATCTTCACTGCTGATCATAGAAAAAAAGCCAGAGAGTTGGCAGCAGAAACTTTTGTGTTGCTTAAAAACGAAGGAGACATTCTGCCTTTAAAAAAGGAGGCTAAAGTAGCCCTAATTGGTCCAATGGCTGATAATAGAGAAAATATGGCTGGTACCTGGAGTGTAGCAGGAGATTTTGAAAAATCAGTTTCTTTAAGAGATGGTTTAGAGGCTGCAGTAGGAAAGCAAAATGTAGTGTACGCCAGAGGAGCTAATATTACTGCAGATTCTTTACTAGAAAGCAGAGTGAGTGTGTTCGGTAAACCTACTTATAGAGATGAGCGCCCTGCTGATGTAATGATAAGAGAAGCAGTAAATGCCGCTAAAAATGCTGACGTTATTGTGGCTGCTATGGGTGAGTCTGCTGAGATGAGTGGAGAAAGCGCCAGTAGATCAAACATTGAAGTACCTCAAAGTCAAAGAGATTTGATGAAAGCATTATTAAAAACAGGAAAGCCTGTAGTTATGGTGTTGTTTACTGGTAGACCATTAGCTATGAAATGGGAGCAAGAAAATGTTCCTTCTATTCTTAATGTGTGGTTTGCAGGAACTGAAGCGGGTAATGCTATCGCCGATGTTTTATTTGGAGATGTGAATCCTTCAGGTAAGCTTACTGCTACTTTCCCTCAAAATGTTGGTCAGGTGCCATTATATTATAATCATAAAAACACAGGTAGACCATTAGCAGAAGGAGCATGGTTCCAGAAATTCAGATCTAACTATCTTGATGTTTCTAATGATCCTTTATATCCTTTCGGTTATGGCTTAAGCTATACCACTTTTGAATATAGTGACATTCAGCAGAGTAGTACTTCTATTGGTATGGATGATGAATTGACTGTTTCAGTAAACATTACTAATACAGGAGAATATAAGGGTGCTGAAGTGGCTCAGCTTTACATAAGAGATATGGTTGGCAGTATTACCAGACCAGTAAAAGAGCTGAAAGGCTTTAAGAAGATTACTTTGGAGCCCGGTAAATCAGAAACTGTTACCTTCACAATAGATAAAGATGATCTTGCTTTTTATAACCAGGATTTAACTTTTGCTGCTGAGCCTGGTGCATTCAAAGTTTTTGTAGGTACCAGTTCTCAGGAAGTGAAAGAAGCTGAATTTACTTTGCAGGAAAAAAGCGAGTAATAGGATTAAACATAATCCATTAATCCTTCTTTAATCTAATATGAGAAGACTATTAATTTTGGCCTTTGCGTCTATACTAGTTATAGGCGCAAAGGCTCAATCGTTTAATTACGAGAAGCTTAATTTTGAGGAAACTACGGTTTCTACCGTTACCTATGCCCATGAGGGAACTTCTAACGCCCTTAAAATGGATGTGTACGAGCCTGAAGGTGATAAAAGAAAGGATAGACCTGTTTTTTTATATGTACATGGAGGAGGTTTTTCTGGTGGAGCCAGGGATGAGGCTTGGATAAAAGAATATGCTGAGCAGATGGCCAAACATGGCTTAGTAGTGGTGAGCATGTCATATACCCTACTAATGAAGGGAAAAGGCTTCGGTTGTGATATCTCAGCAGCGGAAAAGATCAAAGTATTTAATCAAGCAGGAGAAGAAGTGGCTATGGCTGCTGCCAGTATGGTTAAAAATAAAGATAAATTTAATATAGATCCTGACAAGATCATTTTGGCAGGAAGTAGCGCTGGTGCCGAAGCTATTTTACATGCGGCATACATCAAGGCTAATTATTCGCCATTGCCAGAAGATTTTCATTATGCCGGAGTCATAAGCATGGCAGGAGCAGTATCGCAGCTCGATGATATCACAAAAGAATCAGCTATTCCTACACAAATTTTCCATGGTACTTGTGATGATGCCGTGCCATATGGTACTGCTGCACACCATTATTGTAAACTAGGTGAGCCTGGCTACCTTACGCTATTCGGAGGCAGAAGCATTGCAGATAAATTACAATCACTAGATCAGCCGTATTACATGGTGACGGGTTGTAATGGAAATCATGGCTGGCATAGCATACCCATGAAGCAGTATAACCACCTTATTCTGGATTTTATTCAGAATGATGTAATCAATGGAGAATTCAGGCAAATACATCAGGTGATCAAATCTGATGAGACCTGCGGACGAAATTCAGCACCATCCATTTGTGACTAGTAAAAACAAAAGCAGGCAATCTAACGACTACCTGCTTTTTTTGTAAAAGTGCTAAAGTTACAAGTGTATAGTTCTGAAGTTTACTCTTCTATAACGTCACCGTCATTGGTATAAACTTCTATTTCTTTCTCATTTTCTTTATTTTGAAAATGAACTTCATACTCTACCTGGTCTTCAGTGGTAGGAGTAGATTCATCATAAGTGATTTTATAAGCCTTGGCAATGCTCCACTTAGAAAATTCGCCATCTACAATAGCTTTTTTCACTCCAATGGGAAGCTCTGTAGCACTAATTTCTGTTTTCTTGGGATCTACCTTCACTACTACGGCATCGTTGTTGGTTTTTATGGTGGTAGCATTGGTACTAACTGCTGCAGAAAATACAATGGCTAAGGCTCCTATCATTATTTTATGAAATTTCATGGTTGTTCGTATTTAAAGTTTAATATATTCTTTTGACTATGTATATGATAGAACTATGCCAAAAATCATGTTTTATCGTAACTATTTGTTAATCAGTGTATTTACGATTTTTCAGTATTAGCTAAAACTCAGTTGTTGTTGGATTATTCTACAAATTGACGGGTAAAGCCCGTGTTTCAACACTTTTTTTTTCATGATCCTTGTCACACTGACACAGGTAATTTTTTTCTAAAGCCTTTTCGATTAAATTTGCACTCCTACGAACGGACTAGAAATACAAGATAAAATATACAGCTTATGTCAAAAAAATATGATCTTTTGGTTTTAGGTAGTGGCCCTGGTGGTTACGTAGCGGCTATTAGAGCTTCTCAGTTAGGCCTAAAAGTAGGTGTTATAGAAAAGGAATCTCTAGGAGGCATTTGTCTCAACTGGGGGTGTATTCCTACTAAAGCCCTATTAAAGAGTGCTAATGTTTTTGAATATATATCTCATTCTGAAGATTACGGTATTACAATAAAAGATGCCAAAGCAGACCTTAACGCTATGGTGAAAAGAAGCCGTGGTGTAGCTGAAGGTATGAGTAAAGGTATCCAGTTCTTATTTAAGAAAAATAAGATCGATGCCATTATGGGATTTGGTAAGCTTGTTCCTGGTAAAAAAATTGAAGTTACCGGTGAAGATGGAACAGTAGAAACTTACAGTGCAGATCATATTATTGTAGCTACAGGTGGTAGATCTCGTGAGTTGCCTAACCTGCCTATCGATAATGAGAAAATTATAGGATATAGAAAAGCCTTAGTATTAGATAAATTACCTAAGAAAATGGTAGTAGTAGGCTCAGGAGCCATCGGCGTTGAGTTTGCTTACTTCTATAATGCTATTGGTGTAGAAGTTACCATAGTAGAGTACTTACCTAGAATAGTGCCTGTAGAAGATGAAGAAGTTTCTAAAACATTAGAAAGAAGCTTCAAAAAAGCAGGTATCAATATTTTAACAAATGCCGAAGTAACTAATGTAGATACTAAAGGTAAAGGCTGCAAAGCTACAGTTAAGACTCAAAAAGGTGAAGAAGTTATAGAGTGTGATGTAGTACTTTCTGCAGTAGGTATCTCTACAAACCTTGAAGGTATCGGCCTTGAAGATGTAGGTGTAGCTACAGATAAAGGTAAAGTATTAGTAGATGACTACTATAAAACTAACATCCCAGGTATTTATGCTATCGGAGATATAGTACATGGTCCTGCTTTGGCTCACGTAGCTTCTGCAGAAGGTATCATCTGTGTAGAGAAAATAGCTGGTGAAACTCCTCAGCCATTAGATTACACTAACATACCTGGTTGTACTTACTGTACTCCTGAAGTAGCATCAGTAGGATTTACTGAAGCTAAAGCTAAAGAAGCCGGATATGATATTAAAGTAGGTAAATTCCCATTCTCTGCTTCTGGTAAAGCTAGTGCTGCCGGAGCTAAAGAAGGTTTTGTAAAACTTATCTTTGATGCTAAATATGGTGAATTACTAGGAGCTCATATGATTGGTAATAACGTTACTGAAATGATTGCTGAAATAGTAACAGCAAGAAAACTGGAAACTACCGGTCATGAAATTATTAAAGCCGTACACCCTCACCCTACTATGTCTGAGGCGGTAATGGAAGCTGCAGCTGCGGCATATGATGAAGTGATACATATCTAATCATTAGATTTTTTCTTCAAAAATTTTAACAAAAGCACCAATTAGCGTTGGTGCTTTTGTTTTTATTGATTTATTTGCTGTAGAATCTCATGTCTACAACACTACAAGGCCATATTGATCAGGCAGAGCTGGCTGCTCTTTTAAAGAATAAGGACAAAGCGGCCATGAAGTATCTGTACGAAAACTATTCTGCTGCGCTCTATGGGGTCATTTTACGTATAGTTGTAGATGAAAAAGTGGCGGAAGAGGTGTTACAAGATGCCTTTTTGAAAATATGGGATAAGATAGCCACATATGATGCCCAAAAAGGGCGTTTGTTTACCTGGATGCTTAACCTTACCAGAAACCTGGCAATTGATAAACTCAGATCTAAAGAGATTAAACGAGTTCAGAAAACTGATGAGCTGAGTAACAACGTATATAATATCGAACGAGATAATCTCATTCATCAAAATATTGATACGATAGGCGTTGAAAAGTTTTTAGACAAACTGAGGGAAGAGGAGAGACTAGTTATTGATCTCATTTATTTTAGGGGCTACACACAATCTGAAGTTTCTGAGGAAAAAAACATTCCCTTGGGTACGGTTAAAACTCGTCTGCGCATGGCTTTAACAAATCTTAGAAAAGAGTTAGGAGTAAGGTGAATATTCAAGAATACATATCATCAGGTATTTTAGAAGCCTATGCTCTCGGAGAGTTAACTTCTACCGAGGAGCAGGAAGTTTCTGAAAATGTGCAAAAGTACCCGGAAATTAAAGATGAGCTCAATAAAGTGGAGCTTACATTAGAAAATCTCGCATTTGAAACTGCGGTTTCTCCAGCGCTAGAGGTAAAGACTTCTGTATTACAAGCAATAGGAATAGAGGAAGAGGAAGAAAAGGAGGAAAAAGTACGAGCAATGCCCCGCAGACACTTAGGCATGTGGAGGCTGGCCGTGGCTGCTTCCGTAACCATAGCTGCAGTTAGCTTAGTACTGGCTTACAATTATTATAATAAATGGAAGCATACAGAAAACGAACTGACTAGCTTAATAGCTCAAAATGAAAGGTTAGCTCAGGATTATAATCAAGTGAATCAAAAGCTTGATAAAGTAGAAAGTGATTTTGATATATTGAGTGATGCTGGTTATAGGCGTGTGGCCATGAACGGTACTGATAACGCACCTCAATCAAAGGCTTTTGTCTATTGGAATGAAAACACTCAGGATGTTTATTTAAACATAAGCTCATTAGATCCGCTAGAGCAGGAAAAGCAGTATCAGCTTTGGGCCATTGTAGATGGCAAGCCGGTAGATGCTGGTGTATTTAATAGTGGAGAAAAGCACCTGCTTAAAATGAAAAATATTGAAGGAGCTTCAGCTTTTGCTGTTACCGTGGAGCCCAAAGGGGGAAGTATAAATCCTTCGCTAGAAACTATGCAGGTTATGGGGCCGGTAGAAAGCTAAAAAAGAGGCCATCTCAAAACGAACTGAAACTGATATTCTCTAATATCATGTAACTAATTTTGAGACGGCCGTTTCTGTACTACATTACAATTATACTTTTTCTAATTATAGGTCTGAAGTTTTAGCATGGCCATTAAATCCTGCCTTTTTAAATACTTTTATAAAGCGGCTGGTGGTATTTACCATTTCTTTGGTTTCTAGTAATATGTTGAAGAATAAGGTGGAAGTTCTCTTACTCTGACCTTTTTTCCTCACTTCTTTAATCTGGAATTCCATTAATGATAAGATCTGATCTAAAATCACCCTTTTAAGTGTAATGAGAGAATTCATTTTTTTGTTGCTATTCTCTTCAAGTACATCAACTGCCTGCGTCATAAAGGCTACGAAGTTATCAGTCAGCTCTTTTAGTCCCTCCACCTGTTTATCAGTTAGTGAAGAGTGCATGTTTTTGACATGATTAAGACTTTCCTCAATTATAAATTTAATAGAATGGGTGAAGTCCTGCTCCAGGTCATAAATATTTAAATAAGTTTTACTGGTATTGCCTTCGTTTTCATCCATGCGGTTGATAAACTTAATTAAGTTGGCCTTGAACTTCTCGTTTCTATCAATCAGATCATTGAGTGTTTTACGAGATTTCTTCAAAGGCTTTTTCTTCTCAATAAAAAGGCCGCCTAAAGATTCTTTATACAATTCTGTAACCATACTCAGGTTTTCTCTGGTTCGGTTATTGGCTTCAATGAGTGCTTTATTCACGGGTATTAGTGAAGTTTGAGCCAAAAGCTTTTCAGCCAAAGTTTTTTTCCTTTCCTTTTCTTTATGATAGGTAAAGCTTCTGTAGATGGTAATTACCGCTATTACTAGTATTACTGCCACCATAGAAAGACCTACTTTGAAAATTAAGAAGGCAAAAATGCTGGATATTAAAAAGGCAATTACAGCGGTGCCTAACCAGCCCAAAATAACATTAATTACCCCTGAAACCCTGTAAACGGCACTGTCTCTTCCCCAGGCTCTATCAGAAAGTGACGAGCCCATGGCTACCATAAAAGAAACATATGTGGTAGATAAAGGAAGCTTGAGCGAAGTGGCAAAAGCTATTAATATACTGGCTACCGTAAGATTCACAGATGCTCTCACCAGGTCAAATGCAGGTGCATCATCAGTGTTTAAGGTTACTTCGTTGTCAAAATTCTCTTCTAATTGAGAAAGTACACTTTTAGGCACCACAGCTGTAAGACCTTTACCTATTCCTCTGGCACCTTGCACTATTCCTCTTGAGACTGCATTGGCCTTGAACCGCTCGCTGCCAGCATCCTGTCTTCCCAGGTTTACTTCAGTTTCTGTTACTGATTTGGCCTTTTTAGATAACCATAAGGTGAGTACCATAATTATACCAGCAGCCAATAGAAGATAGGTGTTGGTTTTTACGGGCTTGCTCAGCGAAGTCATGAACATCTCATGAGGATCTAAGCCGGAAGCACTCCATTCTTTAAATGATTCTAAACCTGCAATGGGCACTCCTATAAAGTTCACCAGGTCATTACCTGCAAAGGCCATGGCTAAAGCAAATGTGCCGAAAAGCACTACTATTTTTAAAATATTGGTTTTGAAGACTTCTCTCAGTATAAAGAAGATTACTGACCATGCTAAAAAGGAGAAGATGCTTATTTCAAGACTATTACGTTCAAACCATTCTATTTTGTCATCAGAGATAAATGAGCTGCCTTTTACACCTTTTATAATTAAGAAGTAACTGATGGCGGTAAGGGCAATGCCTGCCCAGATTACGCCAACCGTTTTCATTCTTTTTTCATATTGGAAGGTAAAAAGTACACGGCTAAAGTACTGTACTATCATGCCCACCGTAAAGGAAACAGCCACAGAAATAAATATGCTGGAGACTATGGTAAGTGCATTGTCAAAATTTATGTACTGGTGCATGATACTCAGTCCGGAATCATCTTGCAGGGTTTTCATCAGGGCTACAGCAAAGGAGGCGCCCAGTAGCTCAAACACAATAGAAACTGTAGTAGAGGTAGGCATGGCAAAGGTGTTGAAAAGATCCAACAGAATAATGTCAGTAAGCATTACTGCCAGAAATATTACCATTACATCAGCAAAGTAGAAGTGATCAGGGAAGAAAATGCCTTTTCTGGCCACCTCCATAATGCCTGATGAAAAGGTAGCTCCTAGAATAATACCTATGCTGGCCACTATTAATATCACATGTCGTGGCGCTACTTTAGAACCGATGGCGGAGTTAAGGAAGTTAACAGCATCATTGCTGACTCCCACTATAAGGTCCGTAATGGCCAGGGCAAAGAGTAAAATAATTAGGATTAGATAGACTTGTTGCACGCTCTCAGGTTTGTTTTGATTCGAAGCTAATTAACAAGAAAATGAGCGGTTTATTACACTTTCTTATTAAGCTTAACAATTAATTAATGTTAAGGGTATTTAAACTATAGATTAATTTAATTAAGCATGAATTCTTGCCTGATGATCAAATAATTTTCACTCTTTAAAATCCAGACTATCAGGAGGGTTCGTATATCAGATAAGTATATTGGTTTTAAGAAGCTAACTGACATGAATTTTTTGCAAGGTTAGGATAATGTCGATGTAGGGTGCACATGTCAGGAAGGTTAGTTTCAGGTTTGAAGAGCCTCGGGGTGGTTTCCCGAGGCTTTTTTAATTATGCCAGGTAATGGTTGATAATGGTGGAAATAGACTCTGCATGAGAAACTACCATAAAATGAGAACCATTTCTAATTCTTAAGGCTTCTCTATGGCAGGGTATTAATCGATCTTTAGTGCCATGTAATGCCAGTAGCGGAATATTTTCAGTATTATTCCACATCAGGATTTCCTGTATGGCCCATTTGAAAAAATCAGGATCCGTATCTTCAATAATTGCATTGAGCAATTCCTTGTCTTCCTTTGTTTTAACACCAAAAAGCCAATGACATATTATTTTAGGTGGAATGAGCCATTTTGCGGGTATTATGCGGACTATGCCCAGGCTACCTATGGCCCTGAAGTCTGGCGGCAGTTCTTTTCTGGTAGGAACAGAGGAGATAATGATGGTCTTTTGTGGGGTCTTGATTTTCGCGATTTCAACCACTACCATACCTCCAAATGATAAACCCATCAGGCCGAAGGGTTTAGAATCATCAATATCTTTCAAAAAACGCTGAGCGTATGATCTTAAAGTTTCACCGGGAACGGGTGTTTTCCAAGGGAGGTGAATTATGGGGTGTTTTAGTTGGAGTTTATAAAATGCCCGCTCATCAGCTCCTAAGCCACTAATAGCGTATATCTTCATTTTTATAAAAATTGATAAAGCCGTTAAAAAATATTAGAATAAAAAAATCGTATTCAAATAATAACGTTTGAATATAGATTGTTTAAAAAGAAGAATGGCTTTTTAAAACCAGTATTTTAGAATAAAGCTGGTTTAGTTGTACATTTAGGATGGCTATAGTACATCAAACCTTACTAGGATGAAACAAATAATAACGGCTTTCTTTTTATTGATATCAATGTCAATGAATGCACAAAAAACAGATATACAAGGGCATAGGGGTGCACGCGGCATGATGCCTGAAAATACCATTCCGGCTTTTATGTATGCTTTAGATCAGGGAGTTACCACTCTGGAAATGGATGTGGTAATTACTAAAGATAAAAAAGTAGTGGTGTCTCATGATCCGTGGATTTCTCCGGGAATCTGCGTAAATGTGGATAATAGCAAGATCAAGGATGAACATCAGTTCGTTATTTATAAAATGAATTATGATGAGGTGAAGCAGTTTGATTGCGGTAGCCTGAATAATACTCGTTTTCCAGAGCAGCAAAAAATGGAGATTAATAAGCCGTTGCTAAGTGATGTAATTAAGGAAGCCGAGAAGCATATTAAGAGCTATACTCAATATGAAGTGAACTATAATATTGAGATAAAAAGTGATGCTCAGGGAGATAATGAGTTACACCCAGAGCCCGAGGAGTTTTCTAAATTAGTATATAATCTGATAGATCAATATTTGCCGTGGGAGCGAGTCATTATTCAATCTTTTGATTTTAGGGTGTTACAATACTGGCATGAGCATTACCCCAAGGTGAAATTAGCGGCTTTGGTTGAAAATGATCGGTCTATCACTACTAATTTGGCTAACCTGGGCTTTAAGCCTCATATTTATAGCCCCGATTTTAATTTGTTGACTGATGCCAGAGTGCGAGAGCTGCATAGACTAGGTATACAGGTTATTCCCTGGACGGTAAATGAGGAGGCTGATTTCAAAAAATTGCTCAAGTGGAAAGTAGATGGCATTATTACCGATTATCCGAATAAAGCTAAAGCCATGGGACTTACTGTAGAGCTAAAGCAACCGGATTCACATTAAAAGAATCATTCTGTTTGAGGGATTTCTAAAGTAACGGTAGTGCCTATTCCAAGATCACTGGCTAGGCTGATTTTTCCGCCTATTTTATCAACGGCCTCTTTTACAATATAAAGCCCAAGCCCTGAGCCTTTGGAGTTTTCGTTTGCCCTGTAAAACATATTGAAAATATTAGGCTGCATAGCGGAGTTTATGCCTTGTCCGTTATCATTTACTTTAATGAAAATGCTGCCATTATCTCTATAGGAAGAAATTTTTATGAAGGGTTCTGACTTTTCTAAATCATGGTAATTGACAGCATTAGAAAGAATATTGGTAAGAATAACCCTCAAACGAAGAGAATCAGTAATGAATTGGTCAGCTTCTTTGCCTGTTTCAATGGAGATGGAAATATGTTCGAAGTTGTCTAAGAAACGGAAGTTCTCAATGACTACACTAATAAGTTTTTTAAATTGAATAGGATCTCTACTCACCTCGGCGCGGGCATTTCTGGAGAAGTCAATGAGCTCTTTGGTGAAGGTTTCTAATTGCGATAAGCTTTTCTGTAATAGAGGCAGGTATCTGTCGTAGAGCTCTTTTTGTTCTTCAATTAGCATTATATTTAATAGGCCTCGCATACTTTTTATGGGTGCAGTAAGATCATGAGACGCACTGTAGATAAACCAGTCTAGCTCTTTGTTAATCTTGGTGAGCTCATGAATAAGTTTTGATCTTTCAGTTTCAGCTATTTTCCTGACCTCTATTTCTTCCAATAGCTGGTTATTCTGATTTTTAAGTTCTTTTTGGGAGGCGGTGATTTGAGCGGTTTTTTCTTCTACAGTCTTTTTTAAAATGGTATTTAACTCTATTTGATTGATGTAGTAATTAATCATATACCCCAGCATAATGGCAAATAATACGCAACCAATGATAAACCACCAGGTAATGTAAAAGGGTTTATCAATAGAAATAGATGAGCTAAGTGTGGAGGGGCTCCAGGGGCCATTGCCTATGCTAGCTTGTATTTCTAGCTGATAGTCTTTCCCGTAAGGTAAAGAAGTGTACAAAATGGAGTTTTGCTGATGATTATTAATATATCGCCATTCCTTCTCAAGGCCAATTAACCGAAGTCGGTAGTTAGTTTTTTGCTCATCAGTAAATGAAATGGTTCTGAAGAAAAATTCAAGGTCATTTTTCTGATGACTGAGGTCTGATAGCTCCTCTTCAGAAATTACTTCATTTTTATTTTTTATATACAGTATGTCTACTTTTTCAGGATTAGGAATTTCACTATCCATTTCAGGGTCATAATAAGAAACACCTTCGCTGGTGCCAATCCAGATTCGGCCATGACTATCTTCATAAAAGGAGTTTCTATTTACTTCATTACCAATAAGGCCATCATCTTGGGTATAATGTTTCATGCGGCCTTCATCAATTATGTAAACGCCATTGGCCGTGCCCAGCCATATTTTTCCATCTCGTGTTTTAAGCATGTCATAAATGGGTTGGGTAATGTTGTAGTTATGAAGCGGAGCATGAAAAATACTGTCGTTTTTAAGTTCTAAAAGGCCTATGTGAGAACCGATATAGGTATGACCGTTAATATTTTTAAGCACATAAAAGTTAGAGGAAGCTTCATGTTTATAAAGTATTGTCTTGCTAGTTCCGTGTTCAAAAATAGTGAGGCCAGCATTAGTAACTGCACATAGGCGGCCGTCCGGTAACTCAGTAATTTGGCGAGTGTAAGCATATATATCTCCAGCTTTTTGTAAGGAGGAGCCTGTTTTTTTATATATATGGTTATGGTTGCTTAAGTAGATATTTGAGTCGGAAATATGAATAGTCTCAACCCTGTCTAATTCGGGGAATTGATGCCACTTTACGTTAAAGTCTTCTTGTAAAATCCCAAAACCTAAGATTCCACCAGCTATGTATGTGCCTGTAGGAGACTTTTCAATATCAAATATTCTTTGAATATGCTTTTGCATAAGCATAGTGCCTAAGTCATACGGGCGAATGGATTTATCTGCTTTGTTAATAATACTGTAGCCTTCTGAGCTCCCGATAAACATTACGCCGGGCTTGAGTTCCAATATAGCGGTGCCTTCATTTTCTAATAATCCTGAAGATTTATTATAACTGGTAAATCTAAAACTGTTTACCTTGTATGCTCCACGATATGTTATGACCCAAAAGTTCTTTTCCTCATCTATAAACAATCGTGAACGGAGGGCAGCAGCATTATGGTCTTGTATTTTAAACTGAAAGAGCTCATGCGTTTGTGTGTTAAAGCGGTAAAACCATTCTGAAGAAGTAAAATAGATATTGTATTCACCATCATCAGTTATATAGGAGCTTTCACTTAAGGTCTTATCCGGAATGTTGGCTATGAGTTCTGTTTTATGGTTATAAATCCTTTTAATCCATCCGTTACCAATTATAAATTTATTCTTTCCGTTATCTATAGAATATATGTGTATATAGCCCTTATCATCATTAGTTTTTAACACACCTAGCTTTTTTGCTCCCGGTTGGCGCACGTAGATTTGTTGTGCTGTAGTGAGGTATAAAGTATCATTAATGTATCTCAAAGACCTGATATGAGGGATGTCAGGATGTTTTTCTTCAGGGAGTTTAAGGCTGTCCCACTTAGAGGTGTAAAAATCATACTCATAAATGTAGTTAAGAGTATTGAAGGCGAATTTTTTAAAGCCATCTCCTTGAGCTACTGCAGTTTTAAAGTATTGAGTATAGCCATTTGTGGGGTTAAAGGGTATGTCTATCCATTGCTGGTTATCATAATAGAGTATTTTAAACTGTTGTTGGTCAAAACCCGCCGCAAGCAAAGTTTTGTCCTTAAAGCTAAGGAGGTGATTATGCCATCCTTTTGGAGGAGTTTGGCTGGTGTCCTTTTTCCAGCTAATGCCATCATAACTACATAGCCCCTGATCAGTAAGAAACCATAATAAACCTTCAGCATCCTGACCTATACCTGCTACAATATTAGATGGCAAACCATCTTTTTCATGATAGGCTTTAGGTACGTAAAGCTGAGGATACCCAATTTTACAAACGGTAAACAGAATATAGATAGTAATAGCGTATTTAGCACTTTTGAGAGCCATATAAACATTAATATAAAAAAATATTTTCAGCGAACAGATATTGGTTTTCGAAATCCAATAATAAACTGTGTGGCTGTTCTAGTAAATTTTGAATAACATTATAAAAGATTAAATTAGCAA
The DNA here is from genome assembly GCF_021389955.1 of Fulvivirga maritima. Lineage (NCBI taxonomy): Bacteria > Pseudomonadati > Bacteroidota > Cytophagia > Cytophagales > Fulvivirgaceae > Fulvivirga > Fulvivirga maritima. The sequence continues at coordinate 2,139,625 of NZ_CP089980.1, forward strand.
GGTTTTATTAAATAGGAATTTATGAAAAAGAAATATGACATTTACGGAATGGGTAATGCTTTGGTAGATATTGTTACTGAAGTAAATGACCAATTTCTAGAAAAGTATAACGTGGAAAAAGGGCTTATGACCCTGGTGGATGAAGAACGTCAGTTTGAGTTAATGAATGCTATTAATTTACCTAATGCTGATAAGAAATGCGGAGGTTCTGCAGCCAATACTATTATAGCAGCCAGCCAGTTTGGAGGTAATTGTTTTTACAATTGCAAAGTGTCTAATGACGAAATGGGTGATTTCTATTTGAAAGACCTTAAAGATAATGGCGTAGACACTAACCTTCAGGAAAAAAACAGAGAAGAAGGGATTACTGGTAAATGTTTGGTAATGACCACTCCTGATGCTAACCGAACTATGAATACTTACCTGGGTATCACAGCTACTTTTTCTAAAGATCAGATAGATGAAAGTAAAATTCAAGACTCTACTTACTTATATATAGAAGGCTACCTTATTACTTCTGAAAATGGACAGGAAGCCATGAAATATGCTAAGAAAGTAGCCGAAGAGTCAGGCACAAAAGTGGCGCTTACTTTTTCTGACCCTAGCATGGTTAAGTATTTTAAAGAACCTATGGAGCAGGTAGTAGGAGCTAGTGTAGATCTGCTTTTCTGTAATGAAGAGGAGGCTATGCTTTTCACAGGAAAGGATACTTTGAATAAAGCGAGAGAGGAGCTTAAGAAAGTGGCTAAAAAATTCGCTATAACTATGGGTGAGAATGGTGCTACCATTTTTGATGGTGATACTTTCATTGATATAGAGCCTTATGAGGTAAAAGCTGTAGATACTAATGGAGCCGGAGATATGTTTGCAGGAGCATTTCTTTATGGCATTACCAATGGTCATAGCTATGCTGAGGCAGGAAAGCTTGCTAGTTTGGCTTCTTCAAAAATTGTATCTCGCTTCGGACCAAGATTGGAGTGGCATGAAGCTAAAGAAATCCTTTCTCATCTTTTTGAAAACTAAAAAAAACGACTAACATAACCACCTAAACAGTATGAGAAAAACGATAATGGTTTTTCTTGTAGGTCTGTCCCTTAGCTTAGGGGCATATGCACAAGAGAACAAAATTGAATTTACCGAATATGACTTGGATAATGGACTGCATGTAATACTGCATCAGGATCATAGCACTCCTATTGTAGCTGTAACTATGATGTATCATGTGGGTTCAAAAAATGAAGATTCTACCAGAACAGGATTTGCTCATTTTTTCGAGCACCTTTTGTTTGAAGGATCAGAAAATGTTGCTCGAGGAGAGTTTGATAAGTACATTACCAATGCCGGAGGAACCAACAATGCCAACACTTCTAATGATAGAACATTTTATTATGAGGTATTGCCTTCTAATGAGTTGAAGTTAGGACTGTGGCTAGAGTCTGAGCGTTTAATGCACTCTAAAATTGATGAAGTAGGAGTGGAAACGCAAAGAGAAGTGGTGAAAGAAGAAAAAAGACAACGCATCGATAATAAGCCTTATGGATCTATTTTGGCAGAAATCAGCAAGAGAGCTTATAAAATACACCCTTATCGCTGGACCACCATTGGCTCATTAGATCATTTAAATGCAGCCACTATAGATGAGTTTAGAGATTTCTATAAAACCTTTTATGTTCCGGAAAATGCGACCCTTTCTATTGCTGGTGATTTAGATATCGACCAGACAAAGGAATGGATAGAGCAGTATTTTGCAGGTATACCTGCAGGGGAAAAGGAAATTTCTAGACCTACAATTGTTGAGCCTGAGCAAAAGCAAGAGGTTAGAGATATTGTGTATGATAAAATTCAGCTGCCTGCTGTTATCCAGGCCTATCATATGCCAGCGCAAGGCACTGATGATTATTATGCTTTGAACATGCTTAGCACATTATTATCTGATGGCCAAAGTTCTCGCATGTATAAAAAGTTGGTAGATGAAGAGCAGAAAGCCTTACAAGTAGTGGCCATTCCGTTTGGCTCTGAAGACCCTGGTTTATACCTGGTTTTTGGGTTGGCTAATGTAGGAGTGGAGGCTTCTGAGCTTGAAAAGGGGATGGATTCTGAGATCGAAAGAGTAAAAAAGGAGCTTATTTCTGACAGAGAATTTCAGAAAATCAAAAATCAGGTAGAGAATGATATTGTTACAGAAAACAGTACCGTGAGCGGAATAGCAGAAAACCTGGCTAACTATCATGTGTATTTTGGTGATGCCAACCTGATTAATACTGAAATAGAAAAATACATGAAGGTGACCAAAGAAGACATCAAAAAGGTCGCTAACAAGTACTTGAACAAGCAGAATAGAGTAGTGCTTTACTACTTACCTGAATCTGCTAAAGAACAATCTGATAACGCTGAACCTAAAACCGATAAATAAAATGTTGACAAAATATATATCACTACTATTTACGTTTGTATTTGGTTCATCATTTTTGTTTGCACAGGTAGATAGAACCAAAGCACCTGAAGCAGGTCCTGCACCTAAAATACAAGTAGGAGAATACAAATCATTCGAACTGAAAAATGGCTTAAAAGTATTTGTGGTAGAAAATCATAAAATACCGAGAACTACTTTTTCTTTGATTTTCGATAATGATCCTATTCTTGAAAAAGAAAAGGCCGGCTATGTAACTATGGCGGGACAGCTCTTAAGGAGCGGAACTACTAATTACACTAAAGCGGAGCTAGATGAGGAGGTAGATTTTATAGGAGCTTCTTTAAGAGCCTCTTCTAATAGTGTATATGGCTCTTCATTATCTAAGCATACAGATAAGTTGCTTCAGCTGATGACTGATGTGTTATTTCACCCTGCCTTTCCTGAAGATGAGTTAGAGAAAATCAGAAAGCAGACCTTATCAGCCATAGCTGCAGGAAAAGAAAGTCCTAATGAGATAGCATCTAATGTGGAGGCTGTTTTAACCTATGGTAAAGACCACCCTTATGGAGAGCTTACTACGGAAGAAACGGTTGAAAATGTTACGGTGGAAGATATTAAGAATTATTACAATACTTATTTCAAACCTAACGTGGCTTATATGGCTGTAGTGGGAGATATCTCATTTAAGGATGCCAAAAAACTGGTAAAGAAATATTTTAATGATTGGGAAAAGGGAGATGTTCCTCAAGTCTCTTATGAGCAACCACAGGCTCCGGATCAAACTATGGTAGCTATGGTAGATAGGCCAAGCAGTGTACAGTCAGTTATTTCTGTTACCTATCCTGTAGAGCTTAAGCCAGGTCAGCCAGATGTGATCAAAGCATCTGTGATGAATCAGATTTTGGGTGGTGGTTTTTCTTCTCGTCTCATGCAAAACCTAAGAGAAGATAAAGCTTTTACATACGGAGCCAGGTCTTCTATTTCTAGTGATAAACTTATTGGTGGTTTCTCGGCTTCAGCTAGTGTAAGAAATGAAGTTACAGATAGCGCTGTATATGAATTCATGAAGGAGTTAAAGAAGATCAGAAATGAACAAGTAGAGCAAAGCGAGTTAGATGCAGCCAAGGCTTCTATTGTTGGTAGCTTTGCACGTTCTCTTGAGCAACCTTCTACTGTGGCTAGTTTTGCTTTGAACACCGCTCGCTATAATTTGCCGGAAGATTATTATCAGAACTACCTGAGAAATGTATCTTCTACCACTCTGGCAGAGGTAAAAGCTATGGCCGATAAATACATCAAGCCTGATCATGCTAATATATTGGTAGTTGGTAAAGCTTCAGAAGTAGCAGATAAGCTTAAGACCTTTGGTCCTGTGAAATACTATGATATTTATGGTAATGAATATGATCCGCAGGATAAAACGCAGGTGCCAGCAGGTCTCACTGCCGATAAGGTAATTGATAATTATATTAAGGCCATTGGTGGTAAGGCAGCTTTGAATAAAGTGAAGTCCATAAAAACAGTAATGGGAGCTGATATGGGTGGCCGATCAATCACTATTACATCCATTAAAAAAGAACCTAAAAAAGTGTTGCTGGAAGTAAGCATGGCGGGTAATGTTATGAGCAAACAAGTGGTTAATGGAGAGGAAGTTTCTGTGTCACAAATGGGTAATAATGTGCCGATTGATGAGACAGCAAAAGAACAATTGATGATAGAAGGCTACATATTTCCTGAAATGAAATATGAGGAACTTGGAGTAGAGACTAAACTTGCAGGAGTAGAAAAAGTGGAAGGTATTGATGCTTATGCAGTAGAGCTAACTTATCCTTCAGGCAATAAAGTTACCGAGTATTATGATGTGGAAACGGGTTTTAAAATTAGAGTGGCCAGAAACCTGGAAACACCACAAGGTACTGTAAATGTGGCTACTGATATGGGAGATTATAAAGAAGTATCGGGTGTGTTTTTTGCGCATTCTATAACTCAACCTATGGGAGCTATGAAGCTAAATATTCAGGCCTCAGAGATTCAGGTTAATCCTGAAGTGAGTGATGATATATTTAAACCTTGATAAAAAATAATACATAAGAATGGGCCGTCTCAGAAGTGGTTAATTAGTCTTTACGACTTGAAAAATTGCTTTTGAGACGGCCTTTTTATTGCTAAAATAATTCTACGCCAGTCCAGCCTTTAAAAGCAGCTTTTTGAGCCTCACTTGCATCAGCTTTTACATGAATTTTATATTGCGTGAAAAAACTTTGATCAGTACTGCTGACATTGATATTCAGCTGTTTGTTAAAGTTTCTACTAATTTCAAATGCATAGTTTCCTGCTTCGTATTTTGCAATATTTTCCAGGTCCATCGGCTCATTATTTACTGAAATAATTTCATCATTTAGAGAGAAATATTTCTCTCCAATTGATCCTGGAGCAATATGAACTATTTTCGGGTTAGCATTCGGCACCGTTGGGTTAGTAGATATTTTTAACCCGAAAAATCTTTCAAAAGGATTTTTGGCATCTGAAATGGTCAATTCACAGCCTACGTGTTGTAGAAGTTCATTAATCAGTTTTTCCTTGGGCGCGGTTCCGTGCACATGCGTTTTGAAGAATTCATCTAAACTCTCTCCATATAATTCCTCACATAAATTTTGAATATCTTTTGAGGTGTAGCCAATAGCCGTTTTTCCATGCTGCTTCCAAAGCATCACCATAATATCATCAAGCGAATACTTGTTGTCAGATTTTCTTCTCAGCATCAGGTCAAGGCATAGGGCTACCATAGCGCCTTCTACATATATCGAACTTTTTCTATCGGGAAAATTAAGTGCATATCCATCTATCCATAAGTCAATAGAAGAATCTACTACAGAGTAACTTAGCCTGCCAAAATTTGTAAAATGTCTTTTGAAAAGTAAGTTCAATTCATTGAAATAACTGTCTCTTGAGAATACACCACTTTTAGCTAAAAACAGATCTCCGTAATAAGTGGTAAACCCTTCAGCCACATAGCCTGTAGGGAATGTTACTTCTTTATTAAAGTCATAAGGTTGAAGCTCTTTAGGTCTTATTTTTATAATATTCCACGCATGAAATAGTTCGTGCGAGCTTACTCCTAGCAATTGATTATAAAGCTCTTCTTTGTCTTCAGTAACGCCAGGCCCTATTGATATTACCGTAGAATCATGGTGTTCTACCCCATGGTAAAATTTATAAGGTAGTAGGTGCAGTAGAAAGTGATAGGTGGGTTCGGGGAATTCACCCATAATTTCAATTTGCTTTTCACTGAATTTATAAAAGTGATCCTGTAGGGTAGCGGTATCAAGATTATGTTGTCCGCTGATCCAGATATGAAAAGCTGTACTACCTATTGTGTAAGTATAATGTTCCAAATTAGCAGAGGCTATCATAGGGCTGTCTACTAATTCGTAGTAATCTTTTGCTATTAAAATATTGTCTTTTTGCTCCAGGCCACAGGCAATTTCATACGAATGCGGTAAATCAAGAGCCACTTCACAAGAATCATTTATCGAATCTTTAGTGTAAATAAGGCAATTTACAAAATTGATATAGATAAGATCTTCATCAAAGTAGCTATTACCAGCATCCATTTTATAAGCCCAGTACTTATAGCGAACCTGTATCTCTCCAAGTCCTTCAGTAGCTACTTCCCAGGTGCTATGAGATGTCTTTACATACGAAACAGCATTTCCATGACCATCAATAATTTCGAAGTTTTTAATGTTTTTAGCATAATTAGTAGCTTCATAGCGCCCAGGTCGCCACATAGGAAGATATAGGCTTATGGACTTTTTATTTTCTGTTTTGATCTCAGCTTCAACCTCTATAAAGTGCTGTAGAGGGTTGGGAAATGATATATTATAACGCATTGATTCTTTTTTTTGTAAAAATAGACATATTACGAAGCGACATTAAGAAATTATTACTAAAATTGCTCTTTGTAACAAATCTCAGAAGGTAGTTTGCATTTGTGAAAATACTCGCTATCTTTGCAGCCCGGAAAAAATTAAAGTGAAGGTGACTCCTCTCTTTTTTAACTAAGAAGGATTAAAGTATATCAAAATGAAAAGAACATTTCAACCATCGCAAAGAAAAAGAAAGAACAAGCACGGTTTCAGATCTCGTATGGAGTCTGTAAATGGCAGAGCAGTGTTAGCTAGAAGAAGAGCTAAAGGCAGAAAGAAACTTACTGTTTCTGACGAGAAAACTCATAAATAATATTTTGAGCCAGCTTGCTGGTTTAAAGTATCCGTGTAAGTTGTTTTTTTCATTTGGCTGAAAAAAACCACTTGAGATGAGATTAAACACGTTTGGAAAGTCAGAAAGACTTTCCCAGAAGAAATATATCCAGGAACTCTTTTCACAGGGTTCCTCTTTTTATTTGTATCCATTTAAGGTCTTTTATAGGCCCTTTTCTGATATTGATGAAAATCAGGTACTCATAGCCGTTTCTAAAAGAAATTTTAAAAAGGCTGTAGACCGCAATAAGGTGAAACGCAGGGTTCGCGAAGCTTATCGTTTGAACAAGCCCCAATTCCAGGCTCCTGTGAAATTTCAAATTGCTTATATTTATACGGCTAAAGAAATTTTGCCTTTTCGTAATATCGAAAAGAAACTCATTTCTGTTAGCCAGCGTTTGAATAAAATGTCGACCTTAAAGCATAACAATGATGAAGAGACTACTAAAGGCTAAGATAATAATCCCTTCCCTGGCGCTTATCACCTTGGTTTCGTTTATGGCTCCTACTGAGCGATATTTCGAAATAGCCAAGAACCTGGATATTTTTGCCACATTATTTAAAGAGGTTAATGCCTATTATGTAGATGAGGTCGATCCTGATAAAATGATCGAAACAGGCATAGATGCTATGCTGGGCTCTCTTGACCCTTACACCAGTTATATTCCTGAAGATGAAATAGAAAATTTCAGAACCATGACTACCGGCCAGTATGCGGGTATAGGGGCTATGATTGGCAGAGTGGGAGACAAAACACTGATTACCATGCCTTATGAAGGCTTTCCTGCCTTTAAGTCTGGTTTGAGAATAGGAGATGAGCTCATTAATATCAATGGCCATGATGTGGAAGGAAAAAGTGTATCAGAAGTCAGTCTGTTGCTGAAAGGTCAGGCCAGGACAGATGTAGATGTTACTGTTAAAAGATATGGTGAGGAGAAGCCGCTTGATTTTCATATAAAGAGAGAAAAAATCACGGTGGATAATGTCCGCTATTCCGGATTAGTGTCAGAAGGAGTTGGTTATATCAAATTGGAAGACTTCACTACAGAGGCAGGTAAAGAAGTGGCTCATGCGGTCGAAAGCCTGAAGGAAAGTGGAGCAAAATCCATCATTCTAGATTTACGAAGCAATCCTGGGGGTCTACTGAGTGAAGCGGTTAATGTGAGCAATGTGTTTATAGATAAGCATAAGGAAGTGGTGTCTACTAAAGGAAAGGTCACAGATTGGAACAAAAGCTACAAAACGCTAAATAGCCCCGTAGATACTGAGATACCCTTGGTAGTACTTACTAATGGCGGGAGCGCTTCTGCTGCCGAAATAGTTTCAGGTGTTATTCAAGATTATGACCGAGGTATTCTAATAGGTACAAGAACTTTTGGAAAAGGACTTGTGCAAACCACCAGGCCGCTTAGTTACAATGCTCAGCTTAAGGTTACTACTGCAAAATATTATATTCCTAGTGGCCGCTGTATCCAGGCCCTTGATTATGCTCATAGAAATGATGATGGCTCGGTAAGTAAATTTGCTGATTCATTAAAAACTGAATTTAAAACTACTAGTGGTAGAGTGGTATATGATGGGCAGGGCTTAGATCCTGATATTAAAATTGATCATGAGTATTATGCCCCCATTACCATGAGTCTGGTTACAAAAGGGTTGGTCTTTAATTATGCTACCCAATATGCAGCTGAGCACAATGCCCCGGCTAATGCTAAGAATTTTCAACTTTCTGATAGTGACTATGACCAGTTTAAAAAATGGCTTAGTGATAAAAATTATGACTACACTACTAAGGTCGAAAAGGAAATAGATGCCTTGGAAGAGTCATCTAAAGAAGAGAAATATTATGAAGATATCCATAAGCAGTTAATGGATCTCAAAACAAAAGTGAAGCATAACAAGGAATTGGATCTGGAAACTTTTCAAGATGAAATTGCTCAGGCGCTGGAAGTAGAGATAGCAGCAAGATACTTTTATCAAAAAGGTGAAATCGAAGCTTCTTTCAGAAATGATGAAGATGTTCAAAAGGCCATTTCAGTTTTAAATGATTCACAGAAATACAAAAGCATACTCGCAGGAACTAACTAAATGTCATTAATACTAAGTATAGAAACAGCCACTCCTATCTGTTCGGTGGCTTTATTAAATCAAGGTGAAATTCTCGGTAGTCAGAACTTATATATTGAAAAATCACATTCAGGTTTATTGGCTCCTATTATTGATGCATTGGTGAAGCAGTGTGGTTATAAACTTTCAGATCTGGATGCAGTGGCAGTCTCTGGTGGCCCGGGATCTTATACAGGCTTGAGAATTGGCGTTAGCACAGCAAAAGGCATTAGCTTTTCATTAGACATACCTTTAATTAGTATCAATACTTTAGAGGCTATGGCCTACGGGATGAATCAGGTAAATTATACTAATGCACTTTTATGCCCAATGATTGACGCTCGCCGGATGGAAGTCTATTGCATGGTTGCAGATAATAGTTTGAGTCAAATACAAGAGACGGCACCCAAGATTGTTGATGAGTTAAGTTTTGTAGAATTACTTAATGAAAGAGAAATTATTTTTGCCGGTAATGGTGCAGGCAAATGCAGAACCGCGATAACTCATGAAAATGCCTCATTTATTGATCTGCCATTTATGAATGCTGAATATGTGGGTAAGTTGGCCTTTGAGAAATTTCAAGAACAAATATTCGAAGATGTAGCTTATTATGAGCCATTTTATCTTAAAGAGTTTCGAGTAACTCAACCTAAGAAGCGTTGAGGCCGTTCAATGTAAAAAAATAGAATTATGTCTGAAGAAACAGAAATTATTAATAGAGTAGCTAATAGTCCGTTAATAACCTTAGACCTTACTGACTTTATCGATAAATCGGAGAGAATGGTGTTTGATCTTAAAGACTGGTTATTTCAGGAAATGATTCTTAAAGAAAAGGATTTCCGTGGCTATGTAAAAGATCATGATTGGGCTCAATATGAGGGCAATCATGTAGCACTCACTTGTACTGCTGATGCTATTATTCCTTCATGGGCATATATGCTCGTCACTACCAAATTAGAACCATATGCTAAAACCGTAGCTTATGGAGATTTGACAGATTTAGAAAAACTGATTTGCACACATGCTATTGCGAAAATTGACGTTCAGCAATATCAAGATAAAAAAGTAGTAGTTAAAGGGTGCAGTGATTTGTTGGTTCCGGAGTTTGCTTATGTAGAAGTAACCCAAAAACTAAGGCCGGTAGTTTCTAGTATCATGTATGGCGAGCCTTGTAGTACCGTACCATTGTACAAAAAGCCAAAGAATTAATATTATATAATAATAGTTCTATGTTGAATTAGGTTTTAAGGACGGATTTTAGTTTATTAAACTCCATTTTTAATCTTAAAACCTAATCTATGAACCAAAATCTACTTTCCTGTCTGTTCGGCAGAATTATATTTTTTCTTTTCTTAATTACTCCTTTGTTTTCTCAAGGCCAGGAAAGAAAATGTTTTAGCTACGAATATGAACAACGTTTACGGAGTAAATACCCTCAGTTAAAGTCTATTGATGATTATGAAAAGGCTTTAAAAGACTTTTCTAAACAACGTAAATCATCATCTCAATACAGAGAGCCTGGAGATGTCTTTACCATTCCTGTCATATTTCATGTAATTCATAATGGTGAGCCAGTAGGCAGTGGAGATAATATCAGTGCAGCATTAATAGAGGCACAGATAGAACAGCTAAACTTCGATTATAGAAAAAGAGAAGGAACATTAGGCTATAATGATAACCCTGTAGGTGCTGATGTGCTGGTTGAGTTTGCGCCAGCATTAATTGGTGCAGATGGTCAAATACTGGAAGAACCAGGTATAAATAGAATTGATCGTAATGATATGGGCTGGAGCGCTCCTCCTTATGGGGTATGCACATCTTTTGGTCTCGATGAAACTTATATAGAAGAGGTAATAAAACCGGAGTCTGGCTGGAATGCTAATCAGTATCTTAATATTTGGATTATGGAGATAAACTGTAATATTTTAGGATACGCTCAATTTCCAAGTTTGGCACAACTACCAGGTATGGAAGATGATGAAGGACCAGCTTCAACGGATGGTGTTGTTTTATTAACCTCTACTGTAGGAGGTGAAAATTTAGCTAATCCTGATGGTGGAAATTTCAACATCGGTCGTACTGCAACTCATGAAGTAGGTCATTGGTTAGGGCTTAGACACATCTGGGGAGACGGAGGTTGTAGTGTAGATGATTATTGTGATGATACCCCAGCTGCAAGTGAACCAAATTATGGATGTTCAGAGCATGAAAGTTGTGGTTCAATGGATATGATTGAAAATTATATGGATTACACAGATGATGCCTGTATGAATATATTTACAGAAGATCAGAAATCCAGAATTGATATCGCACTTCTAAACTCTCCCAGAAGGGCGCAGCTCGAGTTTTCTACTGTGCATTTGGTTGCTTTTCCTAATCTTTTCATTAGTGAAATTGTAGATGGTACAGAAACAGCAGATTTGCCAAGGTTCGTAGAGCTCTATAATAGTAATACGGAAGCTTATGACTTGAGCGATGTATCACTTCGTATTTATTTTAATGGGCAAAGTGAGCATAGTGTTTCTATCGATATTCCAGAGGGCACTACCATAGAGCCCGGTGGTACATTTGTATTCTCTAAATCCGAGTTTGATGGCACTTGGGGCAGTAACTTTGCAGGAGTTACTCCAGATTTGATAGATGCAGATGTCAATGCTGATGGTAACGATGTGTATGAATTGTACGATAATAACCTGAATATGGCCATTGATGTCTTCGGTCAAGTTGGTATTGATGGCAACGGACAGGATTGGGATTATCAAGATGCACGAGCAGTAAGGAATAGTTATGTACTTACTGCTAATGCCGGTGTTTTTAGTTTTGTTGATTGGACTATCACATCTTATGATGCAGATGATAGCGACCCGGGAAACCATTTGGCGGAAATACCAGCGTTTGATGCTGCTATTGCTCGGATATCAGGAGTGGAGAATGGTGAAACCTATTTCTCTTGTGAAGGAGAAGTAACAGTATCGCCTGTGGTTGAAATTGAAAATCGAGGAACAGAAACTTTTAGTAGTATAGACCTGCTGATCAATCAAAATGGCAATGAAATACCTATTACGGCTAACTTTGAGGTGCTACAGCCTGGTGAAACAATTGCTTATAGTATGCCAGATATAGTTCATGCGGTAGAAGGTGAATTTAGTTATGCTGTTAGTATAGCAGAAGAAGATGGTAATCCTACTAATGATAATGAAGTTGAGGTCTCTTATATAATAGATATTTTTGAAAATACTACTGGATTGCAAGTAGTAACACAGACAGATGAATATCCTGAAGAAATTTCTTGGGCTATTCAAGATAATAATGGAAATGTAATCTTTTTCAATAATACATTTTCAGCTAATGACCTAGATATATCTGCTATATGCTTAGAAGACGGAGATTATACATTTATCCTATATGATTCTTATGGGGATGGTATTTATGATGGCTATAGCTCCCTTTTTTCTAGATGATAATACTGAAATAGTTACTATTCCTGGTGATCATCCTAATTTTGACGCTGGTTTCTTCGAAGATCCAGATAGTGTATTTTTTAATTTTTCTATTCCTTTTGTTAGTTCAACAGATCTTGGTGTAGTACTTGAGGAACCCGTTGCAGGAGAACTGTCCTTTTGTATAGATAAAGCAGCCGGTAGAGCATATGTAGAAAATAACGGAACTACTCTTATCACATCTATGGTTTATCAGTATGGTGTAGAAGAATTAGGACTTGAAGCTTATTCAATGGATAATTTGTTTTTCCGACCTGGAGAAATCATGTTTTTAGATTTGCCTTTGATTGACTTGGAAGAGGGAGTAAATACAGTGATTTTAGAAATTTTATCCGTTAATAGGGGAGATGATGATCAGGCCTCGAATAATATTAATAGTTCTGCAGTGAATTTTCAGAAAGAGGCAGGCGAGGGCTTTATATTAACTCTTAATACTGATAACTATCCCGAAGAAACTTCTTGGTATGTGTTAGATGATGAAGGTTCTATTGTATTTTCTAATGATGAGTTATATGCTAATATGCAAATGGAAACCCTGATGTGTTTGGCTGATGGTGATTATGATTTAATATTAGAAGATTCTTATGGTGATGGT